>JAJQFY010000117.1 GCA_021200935.1 Oscillospiraceae bacterium
CCTCTGTAGTCCAATTATAGCAAACGCCTGTCTTCCTGTCGTGATACTGTTGGTACCAATTCGATAGTACCAATGGGACTACTTTTCAGACATATGGCTTTTACGGCCCGCTTGTATTCCCCACAGGTGTCCTTTCGTTTTCCATTATAACAAAAATTTGAAGTCTTGTAGTGGCCCTAGCAGGGCCTTTGGTAGCCCCAGTGGGGCTACTTTTGATATTTTCCACCAGAAAAGCAGAAGCCGCCTCCAAACGGAGACAGCTCCCCCTGTTTTACATAGTCTTACAAATCAATCATCTCTGCCTTGATGATCTCCTCTGCCCGGTTACGGATACTGTTCATAGCGCCTACCCAGCCCATCTGGTCACGGCGCTTCAAGTCCTCGGTCACGCCCTCGGCCTCTTTCATCTGCTCGATGATAAGCTCCAGCCTTGCCTGTGCCTGTTCGTTCAGGTCGGCCAGGTACGTCCATATCTCACCGGAGATCACCATATCGGTGTAGAGGAATGGCCGGTTCTCCTTCAGGTATTCCCGGTGCAACCGTCCCCAGCGTCCGATGGGGCGCTTCTCTTCCGGCAGTTTCAAATCTGGGACGTAATAATCCCCAACCAGCACATAATCAATTCCGTTCTCACAGATGCGATTCTTCCTTTCAGCCATTATTTTCACTATCAACCTTTCTCTGTTCTCGCAGGTATGCCTCAAAAATGCTCCGCCGTATCAGCACCTTCTTGCCGATTTTGTAGACTGCCCCACATTCATGCGCCATACGGGTGACAGGCTTTAGCCCCAGCCGGTAGTAATCGCAGGCCATGTTGTAGGTCACAAACTCGTGTTTCATAAATTCCATGTCCTCATCGTCGAGCTGGTCAGAAAACATCCACACGTTGCCGCTCACTCGTCATCACCGTCCTTGTCATGCTTGGTTGCCGGTTCGTGAAACCGCTCCAGATAGGTATCGAAAATCGCTCGATTGATGAGTACGGTGCTGTCAAAGCGGTAAATGGCTCCGGCTTCACTGGCCAGCTCCAGCAGCTTCTTGTGTGACAGGCTGTAAATCAGCTCTGCCTGCTGATAGCGGATGTACTCCCGCCGTAGCTTCCGCAGCTGGTCGGGAACCTCTTTCATGCTTTTGATGGGTTTGTAGTTGTTGCTCATGGTGGCATCCTCCTGATTTTGATTTGACTGTCTGACAGAAGCTGACTGCCCGGACGAAAAAAGAGCACTCCTCGGATCGCTCCAAGAAGTGCTCACAGGTCTTGCCTGACCCTTATGCAGTTTCGCCTGAAATACACAACGCTTCACAACGATGCGTCATTCTTCAAAATTTTGCTGTCAAATTGCTGTCAACGCGGGGATGACGCCAGAGATATTATACAATATATAGTTGAATTTACCGAGTGCAAACACTATATACTGTGGATTTACTGGTCGATGGGCTTCATCGTCGGGAACAAGATCACATCCCGCACGGAATCTACACCGGCCAGGAGCATGACGGCGCGGTCTATGCCCAGGCCCATGCCGCCGGTGGGGGTCATGCCGTATTCCAGGGCTTCGCAGAAGTCTACGTCCATATCGCTGGCTTCC
This sequence comes from Oscillospiraceae bacterium, assembly GCA_021200935.1. GTDB lineage: Bacteria > Bacillota > Clostridia > Oscillospirales > Oscillospiraceae > CAJOIG01. The sequence continues at coordinate 1,590 of JAJQFY010000117.1, forward strand.
TCGTCGCCCCGGGCTTTCAGCTCCATCTGCTCCTGGAAGCGCAGGCGCTGGTCCAGGGGGTCGTTCAGCTCAGAAAAGGCGTTGCCCATTTCGCTGGCGCCGATGAACACCTCAAACCGCTCCGTCATCCGGCTGTCCACAGGGCTGCGCTTAGCCAGGGGGGACACCTCCACCGGGTACATGGTGATAAAGGTGGGCTGGATCAGCTTCTCCTCCACCTTCTGGTCGAAGCACTCATACAGGGCATGGCCCCAGGTCTTTTCCACCTTTTCCATGTCCACACCGGCGGCCACGGCGGCGGCCACGGCCTCCTCATCGCCGGACAGGGCGTCGAAGTCCACGCCCACATACTCCCGCACGGCCTCCACCATGGTCAGACGCCGCCAGCCGGGGGCCATGTTGATTACATTGCCGCCCCATTCCAGCTCATAAGTACCCCGCAGCTCCATGGCGGCGGAGGACAATATTCCCTCCGCGTAATCCATCATGGTCTCATAGTTCGCGTAGCTCTCGTACAGCTCAACGGTGGTGAACTCCGGGTTGTGCTTGGTGTCCATGCCCTCGTTGCGGAAGATGCGGCCTATTTCATAGACCCGCTCCATGCCGCCCACGATGAGCCGCTTCAAATTCAGCTCCGTGGCGATACGCATATACATATCAATATCCAGGGTATTGTGATGGGTGATGAAGGGCCGGGCCGCGGCGCCCCCCTGGACGGTGCCAAGCACAGGGGTCTCCACCTCCAGATAGCCCCGCTCGTCCAGATATCGGCGCACATGGCGGATGAATTTTGTCCGCAGCTCAAAAACCCGGCGGCTCTCCGGGCTCATAATCAGGTCAAGATACCGGCGGCGGTAGCGCTGGTCGGTATCGGTCAGGCCGTGGAATTTCTCCGGCAGCGGGCGCAGGCTCTTGGCAAGGAGCTGGATGCTCTGTATATGGACGGATATAGCCTCCGTGCGGGTCTTGAAAACAAAGCCCTCCCCGCCGATAATATCCCCCACGTCCCAGGTTTTCAGCTCCGCAAGACCCTCCGCGCCAAGCTCGTTGACGCTGACATATAGCTGCAGGCGGCCACGGTCGTCCTGGATGTCCATGAACCCGGCCTTGCCCTGCACCCGCTTCGCCATAATCCGGCCCGCCACCCGGACAGTCTGATTTTCCAGGCTGTCATAATTTTCCTTCACCTGGGCGGAATAGTGGGTGCGGGAAAACTTGGTTATCTGATAGGGGTCGCGTCCGGCGTCCTGGAGCTTGAACAGCTTCTCCCGGCGCACCCGCATTTCATCGGAAAGGCCCTCCGGCTCGTCCCGGTAGCCTGGTGCATATTGAAACATATGCTTCACCTCAACATCAACAGAATATGGATTCGTCAGGGCGGCCAGCGGGGCCGCCCCCGGCTTGAAAATCAAATCAATAGGATACGTTCAGAATCTCGAACTGCAGCTCCCCGGCAGGGGCCTCAACCATAACCGTCTCCCCTATCTTGTGGCCGATCAGACCCTTTCCAAAGGGGGAATCGTCGGAAATGCGCCCGGTCATGGGGTTGGCCTCCTGGCTGCCGACGATTTGGTATTCCGCCTCCTCGCCCAGCTCCACATCCAGAACCAGCACCTTGCTGCCGATGCCGATAACACCGGCCCGGGAGGTCTTTTCCACAATCTCCGCGTTTTCCAGCAGGTTTTTGTACTCCGCGATTTTGGAATACAGCTTGCCCTGCTCGGTTTTGGCCTCATCGTACTCGCTGTTCTCGGACAGGTCGCCGTAGCTGCGGGCCTCTTTGATCAGCTCAGAGACCTCTTTTTCCCGGACGGTCTGAAGATAATCCAGCTCCCGCTGAATCTCCTCGTACCGTTCCCGACTCATTTTGTATTTTGCTTCAGCCATGCCAATGCCTCCATTATTTCCAAGTATACATATTATAGGGTTCTAAAATCGCCCTGTCAAGCGCTTAGGGCGTCGATTGCCGCCTGCACCTGGGGGTCGTCCTCCGGCTCCAGCCAGCCGGTCTGGTAGAGGAGCAGCTCCTCCTCCGTCAAGTCTATCTCCACATCCGGGGTCAGCCCGCCCGCCTCATACAGGTCGGTTCGGCTGGGGGTCAAATAGGTATATTTCGATATATGCACCGCGCTGCCGTCCGCCAGGGAAATCGTCACCTGACTGCGGCCCTTGCCGGTGGTGGCCTCCCCCACGATGGTGGCCCAGTCATAATCCCGCAGGGCGGCGGCGAAAAACTCCGCGGCGCTGTAGCTGTCGGAATTGACGATGACCGCCATGGGAAGCTCCACGCAGTCCGCGTCCGAGGTTTCAATGACCTCTTTCCCGTTTTTATTGGCGCGGATGAACAGGTCCCCCTCCGGGAGCAGATAATCCAGCAGCTCCACCATTTCCGAGACCTGGCCGCCGGGATTGGAGCGCACGTCGAAAACAAGGCTTTCCGCCCCCTGGGCAATCAGCTCCTCCACCGCCTGGATGGCCTGGGAACCGGCCCCCTCCCGGAAGTTGGAGATGATAATATAGCCCACGTTCCCGTCCAGAAGCTCCGCCGTGACCGGGCTGCTGTAAATCACCTCACAGGAGACGGAAACGTCATAGACCGTGCCGTCCTCCCCGTCCTGGACGGTCAGAACCGCGTAGTCCCCATAGTCCGCCTGAATCAGCGCCCGCACATCGGAGGAGGTGCCGCCGGTCACGTCCACCCCGTCCACCGCCAGGATAATGTCCCCAGGCTCCAGCCCGGCGGTCTGGGCCGGGCCGTCCTTGGTGACAGTGACGATTAAGAAGCCGCCGGTTTCCTCGTCCTGGGATATGGTCACGCCAATGCCCTGGTACTGGTTGGCGGAATAATCCTGGTAGGCGGCGTAGGTCTCCGCGTCCATGTAGTAGCTCCAATCGTCGTCCAGGGCGTCGATGACGGCGGTCAGGGCTGCATCTGTCAACGCATCCACGTCGTAGTCCGCTACATAGTGGTTTTCTATGACCCGTATCACAGAGGCGTATTTTGCGGAGGCACGAAAGCCCTCCCAGCCCCCGAAGCCCAGCAAAATCGCGGCGCAGGCGGCCAGAAGTCCCGCCGCAAAGCACAGAAGGCCCACCAGGGCCGGGTTGTTTTTCAGTGGTTTTTTCAAGTTATTTCTCCATAACGGCCTTCACCACAAAAGCAAGGACGGCAAATTACGCCGCCCTTGCCAATGGATGCAAGGCAAAGCAATGGTAACGCACAGCCTCCCCACTGCCGTTCGGAATCAATAGTAATACGAGAAGCTCAGCGGGTCGATGGTGGCGCCGGTGGAGCTGACGCGAATCTCAAAATGCAGGTGCGGCCCGGTGCTGTTGCCAGTGGAGCCTACATAGCCGATAACCTGCCCCTGGCTGACCGTCTGTCCGCTGGAAACGGCAATGGAGGACATATGCCCGTACAGGGTAGTATATCCGTTGCCGTGGTTTATCATCACGCAGTTGCCGTAGCCGCCGTTATAGCTGGCCAGAATGACCGTGCCGCTGGCGGAGGCATAGATGGCGGTGCCGTAGGACGCGCCGATGTCCACCCCGGCGTGGAGCTTGGTGTAGCCGTACAGCTCCAAATAGCGATAGCCATAATAGGACGTGATGGTGGTGGTATAGCTGGGCCAGAGCCAGCCGCCGCTGGAGCTGGTGGTAACGCTGGAGGAGGTCGAGGTGGTTGTGGTGGTGGTTGTAGATGAGCTTGCCGCCGCTGCCGCAGCCGCAGCAGCCGCCGCTGCCGCAGCCGCTTCCTCTGCGGCCTTGGCCTCTTCCAGCTCCTCCTCCTTCTCCACGATGAGGCTTTCGATCTCATCCATGGTGGCCTGCTCCTCCGCCAGGGAGGCGTTATAGCTCTCGATGTCGGCCTCCATCTCGGCAATCAGCTCGCAGGCGGCCTCGATATCCGCCTCAAGCTGGGCCTTTTTCTCCTCAAGCTCGGCCTTGTTGGTCTCGTTCTCGGCGTACATTTCCTCCGCCTCGGCCTCCAAGACCTCTACCGCCTCCCGGGCGGCGATATAGTCGGCTTCCAGATCCTCGTCATATTCCATGACCTCATTGACCAGGTCAAGCCTTGTCAGCAGGTCGGAAAAGCTGGTGGCGTTAAAAAGAACCTCCATATAGCTGAGGCTGGAGCCTTCCTCCATGGCACGGAGGCGGGTCAGCCAGCGCTCCCGCTGGTATTCCTCCTCCGCCTGGGCCTCCGCCAGATCCTCCTGCATATTGGCAATCAGACCGTCGATAATGTCAATCTGCTCCTGAATAACGTCCAGCTCCTGCTGAGCCAGCTCGTTTTTCTGATCCAGGATCTCCTTCTTTTCCAGGACGGTGGCCTTTTCGTAATCAAGGCTGTCTATCTCCGCCTGAATCTCGTCCATGCGATCCTGAATGTCGCTTTTCTGATCCTCCAGGTCGTCTATCTCCGCCTGAATGGAGCTGCTGCTGGCAGCGGCGGCGGAGGAGCTGATGACCGCCACCGTCAGGGACAGAATCATCAAAACAACAAGAATGATACAGACGACGGAAATGAATGTTCTGCGTTTTTTCACAAAAACCTCCTTAGATTCGCGGCTGGCGGCCCGGAGAAAAACGCCGCCCCGCTCCCGGCCAGGCCGGATCTGGTTTGTTGACTTCCCTTTATGTACGCTGCGGGAAACCTGCCCCCGCAAGATCGTTCCTTACAGAATATCACATTCTGCCTGAAATGGCAATATCTCTTACACCTGTAAGTAGTTGCGGATGGCTACGGAGCTGCCGAAAACGCCCACCACCAGGCCGACGGCCAGGTAAATCACCAGCACATAGGCACTCATGGCGCTGAAGGATACCACGGTCAGCAGGCTCCCCATCAGGCCGGACATGATGCGGTTTGCTACCACATCATAAAGACCCCATTCAAGCAAATAAGCCAAAAATCCGCCCAATAATCCCAGCACAAGACCCTCTACTACAAAGGGGAAGCGGATAAACCAGTTGGACGCCCCCACCATTTTCATAATGGCAATCTCGTCCCGGCGGCTGTAGGTCGCCAGCTTCACCGTGTTTGACATGATGAACACGCACACCACCACCAGCACCACAATAAGCACCAGGGACACGGCGCTCATCACGTTCCGCACGGTAACGAAGCCCTCCGCCACCTCCAGGTAGGCACTGACCTTGGCGACGCCGGTAATGTCCTCCAGGGCCTCCTTGGTCTCCTCCATCAGGGAAATATCGTTTAGATAGATAATGAACCGATGGCGGAACACCGAGGAATCCACGTCCTCAAACAGGGAGTCGTCGTCGTACTGGGAGGCAAATTCCTCCATGGCCTGCTCGCGGGTGACAAACTCGCAGGAGCTGACGTTCGATATGTATTCAATCTCTGATTGAAGGGCGCGGGCCTCCTCCTCGGTCAGGGTCTCCTCCACGTAGGCGATCATCTCGTTTTCCGATTCCAGGTCGTCCAGCATGGAGGCCACGTTCACAGCAATCAGGGTAAAGCTGCCCATAATAACCAGGCAGGCCACCACAATGGTAACGGTAGCAAAGGACATGAAGCCGTGGGTGACAATGCTCTTCAGGCCCTCATGTATCAGGTAGCCAAATTTATTCGATTTCATAGCTGTAATACCCATCCATTCCGTCAGAGATAACCTGGCCCTCCTCAATGGCCACCACCCGCTTGGAGAAGGAGTTGACGAGCTCCTTTTCGTGGGTCACGACCAGGACGGTGGTTCCCATCTCGTTGATGCGATCCATCAGGAGCATCAGCTCCAGGCTGCGGGCCGGGTCCAGGTTGCCGGTGGGTTCGTCCGCGATCAGCAGCTTCGGGCTGTTCACAATAGCCCGCGCCACGGCCACGCGCTGCTGCTCGCCGCCGGAAATCTCCCGCGGGTAGCGCTTTTCCCGCCCGGCCAGGCCCACCAGATCCAGCACATAGGGCACCCGCCGCCGGATGTCCCGGTTCGTGGCGCCAACAACGTGCATGGCAAAGGCCACGTTCTCAAACACCGTCTTGTCCTCAATCAGGCGGAAATCCTGGAAAATGACGCCGATGGTGCGGCGCAGGGCGGGCAGCTTGCTGCGCCGCATATTACGCAGGTCAAAGCCGTTTACATTCAGATCGCCGCCGCAGGCGCTGACCTCCCCTGTTATCAGCTTGATAACCGAGGTCTTGCCGCTTCCGGACGGCCCTACCAGAAAGACGAACTCGCCGTCATGGATGGTGAAGGTCATGTTGTCAATGGCCCTCGTGTCGCCCCCAGGATAGACCATGGAGACATCGTCAAATCGTACCATAGCTTCTCGGTTCCTCCGAAGAATTGTTTCAGTATCGGTTGTTCTGGGAATCCAGATAGCGCTTGACCATCAGGGCCACCTTGAACACGATGGCATGGTCAAACTCACGCAGATCCAGGCCCGTCAGCTTTTTAATCTTCTCCAGCCGATACACCAGGGTGTTGCGGTGGACGAACAGCTTCCGGGAGGTCTCCGACACGTTCAGGTTGTTTTCAAAGAATTTGTTGATCGTATAGAGCGTTTCCTGATCCAGGGCCTCGATGGGGCATTTTTTAAACACCTCCGCCAGGAACATCTCGCACAGGGTATTGGGAAGCTGATAGATAATGCGCCCGATGCCCAGACTCTCATAGCTGATGACGGTCTTTTCGTTTTCAAAGACCTTCCCCACCTCGATGGCGGTCTGGGCCTCCTTATAGCGGTCGGCCAGCTCCCGCAGGTGGTTGACCTGGGAGCCGATGCCCACAACGCAGTGAATCCCCAGCTCCTGCTCGATGCTCTGCTGCATTTGCACGGCGGTCTGCTCCAGCTCCTCGCCCTCGCAGCCGCTGGCGATCTCCCGAATGACCACTACATCCGTCTCGCTCATGGACAGAACAAATTCCTTGTCCTTGGTGGAGAACATCTCCTGCAAATGCTCCAGCACGGCCATTTCCGCCCCGTCCTCCTGGCGGACGATGAAAACGGCCCGAGGCGTCTCCGCGTCGAAGCTCAGCTCCTTGGCCCGGACGTACACGTCGCCGGGCAGAATGTTGTCTGATATGATGTTCTTCACAAAGGTGGCGGTGTCGTGCTTGTCGTCATAGCTGGATTTTGCCTCAGACAAGGCCACCGCGGCAAGGATGCAGATGCTTCTCGCCATCTCGTCCTGCCCGTCCACAAAGGCAATATAGGCGCCCCGGCCCCCGGTGCCGATAGCGCGGCAGGTGCGGTTCGCCGCCACAAACAGGTCAGTTCCCGCCTCCTGGGCTACAAGCTGTATCTCCCCCAGGGTCGCGCCCATCAGGGACAGGTCGCTGGAAGCAATCACATTCCCCTGGTCGTCCGTCACGCCAATGCAGCGCTTGCTGGCATCCTTCATCTGCAATATTACGCTCTGAAAAATCCTGCTCAACATAATCAACATAATCACTCAACCCCTCACTCTATAGATGGTCTCATTGTAGAACATTTCTTGTATTTTTTCAATATAAATCGACCAATTTTTTGTAAATTTTTTTACCACTTTGTTACCATTTGTCCCCAAATTGCACAAAAAAATCGATAATAATTGGTAATTCTTATAGAAACAACAAAAAAGACGGCCCTGCTACGATGAAAAGCAGGCGTCCCGTTCCTCCGCCGTCAGGGGGCGAAGCTGACCGGGAGACAGGCTCTCATCCAGGGACAGGCCGCCGATTTTCACCCGGCGCATGGCTGTGATATGCCGCCCCCGGCTGGCCACCAGGTTTTTGACCTCGTGGTATTTCCCCTCCGTAACGGTGATGAAGCCGTGGGCCGGGTCTGTCTGGTCAATGGTCAGGCGAGCGCTTTTATAGGCCGTCCCATCTCTCATGGCAACACCGGCGGCCAGGGCCTCCACATCCGCCGCCGTCAGGGGGCCGTCGGCGAAAATCTCGTAGGTCTTTGGCACCCCCGCCTTCGGGGCTGTGATTCGGTGGGCAAAGCCCCCGTCGTCTGTGAAAATCAGAAGGCCGGTAACATCCGCGTCCAGCCGCCCCACAGGGAACACCCCCCGCTTCCGCAGGGCCGGGGGCAGCAGCCCGGTGACGGCGGGGTAAACGCCGTCCCGGCTGGTACATTCGTAACCGGCGGGTTTATTCATCATGCAGTAAACATAAAGGGCCGTATCCACCGGCTGGCCTCCGGCGCATATGACCGCCTCCCGGGACACCTTCTGCTCAGGCCGACAGGCGGGAACGCCGTTTACCGTCACCTCTCCGGCCAGTATCAGGGCGCGGGCCTGGGATCGGGTAAACTGCCCTGACCCGCCCATTATCTTATCCAGCCGTTCCAAGGCCATTCATACTTCTCCTCTCTCTCGCATATAAGTATAGCATGAAAAAACATCTCGCACCAAAGACAAGAACCTTTCTTATTGTGCTGGCCGCGTTCATCCTGCTGGCCCTGCTTCTGATGGTGGGCAGCGCTGCGGGAGGAGCGGCGGTGCTGTCCGCCCAGGTGGTTTCCACCCCGGAGGAGCGGGCCGCCTTCCTTCGCGAATGCGGCTGGGAGGTAGACATTCAGTCTGAGCAGACCCAGACCATCCACATCCCGGAGACCTTTTCGGACGTTTACCAGTCCTACAACGACCTGCAGCTCCAGCAGGGCTATGATTTAAGGCCCTACGCCGGGCTGGACTGCACCCTGTACACCTACACCGTGACGAACTATCCCGACCAGGGGCAGACCGTGCTGGTCAATCTCTGCGTCTATAAAAACCGGGTCATCGGCGGGGACGTACACTCCACCAATCTGAACGGGTTTATGATTGGACTAAAGTAGGGGCAATACAGGAGGTGTGGAAAAAGGAGCGCCGCGGCAGCGACGCTCCTTTTAAGCGCTGAATGAATTACTCGTTGATGTCGATAACAACACCGGAACCAACGGTACGGCCACCCTCGCGGATAGCGAAGCGCAGACCGGCCTCGATAGCGATGGGGGTGATCAGCTCCACATCCATGTCCACGTTGTCGCCGGGCATGCACATCTCAACGCCTTCGGGCAGGGAGATGACGCCGGTCACGTCGGTGGTACGGAAATAGAACTGGGGACGATAGTTGTTGAAGAAGGGGGTGTGACGACCGCCCTCTTCCTTGCTCAGGACGTAGACCTGGCCCTTGAACTTGGTGTGAGGATGGATGCTCTTGGGAGCAGCCAGAACCTGGCCACGGACAACGGACTTCTTGTCGATGCCGCGGAGCAGGCAGCCCACGTTGTCGCCAGCCTCGGCGGACTCCAGGGTCTTGTGGAACATCTCGGTGCCGGTGACGACGGTCTCCTGGGTGTCACGGATGCCGACGATCTCTACCTTATCGCCGATCTTGACAGCGCCGCGCTCCACACGGCCAGTCACGACGGTGCCGCGGCCAGAGATGGTGAACACGTCCTCGATGGGCATCAGGAAGGGCTTGTCGGAAGCGCGCTCCGGGGTCTTAATCCACTCGTCAACCGCGTTCATCAGCTCCCAGATGCACTCATACTCAGGAGCATGAGGATCGGTGGACTCGGAAACCAGGGCGTTCAGCGCGGAACCCTTGATGATGGGGGTCTCGTCGCCGGGGAACTCGTACTGATCCAGCAGCTCGCGGACTTCCATCTCCACCAGCTCCAGCAGCTCAGGGTCGTCCACCTGGTCGCACTTGTTCAGGAACACCAGAACATAAGGCACGTTCACCTGACGGGCCAGCAGCAGATGCTCACGGGTCTGAGCCATGGGGCCGTCGGAAGCGGCGATGACCAGGATAGCACCGTCCATCTGTGCAGCGCCGGTGATCATGTTCTTGATATAGTCAGCGTGGCCCGGGCAGTCCACATGGGCGTAGTGACGGGCAGCGGTCTGATACTCAACGTGAGCGGTGTTGATCGTGATGCCACGAGCCTTTTCCTCCGGGGCCTTGTCGATCTGGTCATAGCCAGTGTACTCGGCGGCGTCGGGGTCAGCCATGTTCAGAACCTTGGTGATAGCGGCGGTCAGGGTGGTCTTGCCGTGGTCGATGTGGCCGATGGTGCCGATGTTCACATGGGGTTTGGTGCGGTTATACATCTGCTTTGCCATTGCGATTTCCTCCTAAAAGTCAGATAAAAATAATGTTCAAATGTTGGGGTATGCCGTTGCCGCCTTTCGCGGTACACACGGCTTGATAGCTGTATAATAATCGCTTGGATTCATTATACAGGAAGCGGAATTATTTTGCAACTGGTTTTTGCTCAATCCTTATGGCGGGAGCTGACCAGCTTTTCCCGCAGGCTCTGGGGCAGCTCCACATAGTGGCTGGGCTCCATGCTGTAGTTGGCGCGGCCCTGGGTTCTGCTCCGCAGATCTGTAGCATAGCCGAACATGGTGGACAGAGGCACGTTCGCCTCGATGATGACGACGCCGTTGCGGAACTCCTGACCCACGATCTGGCCGCGGCGGGAGTTTACGTCGCCGATAACGTCGCCCATATAGTCCTCCGGGGTGGTGATGGCCACCTTCATAATCGGCTCCAGCAGGGTGGCCCCGGCCTTGGCGCAGGCTTCCTTAAACGCCATGCTGCCGCAGATCTTAAAGGCCATTTCAGAGGAGTCAACCTCGTGGAACTGGCCGTCCAGAACGGTGGCCTTCACGTCCACCATGGGATAACCGGCCACAACACCGCCGGCCATAGCCCCCTGGATGCCCGCGTCCACAGCGGGGATATACTCCTTGGGAATCGCGCCGCCGGTGACGGCGTTGATAAACTCGTAGCCCTTGCCGCTCTCGTTCGGCTCGATCATCAGCTTCACCTGGGCGAACTGGCCCTTGCCGCCGGTCTGACGGCTGTAGCGCACGTCCACCGTAGCGGGCTTGGTGATGGTCTCCTTGTAGGAAACCTGGGGCTTGCCCACATTGGCCTCTACCCGGAACTCCCGGAGCAGACGGTCAACGATGATTTCCAGATGCAGCTCGCCCATGCCGGCAATAATGGTCTGGCCCGTCTCCTCATCGGTATACGCCTTAAAGGTGGGGTCTTCCTCCGCCAGCTTTGCCAGGGCGATGGTCATCTTTTCCTCGCCAGCCTTGGTCTTGGGTTCAATCGCCACACGGATAACAGGCTCAGGGAACTCCATGGACTCCAGGACGATCTGCTCCTTCTCGTCGCAGAGGGTATCGCCGGTGGTGGTGTTTTTCAGGCCCACCAGGGCAATGATGTCGCCGGAATAGATGGTGTCCAGATCCTGCCGGTGGTTTGCGTGCATCAGCACAACCCGGGCCAGGCGCTCCCGCTTGCCCTTGGTGGAGTTCATAACCGTAGAGCCTGCCGTGGCCGTGCCGGAATAGACACGGGCGAAGGTCAGCTTGCCCACATAGGGGTCGGTCATAATCTTGAACGCCAGGGCGGAAAACGGCGCGTCGTCGGACGGCTCACGCTGGGTCTCCTCATCGGTCTTGGGATTGGTACCCTTCACGGGGGGTACGTCCAGAGGCGAGGGGAGAAAGTCCACGATTGCGTCCAGCAGCTTCTGCACGCCCTTGTTCCGATAGCTGGTGCCGCAGGTGACGCACACCAGCTTGCCGCTGATGGTGCCTTCCCGCAGGGCGGCGCGGATCATGTCGGAGGGGACTTCCTCCCCCTCCAGGTACAGCATGGCGATGTCGTCGGAGAAATCCGAAGCCGCGTCGATGAGCTTTTCCCGATACTGCTGGGCCAGCTCCATCATGTCCTCAGGGATGTCCTCCACCTTCATATCCTTGCCGAGGTCGTCGTAATACACGTCCGCCTTCATCTCCACCAGGTCGATGATGCCGCGGAAATCGGCCTCACGGCCAATGGGAAGCTGAATGGGTACGGCATTGCACTTCAGCCGCTCGTGAACCATGTCCACCACGTTATAGAAGTCCGCGCCTGCGATATCCATTTTGTTCACGTATATCAGACGGGGTACGTTGTAGTTATCGGCCTGATGCCAGACAGTCTCCGTCTGAGGCTCCACGCCGCCCTTGGCGCACAGGACGGTGACAGACCCGTCCAGCACACGCAGGGAGCGTTCCACCTCCACGGTAAAGTCCACATGGCCCGGTGTGTCGATGATGTTGATGCGGTGATCCCGCCAATGGCAGGTGGTGGCGGCGCTGGTGATGGTAATGCCTCTCTCCTGCTCCTGCTCCATCCAGTCCATGGTGGCGTTGCCCTCATGCACCTCGCCCAGCTTATAGTTGACGCCGGTGTAGAACAAAATACGCTCTGTGGTCGTGGTCTTGCCCGCGTCAATGTGGGCCATTATGCCGATATTTCTTGTTTTTTCGAGAGGGTATTCTCTTGCCATCTCAGTCTCCAACCCTTTTTAGAAATCAATAGCGGAAATGCGCGAACGCCTTGTTGGACTCGGCCATCTTGTGCGTGTCCTCGCGCTTTTTCACCGCGGCGCCAGTGTTGTTGCAGGCGTCCATGATCTCCCCCGCAAGGCGCTCCTTCATTGTCTTTTCGCCGCGCTTGCGAGCGTAGCTGACCAGCCAGCGCAGACCAAGGGTCTGACGGCGGGCGGGCCGCACCTCGATAGGCACCTGATAGGTGGCGCCGCCCACACGGCGGGCCTTAACCTCCAGGCTGGGCATGATATTGTTGAGAGCCTCTGTAAAGGCCTCCAGGGGGTCCTTGCCGGTCTTCTCCTTGACGATGTCAAAGGCGGAATACACGATCTTCTGGGCCACACCCTTCTTGCCGTCCACCATGATCTGGTTGACAAGCTTCGTCACCAGAACAGAATGGTAAATAGGATCCGGCAAGATCTCTCTTTTGGGAACATTACCTCTTCTGGGCACTTAATCTTCCCTCCTTCATAAAAAATGAATTCACCGGTACTCGAAAGTGTCTTTCGACTTCCGTTTGCGCCCTGGCGTTCCCATATATCAAATATAGTATATATAGAAACCAACAGGGCTGCTGTTGGGTATTTGCTGAAATTATTTCTTCGGGCGCTTTGCGCCGTACTTGGAGCGGCCTTGACGGCGGCCATCCACACCCTGGGTGTCCAAGGTGCCGCGGATGATGTGGTAACGAACGCCAGGAAGGTCCTTGACACGTCCGCCGCGAATCATCACAACGCTGTGCTCCTGAAGGTTGTGGCCGATGCCGGGGATGTAGGCCGTCACCTCATAGCCGTTGGTCAGACGGACACGGGCGATCTTCCGCAGAGCGGAGTTCGGCTTCTTAGGCGTAGAGGTACGCACAGCCGTGCAAACGCCGCGCTTCTGGGGGCTGGACAGGTCGGTCTCCTGATTCTTCAGGGTGTTCAGGCCCTTCTGCATAGCGGGAGAGGTGGACTTGTAGGTCACTTTCTTGCGTCCCTTGCGAACCAACTGGTTAAATGTGGGCATATTTTTTCTCCTTTCCTCAAAGATTTGCGCTCTCGCACAAAATAGAATTTTATCACTACCCTTCTATTGTGTCAAGAAAAAATATTGTAAAAAATTAGGATGTTTTTTATACAAAATCCCATCCCTGCCCTCGCTCGTCCCACAGCGGCGAGAAGACGCCTCCCGCGCTGGGCGGAAGGCGTCCTTTTCCAGGCGGGGGCCGGTTGCCCAGCCCCCTGCTGCAATGCTGTTTACAGCGCGAAGTCGCCGGTATGGGGCAGGTTCTCGTAGGTCATGGTGCTGCCGTTGGCGAAGGTGTAGGTCACATCCACGGTGCCGTCGCCGTTGTCGGCCAGGGCGGTGATGTAATCGGTGTTGTACAGCTCGTCGCTGTCGTCAAGGCCGGTGTAGACATACTCCCCGTCCTCCACGAAGATGACGTTGCCGGTGGCGTAGAACTTATCGGTGACGCCCACCATGCCGAAGGAGCAGGTGACGGTGTCGGTGCAGTCCATACGCACGGTGATGGTCTGGTCGATGTCCAGATACAGGGTGGAATTGCTCTCGAAGGTCAGCTCATCGTCGTTCCAGCCACGGACGGAGGAGTAGCAGTCTCCGGCCACGGCCACGGTGAAGGCAGTGGGGAACTCGCTTTCCGCGTCCACCTCAACATAGAGGTTGGCGGAGGTCCAGGTGCTGGTGCCGCCCACGGAGAACAGGGTGGTGTCGGCGTCGCCGCTCCATACGATGGTGGAATCCACCACATGGAAGTACCCGCGCCCGCCGCGGCTGGCCGTGGCGATAGTACCGCTGGTGTTCAGCAGGTTGGTGTTCACCAGAACCACCTCGCCCACGTCGGAACTCATGGAGGTCTTGTTGCCGAAGTTCCAGCTACCGCCGGTCTCCACCGTGGTGTTGGTCAGGATGGCCTGGCTGTTGCCGTTGACCTCCCAGCCGGAGAGCTTGGTGACAAAGGTGTTCACGAAGTAAGCGGAGCAGGTCTCGTCCAGGACGGAGCCGCCGCTGTTTTCGATGCAGATGGTGTTCTTGAAGATAATCGTGCCGGAGCTTGCGTCGGAGTTGAAGATACGGCCACTGTTCATAATGGTGTCGTTATCCAGCACCAGAATGCCGTTATAGAAAATGCTGAAGGGGTGGCCGCTGGCGTTGCGAAGAGTAGTGCCGTGGATAACAGTGGTGGAGGCGCTGCCGGCGTAGATGGAGCCAGCCGCCGTGGAGCCGGTGCCGATCAGGAAGATCTGACCGTCGTCGTTGGAAACAGTGACAGAGGTGCCGCCGTCCGTAACCTGGAGGCCGTCGCCGCCGCCGAAGAAGCGGTGGGAGTCGTCGCTGATGTCATCGCCGGTGCCGGAGGCCTGGGCCAGAACGGTGGTGTTCTTCAGCTCAGCCTGCACGCCGTCGCGAATCCAAAGGCCGGAGCAGTAGAAGGAGCCAACGTCCGCCAGGTTCCAGCTCGTGCCGGTGGCGAAGCTGTCATAGCCCTCCACGCCTTCCAGAAGCAGGGTGCCGTCCTCCTCCAGGGTGTAGGAGAAGGCCAGGGAGACGTATTCCTTTTCGCCCTCATACTCATCCATGGAGTAACCAGCCTGATAATAGATGGTGCCGGAGGTCTCGTCGGTGTCCGCCTCGTCCAGGATAACGGTGTTGTCCAGGATGATTACATAGTCGCCCACATAGAAGAAGGTGCAGCCTTCCCACTCCTCCTCGTCCACGGTGGCGGCGTCGCTGATGGTGACGGCGGCCATGGTGGTCAGGCCATAGTGGTTGGTCTCGGCGGTGTATTCCTCAATACCCTGGCGCTCATAATAAGTAGCGGTGTCCAGATAGGTGTCCAGGGCCAGATCGCCGTACTTGGTGGTGTTGTAGAGATAGGTGTCCTCGGTGTTGTCGTCGGGAACTTCCTTGGCGGCGTCAGAGGTACCCTTCAGGGCGTAGAACACCACAACGGCGTCCCACTTGGTAACGGTCTCGTCAATAACGCTGTCCAGATCCACATCCAGACCGAAGTAGTCGATAACGGCCTGGGCGTTGGCCTCCCGGCTGTCGCCAGCGGCCTCAGCCAGGGCCTCCGCAGCGGCGTCGCCAGCCTCGTTCAGGGCGGACTGACCGCCGGTGATGGCGTTATAGATCATGTTCAGGAAGTCGCCCCAGTTGATGGCGCTGTCGATCTCATAGGCAAGCTGCCCCTCCACACCTAGCTCTGTGCGGTATTTGTACATACCGACCTCGTCGGTGTTGGAGCCGTCCGGGTCAACGATGCTGTCATACTTGAACAGGCCGCCGGAGCGGAGGGCCGGGTTCAGGGCCTGGAACCAGGTGCAGTAATAGTGGCCCCAGAAGAAGTCGTTAAAGTCCTCATACAGCTTGTTCATGTTGTCGGAGAAGATGCCGGTGATGTTGTCCCCGGCGGCCACTTCATAGGTGGTGTTGTTCATCCAGTAGTAGCGGAACAGCCAATAGCAGGCCTCCACGCGGAGGTAGCCGTCGCCCACATCCACGGTGCCCGTGTCGTCCGTGGGGTTCACGTTCACCTGGCGGTCGGTCAGAAACTCCTCCCAGGTGTCGCCGCCGGTGGTGGCGCCGTTATTCAGATACCAGTCCACCGCCGCGTACAGCAGGTCATAGTCATAGCCGGTGGTCTCAGCGGCCTCGGCGATCTCGTCCGCGAAGTCCTCCGCGCTGAACAGGTCGATAGCGCCGCCGATGATGGCGTCCGCCGTCCCCTCCTCATAATACACAGCGCCGGGGGTGTACTCATCCGCGTCATAACGCAGGGTGTAGCCGTTGTAGTCCGTGGTGGCGTTGAGATAAATCTCGTTGGCCGCGTAGCTGACCACATAGACAGGCACGGGGGTAAACTCGGTCTCGCCGTCGTCGAACAGGACATAGGCATAGAACTCGTCCTCCGGGGCCTCGTCAAAGGTCAGGGCCAGGGTCTCGCCGTCAAAGCTGGCAGTAACACCCTCCACCTCCTCCTCGCAAGAGGAATCGGTGTAAAGAGCCACCGTCTCCTCGCCGGTGAAGGCCAGGACAGTAAAGGCGTCCTCCTGGGAGGCGTCGGTGGTGTTGTAGTAGCCATACAGGGTGTATGCAGCCACTACCGCGTCGGCGCTCTCCATCTCGTAAACGCCGGTGGCGTACACGGGACGGTTTTCATAGTCCCCGCCGGAGGAGGACTCGCCAGAGGCTTCCCCGGAAGCGCTGGAACTCTCCCCGGAAGCGGTGGTGTCCGCAGTCTCCTCAGAGGCTTCGCCGGAGGCGAACGCGCCCACGGACATGCTCAGCGCCAGGCACAGGGCCAGCAGTAGGCTTAAAATTCGTTTGTGTTTCATACATTCTCCTTTCCAAATTATCAGTTAAACATCTGACCCTTCTATTGTACTATAAATTCCCCGATTATAGGTAACACTTTTAAAACAAAAAGTAACAAATATTAACAAAGCGAAACATTTTAACAAGGAACGTATGGCTAGAGGGGGTGTAATCCTTGGGCGATATAATACGCAAATGATCTATGGACGACATATGCTGGACACCCAAACGCTATAAAACCTCATTTCAATGAATCTTATCCGCAACCACCTCCCAGCCAGCGTCCTCGTAATGCTTTGCCCGTCATTAGGAGGCGCGGCTTTCCCGCCTTGGATATAATAACTGTTTTCAGCCGTCCCCTCGCGGGGAGGGCATCATTGATGAGGGTGAGGAGATCCCGGAGACGTTTCAAGTCATTCCCTCGCAGGGAAGGGCATCCTCAACTTGCCTATATGTCCCGCCTATGCCTATTAGTTTCAAGTCATGCCCTCGTGGGGAGGGCATCCTGAAAGGACGGCTGGGTGGCCGTGGAAAACACCACCGTACAGCCATAGTGGTCGCACAGCTCCTTTACTGTCCGCAGCGTCGCGTCCAGCAGGGGGTTGGGCAGGGCCTGGGCCTCATCCAGCACAATGACGCTGTTCGCAAGCTGGTGCAGATGGCGGCAGTCTCTGGCGTGGGCTGAAAACAGCGGCTCAAAAAAGCTGACGCTTGTGGTGACAACACAGGGTACGTCCCACCGCTCGGCCAGGGGGCTGGTCTCCTGCGTCCACTTTACGCTGCTGTGTACCTCCAAAAGCTCCGGCAGCACGGCGCGGTAATCCTTACAATTTTGCTCGATAATGGCCAGGAATGGCAGGATCAGAATAATGCGCCGCTTGCCCCATATCCTGCAGTGCTTCGCCGCAAACGCGAACAGGCTCAGGGTCTTGCCCAGCCCGGGAGGGGCCGTCAGGGTGAACAGGCCCGGCTCCCAGGCCCCCGCCTTCAGGCAGGCGTCAAAAAGCTGGTCGCGGAGGGCGTTCAGGGACGGCGCAGATGTGGATCCCGCCTGCTTTTCCCGGCGGAGCTGACACACCCGCTCCAGCGCGGCGGCAGCGTCCAGCCCCGGCCCCGTGTGGCGCGCCAAATACCCCGGCTCGTCATGCTCGGCGGAGCTGCTCCAATCCGCGTCTGTCAGGGCGGAATACAGAAACCGGGTGAACAGCATTTTGCTCAAATTTCTGTCCTCCGCCCCGCCGAAATCCGGCAGCGGTTCCAGCGCTGGCTCCTTTTGGAACATCGTTTCCCACAGGGCAATCGCCTCCCGGTGTTCCGCCATGCCGAACAGGGAAATCTCATAATTCTCTCTGTCCAGCCGGTCTCCCCCGCTCTCGCCCCGCAGAAGGCGTCTGGCCTCCCGCCCGTAATCGCCGCCTTTCAGCGTTCCGTGGTGGTTCGCAACCACCATGGCCAAAAGCTCCGCGGTTTTCGGGGCGGCTTTTCCATATAGCTTGTACACCAGCACCACGCCGGGCAGCGCGTGGTTCACGCCCGTTTTGCGATGCTCCAGCACCTGCTGGAAGGCTTCGCTTATTTTTCCATAATCATGGGCCTTGCCCATGGCCCGTCCCCACGCGCCGTAACCCGCAGGCTCCAAAAATTCCCCGCACAGCTTTCCCACGCGGGACAGGTGCTTTTCCACCGTTTCCTTCTCTCCCGCTTGATTTGCGCTTTTGGCATAGTAGACCTCCCTCATGGCATCACCTCGCTTTTTGCCAAAATAATATCATATTTGACATATTTTGTCTATGCACATTGCACATAACCCTTTCAAACCTATTTTAGTAAAATTAACCAAAACCGTCTTTTCCCGGCTTGATGTCACAGCCGGAAAATTTGTCCGCTTATACGGCAGCGCTGACACTTTTGTCCCTGTTCTCCCAGACGCCCAAACCCGGATTTCGGCGTTTTGACGGACTTGACTTTTTTCCCAAAGGGCGCTAAAATATATTATATTAGAGGACGGGTGAGCCGGGGTGATGCCGAGCTTTTTCCTGCTTCAAAC
>JAJQFY010000079.1 GCA_021200935.1 Oscillospiraceae bacterium
GCCGAACAGACGGTTCAGGAAGGGGAAGGTGGCGGTCTTGCCCTGATCCTCGTCCTCCTCGTCGTCGGCGGGTTCGATGTCCATAAGGCTCTCTATCCCCTCCGGGCCGCCAAGGGCGTTGGACATTTCCCCGGCCAGGTTATCCAAATCCTCATCGGACAGGCCCATTTTGGCGATAATATCGTCCACCGGCTTTATGTGCAGCTCCCTGGCGCAGGACAGGCAAAGCCCCTCGTTATGGGATTGGTTGTTTTCGATTTTTGTGATGAACACCACGGCCATGTTCTTATGGCAGCGGGCGCAAAGGGCAGGTTGCATGGATTCTCTCCTTATTACAGTCAGAAGGTGATATAGTTTGACAACATATTTCTATCCAGCAGATAGGCCGCCACCTTGGCGGAGCGGAGGGTCTCCTCCGGGACGAGAAGGCCCGCAAACTGCAGCGCCCACACAATGACGGCGCAGAGAAGAAAGCCCGTGAATATGCCAATGCCAAGGCCCACCACGTCGTTCACGATGCCGACGTAGGGCAGGCGGAAGCTCAGGTTGGGGATGTTCACAAGCGCCGTCAGAAGGGCGTAGATGATAATGAAAAACAGCAGGAACCCGCCGTACCAGGTGACGGCCTGGCACAGAATGGTGATGACGGAGGAGGAAAGGGTGGCGTCGTTTTCCTCCATGTATTCCACAGCCCTGGCCCCCAAATCCTCCGCAATGGCGTCGTAGAAGCCCAGGGACTGATAGGTCTGGACGGCCACGGTCTCCTCGATGCCGGGATTTTGGAGCAGCAGGTCAGACAGGGAGTAATCTACGTTGTAGACCTCGTTCTCGTCCATCTCATAGCCCAGCAGGTCATAGGCAGTGTTCCCCACCTGGGTCTCCATATAGCCGCTGAGGAAGGGCTTCAGCACCGGGATCACCTCATAGGAGAAGGTGTCGCTGAGAAGCTGACCGCCGTACAGGGATAGTATGATCACCAGCACGCCGACGATTCCCATAATGATGCCCTTTTTGAAGCCCTGCCAGGCGCAGGCGACGATGATGACCACCAGGACAAGGTTGATAATTGTAGCCAGAGCCATAAGACATACCTCGTTATCAGTAACAATTTGGTTAGACGCTCCCGCAGGGGCGCCGGGGTATTAGAAGTGTTAGAATATATATACCTCCGCGTAGTTGGAGGCGGCCAGAAGGGCCTCGCCCTTGGCCCGGAGCATGGCGTATTTAAAGCCGGTCAGGCCGGTGAGACGGCCCCGCTCCGCCAGGGAGCTGCTGTACAGAATGGCGCTGTCAGAGACCAGCACCAGGATCTCTGAGCCGGAGGCGTTCAGGCAGATGATGCCGCTTTGCAGCGCGGCCTGCCCCTGCTCCCGGCCAGAGGAGTCCAGAGACACCAGCACCGAGGAGGTTCCCGCCCGGTAGGGGCTGAGGGCCAGGGCCAGAAAGCCGTCCCCGAAGGCATAGCCGGTCAGGTATTGGCCGTTGAAGTCATAGGTGTTCTGCCACTGGCCGCTGCCGTCGAAGTAGATGACCTGCTCCGCGGTGATGGCGCAGAGGCGGTTGGAGGAAAACCAGTGGACGTCCAGCAAAATGGTGTCCGACACGGAGAAGGACGCCTGCTGTTCCGACTGGGAGAGGAGAAACAGCCGCACCTCGCTGCCGCCGGAGGTATAGGACAGCACCGCAAGCTCCCGCCCGTCCGGGGACACCAGGCCGCTCATTACCCAGGCGGAGGAGGAATACCACTGGTAGACCAGCTCCAGGGAGGGGTCGTATACCTCCACCAGGGCCCGGTAGCCGGTGTATTCCGTGGTGACGGTGACATAGCCGCTGTCGGACACGGTCAGGGAGATAATGCTGCCCGCCGGGGTCAGGGTCTCGATGCCGCCGCTCAAATCCACCACGGTGATCGCCGTCCCGCCCAGGTCGTAGAACACCGCGAAGCTGTCGCAGGCGGCGATGGCGGGGGAATCCATAGGCGTTACCATGCTGACCACCGTGTTCCCGCTTCCGTCCAGCAGCTCATCAAGCCCGGTGGAGGTGGCGACGGCCAGTCCGTCGCCCACGGCGGCGAACACCTGGCCGGAGCCGGCGTCGAATATGTACTCCTCCTCCGCCGCGGCGGCGGTGGACACGGAAAGGGTTAGGTCGTCTGTGTTAAAGCGGCTCTCATTCAACCATATGATGACGCAGGCGGCAAACAGAAGCAAAGCCGCCCCCAGGGCGATCAGCGCCCCCCGCACGTCCCGCTTGGAGAGCTTTTCGGCGGCGGGAATCTCCGCCTTGGCGGAGGCCGGGGCCGCTTCCTCCTTGGGATGCCGCTCCTTTCTGGGCTTTTCAGGGGGAGAGTCCGGCGTGTTATTGTGTTTTTTCAGGTGCTTATTTGCCATGGAACGCCCCTTTGGTGGCTTATTGCATCATGTCTTGGTTCCGCCCAGCGGGCGGGAGCAAGACGATTGGAATTAGAATAAAATAACGCCCCAGCGTTATTTTATCATATTACGTCAAGGTTTGTCTATTGCTTTTGCAAGGTCGGCACAATTTTTATCCAAAAGCGGGTTCATTTTCTCTTGTCTGCCCCTTATACGAGGAAAAATTCCAGAACCAGCACGGTCAGACAGCAGGCCACAGCCACCAGGAACAGGCTTTTGCCCCGCCAGGCCAGAACCATGCCCACGACCAGGGCCGCCAGACCCGCCCAGGGGGAGGAGGTGGCGTCCATAATGGCGGGGAAGGTCATCACCGCCAGGGTGACATAGGGGACATAGTACAAAAACGAGCGGATGAGGGGGCTTGTAATCTCCCGGCGGATCAGCACCAGGGGCAGCACCCGGACGGCGTAGGTCACGGCGGCCATGACAAGAATGTATATCCACACGTTACCCTTCATGGCTGTCCGCCTCCTCCCCGCCGGGTACCGGGAACAGCAGCGCCGCCGCCAGGGAGATGACCACCGTCAGAATAATGGTCTTCACGCCGGAGGATATGCCGGAAAGCAGCTCCATCCGGCTGGCGAGATAGCTCAGCAGGAAGCTGACGGCGACCAGCGCCCCCACGACGCGGCTTTCCCTGGCCTTGGGCATAATGACCGCGAGAAACATGCCGAACAGCCCCACGCTGAGGGCGCTGACAATGCGGGCCGGGAGAAACTCCCCCATCAGGACGCCGAAAAAGGTACCCAGGCTCCACCCGGCAGTGGCAATCAGTGTGGAACCATAGGAGTACCGGGGATTCAGCCGCCCCGGCACGGCTACGGCCAGGCCGAAAAGCTCATCGGTGATGTCGTGGGCCACAAAAAACCGATGAAAAAAGGGACTTTCCGGGTCCAGCTTCTGGCTGATGGAGCAGCTCATCAGCATATAGCGGGCGTTTGCCACCAGGGTCATCACCGCCACCTCCCAATAGCCGCCCCCGGCGGCGATAATGGAGAAGGCGGCGAACTGCCCGGCGGAGGTCAGGTTCGTCATGCTGGCGACCATGGCCTGGAGGGCGGTGAAGCCCGCCTGCTTTGCGGTAATGCCGATGGTTAGGGCCACGGCGAAATACCCCAGTCCCACCGGGACGCCGTCCCGCAGGCCCCGGCGAAACCAGCCGCTTGTCTGTTCCATTTGGTCTATGGCCTCCATTCTATGGCGGGGATCTGGCCGCCCTGCATCATTTCCCCCACCGGGCCGTCATACCACAGCCGGTGCATGGCAAGGCCCTGGGGAGGCATGGTCGGCCCGGTCAGGCGGCGGTCTCCGGCCTCCAGCAGGGCGGGGATGTCCTCCGGCTCCAGCTTGCCGTAGGAGGCGTAGACCAGGGTGCCGACGATGGCCCGCACCATGTTGTACAAAAACCCGTTGGCGCAGACCGCCACGGTGATCAGCTCCCCCTGCCGGGACACGTCGCACCAGTATATTGTGCGGACGGTGGTTTTCGTCTCTGTCCCCACGCTGCGGACGGCGGCAAAATCGTGGGTTCCCACAAAGGCCGCCGCCGCCCTGGCCATGCGCTCTGTGTCCAGGGGCTGGGGATAAAAGCAGGCCCGGCGGCTGAGAAAGGGGTCGCGGATGGGACTGTTGTGGATGGTATATACATACTCCTTGCGAAGGCAGGAGCCGATGGCGTTAAAATCCTCCGGGGCCTCCACGGCGGCGGATACGGCAATATCCCCCGGCAGGCGGCTGTTCAGCGCCAGGGGGATGCGGTCTGCGGGGATGGGGCAGTCCGTGCGGAAATTGGCGCAGTACCGCCACGCGTGAACCCCGGCGTCCGTCCGGCCACAGCCGGTGACATGGGCCGGGTGCTTGCATATTTTCGCCACGGCCTGCTCCACCGTCTGCTGGACGGTGACGTCCTTGGCCTGGGTCTGCCAGCCGTGGTAATTCGTCCCGTCGTAGGAAAGGCGCAGGGCAATGTTTCTCATAGGCCAAGCCTCCCAAGAACCAGCACCCCGGCCACCAGGGCGGCCCCCAGCAGGAGTGCGACGGCGTCCCGCCGCTCCATGCGAAGCTGCTTCATCCTGGTGCGGCCCTCGCCCCCGTTGTAGCACCGGCACTCCATGGCCAGGGCCAGCTCGTCCGCCCGCCGGAAGGCGGAGACGAACAGGGGAATCAGCAGGGGCAGCAGGGCCTTGGCCCGCTCCACCAGGGAGCCGGTCTCCAAATCGGCCCCGCGGGCCTTCTGGGCGGACATAATGCGGTCAGTTTCCTCGATGAGGGTTGGGATGAACCGCAGGGCGATGGACATCATAAGACTCAGCTCATACACCGGCACATGGAGCTTTTTCAGCGGGCTTAAAAGCCGTTCCAGCCCGTCCGTGATGGACAGGGGGGAGGTGGTATAGGTCAGCATGAAGGTGCCGGACACCAGCAGCATGACCCGCACCACCATGACAACAGCGTTTTTCAGGCCGGTATAGGTGATTTTGATGAACCGCCAATGGAGAAGATAGTCCTCCCCGCTGGTGAAAAAGAGGTTTATAATCGCCGTAAAGACCATGAGGAAAATCAGGGGCCGCAGGCCCTTGAACAGGGCCTTGGGCTTAATGTGGCTGACATGGGCGGCGGCGGCCAGCCACAGGGCCGTCAGCACATACCCCCCCACAGAGCCCACCATAAACAGGGCGGCGATATACACGACGGTTAAAATCAGCTTCGTCCGGGGGTCAAGGCGGTGGATGGGGGTGTCGTCCGGGAAATACTGACCCAGGGTGATGTCCTTCAGCATGGCCGCCCCCCCTTCCGCCACAGGGCCAGAATGGCCTCCTGGAGCCTGTCGATGGTGTAGATGTCCTCCGGCAGGTCGGCCCCCTTCTGCCGCAGGAGCATGGCGATCCGGGCCGCGCCGGGCAGGTCAAGGCCCATGGCCTGGAGCCGCTCCCCCTGGGAGAATATCTCCCCCGGGCTGCCGTCCAGCACAATGCGGCCTCCGTCCATGACCAGAAGCCGCTCACATCCGGCGGCGGTGTCCATGTCGTGGGTAACAAGTAAAATGGTGGCGTTCCGGGCCTTCCGCCAGGCCATCAGCTTTTCCAGCAGGTCGGCCCGTCCGGCGGGGTCAAGCCCGGCGGTGGGTTCGTCCAGCACCAGCAGCTCCGGCTCCATAGCCAGCACCCCGGCAATGGCCGCCCGCCGCTTCTGGCCCCCGGAAAGCTCCAGGGGGGACTGGGGGAATATGTCCTCCCCCAGCCCCACAAAGGCGGCGGCCTCCCGCACCCGGCGGTCTACCTCGTCGGGGGGCAGCTTTTGGTTTTTCGGGCCGAAGGCGATATCGTCAAAGACGTTCTCCTCAAAAAGCTGGTACTCCGGGTACTGGAACACCAGCCCCACCCGGAACCGGGCGGAGCGCATGGCCTCCTTGGAGGCGAAAATATCTTGTCCGTCCAGCAGAACCGTCCCCTCTGAGGGCTTCAAAAGGGCGTTCATGTGCTGAATCAATGTGCTTTTGCCGCTGCCGGTGTGGCCCAGCAGGCCCATGGTCTGGCCCTCATACAGGGTCAGGTCGATGTGGTCAACGGCTTTTTTCTCAAAGGGGGTACCCTGGCTGTATATGTGGGTCAGGCCCCGCAGCTCCATTAGCGACATAGTCCCTCCCATATGACCGAGGCGCATTCCTCATCCGTTAAGGCGTCCATTGGCAGACTCATACCGGCGGCGTTCAGGCGGCCAATCAGCTCCGTTCCGTCCGGCACCGCCAGAGAAAGGGCCTTGAGCCGCTCCGCCTGGGGGAATATCTCCCTGGGGGTGCCGTCCATGGCGACCTGACCCTTTGCCAGCACAATGACGCGGTCGGCGCGGGCGGCCTCCTCCATGTGGTGGGTAATCAGCACCACGGTGATGCCCCGCTCCCGGCAGAGGGACTCCACCGTGTCCATGACCTCCCGGCGGCCACGGGGGTCAAGCATGGCCGTCGGCTCGTCCAGCACCAGAACATCCGGCTCCATGGCCAGAATACCGGCAATGGCTACCCGTTGCTTCTGGCCCCCGGAGAGGAGATGGGGGGCGTGCATACGCAGCTCGTACATCCCCACCTGGCGGAGGGCGCTGTCCACCCGGCGGCGGATCTCCTCCGGGGGAACGCCCAGATTTTCCGGGGCGAAGGCCACGTCGTCCTCCACCACGTTTGCCACGATCTGGTTGTCCGGGTTCTGGAACACCATCCCCACCCGGCGGCGGATATCCAGGAGGTTGTCCTCCTCCGCCGTGTCCAGGCCGTCCACCAGCACCTGCCCGGCAGAGGGGACGAGAATGGCGTTTAAATGCTTTGCCAGGGTGGACTTGCCGCTGCCGTTGGCCCCCAGCACCGCCACAAAGCTGCCCTGGCCGATGGAAAGGCTGATATCCCGCAGCGCCGGAGCCGCCGTCTCAGGATAGGAGAAGGACAGCCCCCGTATTTCAATTACAGACTCCATGCTGTGCATTACCTCATTTATGCCTTGAAAGATGTCTTGCTGACTGGTGCGTGCCTCTTGCGCCTATAGGCGCAAGAGGAAGTTGGATTATTTTTTGCCGCGGCGTGTACGTGGCAAAA
The DNA here is from genome assembly GCA_021200935.1 of Oscillospiraceae bacterium. GTDB lineage: Bacteria > Bacillota > Clostridia > Oscillospirales > Oscillospiraceae > CAJOIG01. Next base: position 7,015 of record JAJQFY010000079.1, read on the forward strand.
AATTCCTCTCGGCCTGGGAGTGTGCGAGGTGGCCGCCTTTGGCGGACGCCTCGTGCGCGGTTCAGGCCGCCCTAAATTCAGATAAAAAGCCTTGCTTTTTATCTGAATTTAATATTCCCAGCGGCAGCTTGCCCCGCAGGGCAGGATTAAACCGGAGGCGGAGGCCCGCAGGCCCAGCTCCTGGGCGTCGCTGTGACCGGCGCCGTATTTTTTGGTGAACAGACTTTCAGATATGTAGGTCAGCACCGACGGGGAAAGGCCCGTGGTGTAGGAGTTTATCAGGACAAAAAGCGGCTCCTGGCTTAAAAGCTGGCTCACCGTCTGGCACAGGGGCCAGAGATTGTCCTCCAGCCGCCACACCTCGCCCCCCGGCCCCCGGCCATAGGAGGGAGGATCCATGATGACCGCGTCGTATACGTGGCCCCGGCGTATCTCCCGCTGACAGAACTTCACGCAGTCGTCCACAATCCAGCGGACGCTTCTGTCCGCCACGCCGGTCAGGGCGGCGTTTTCCCTGGCCCACTGCACCATGCCCTTGGCGGCGTCCACATGGCACACGCTGGCCCCGGCCTGGAGACAGGCGCAGGTGGCAGCCCCCGTGTAGGCGAAAAGGTTCAGTACCCGGATGGGGCGGCTGGCGGCCCGGATGGTCTCCATGGCCCAGTCCCAGTTGGCCGCCTGCTCCGGGAAGATGCCGGTGTGCTTGAAGTTCATGGGCTTCACCTGGAAGGTCAGGGGGCCGTAGGCGATTTTCCAGCTCTGGGGCAGGCGGTTTTTCTCCCATGCGCCCCCGCCGGCGGCGCTGCGGCGATAGACGGCCTCCGGCGTTTTCCACCGGGGATCCCGCCGCTCCGTGGCCCAGATGGCCTGTGGGTCGGGCCGCAGCAGAATATGGCTGCCCCACCGCTCCAGCTTCTCGCCCCCGGAGGCGTCAATCAGCTCGTAGTCCTTCCACTTGTCAGAAATCCACATATATACTTCCTTATTATATCACTAGAAAATCAACTTACCGTCAAGGCTATGCAATTAGTTCATGTAATAGGCTGCCACTACGCTGGAAACTAATATTCCGTCTACCTCGCCGTTTTTCAGGGCCTGGAACAGGCCGTCTGTGTCGGTCTGGTAGACCACGGCGCCCAGGCTGTTCATAAAGCTCTCGTCCTGCTGCAAAACGGACATATCGGCCACGGTGACGCCCAGGGTCTTCTTCCGCAGGCCGGATTTCCGATGAATACGGGTGCTGGTGCTGGTGACAAGGACGTACTGGCTTGTCAGATAGGCGGGGGAGTAGTCGAAGCCGGAGGTCTGGTTGGCCCCGGAAACGCCCATAGCCATGTCGATGTTGCCGGAGTTCAGCTCTATGTCCGCGTCGGCAATGTCAATGGGGTACAGGGCCATGCTCCAGCCCAGATAGCCGCAGAGGTAGCTGGCAAGCTCCACGTCAAAGCCGTTGTAGCCGTCCCCGACGGCGTAGCTCATAGGCATATTGGTGATGTCGATGCCCACGGTGACGGTGCGCTCCGGCACCGTGTCCCACAGCTCGTCCATGGCCCCGGACTGGCCCCGCAGGGCGGTGAGGTTCTCCCCAAACCAGCTATTGGAAAGAGAGCGGAGAACACCGCTGTCCGCCAGCTCGTACAGGGCGGCGGTGACATACTCGGCGATCTGGTCTCCCTCCCGAAAGGCGATAACATAGCTGCCCTCCGCGCTGAAGGAGTCGATCACCCTGTAGCCGTTGCCGCTGGCGCCGCCGGAGCAGGCTGCCAGCCCCAAAAGCAGGGCGAAGCACAAAAGCAGCCACAGGACTCGGACAAATCGCGGCATGAGGGGCCTCCTTAAAAACAAAATCCATGCGATAGGCACGGATTTTATAGTATCATGGTGTATGGCATGAAATCAAGTGTTAGTATTTTAAAGTTTTTCTAAACCCGCCCTTTTCGTCGGCAAAACCGGTGTCACTGGCTGTAGCTCTCCAAAAACCGGCGGGTGCGCTCCTGGGCGGGGGCGCCGATGACCTGCTCCGGGGGGCCTTCCTCCACGATGCGGCCATCGTCCATGAAAATGACCTGGCTTGCCACGTCCCGGGCAAAGGCGATCTCGTGGGTGACGATGATCATGGTGGTCTTCCGCTCCGCCAGCTCCCGGATGACCCGCAAAACCTCCTGGGTCAGCTCCGGGTCCAGGGCGCTGGTGGGTTCATCGAAGCAGAGAATGTCCGGCTGAAGGGCCAGGGCGCGGGCGATGGCTACCCGCTGCTGCTGGCCGCCGGAGAGCTGATGGGGGTAATTGCCCACGCGGTCAGAAAGACCCATCTGATCCAAAAGCTGCCGGGCCTCCGCCTCAATCTGCTGGTGCAGCTCCTTTTTCCGGCTCTTGTAGTCCGGGGCTTCCTTGGCCAAAAGCTCCCGGGCCAGCATGACGTTTCCCAGGGCTGTGTACTGGGGGAACAGGTTAAAGGACTGAAACACCAGGCCGAAGTGGAGCCGCTTTTTCCGTATATCCGCCTCCCGCTGGGTGTCCGGCGCGTCCCCGCTGTATAGAACCTCCCCGTTCACGGCGATAGAGCCGCTGTCGGGATGCTCCAGGAAATTCAGGCAGCGGAGCAGGGTGGTCTTGCCGGAGCCGGAGGAGCCGATGATGGATAGGATCTCCCCCTTTTCCAGGGAGAAGCTGATGCCCTTGAGAATTTCGGTTTTATCGAAGGATTTTCGTATATCCCTTACGTCTAAGACTGCCATAGCCGCCTCCTTATCGGAAATAGTCCAGCCGCTTTTCCAGGCGGCCAAGCAGAATGGTCAATACGCCGGTAAACAGGAGATAATATACCGCCGTGAAAAACAGGGGCCAAATTACGCCGGAAATGCCCTGGGAACCCTTCAAAAACGCCTGACCGGCCCAGATGATTTCCTGCAGGGCGATAATGCGGGCCAGGGACGTGTCCTTCACCAGGGTGATAATTTCGTTTGACATAGGCGGCACGATGCGCTTAACAACCTGGAGAAGGGTGACGCGGCAGAATATCTGCCGTTTGGTCATGCCCAGCACCAGGCCCGCCTCCTGCTGCCCCTTGGGAATGCTCTGGATGCCGCCCCGGTATATCTCGGAGAAATAGCAGGCATAATTGAGGATAAAGGCAATGGACGCGGCCAGAAAGCGCCCGGATTCCCCGCTGCCCCAGATGTTGTTGTTCATCACGAGGCCGGGGAAATAATACACGATGAGAAGCTGTATCATCAGCGGCGTTCCCCGAACGATCCACACGATGGTTCGGGTCAGCCAGCTCAGCGGGCGGAAGCGGGACATGGAGCCGAAGGAGATCACAAGTCCCAGGGGCAGCGCCCCCACCAGGGTGATGAAAAACAGTCTGAGGGTTTGGAGAAAGCCGGTGTTCAGCGACTGAACGACAATGGGGAACTGCTCCAGAAACAATTCCATGGACATCCACTCCTTTTCGGTGGCCTGGGGTCAGGTCTTGGTATGATATATTGGTATGGGGGAGACAAGAAATTTTCCCGGCGAACGCGCCGCCGGGAAAATTACAACGGATAAGGTTTTGCCCGGCTGGGATTACTGGGCGATAATAGCGGCCTGAACGCCGTACTTCTCGGCAATCTCCATCATGGTGCCGTCGGCGTAGCTCTCGGCAAAGAACTCGTTCAGGGCCTCGGCCAGGTCGGAGCCCTTGCGGAAGCCGACGCCGTACTCCTCGCCCTCGTCCTCGTTCAGGGAGATGGTGTAGGTCAGGTCTGCATAGCTGGTACCCTCGCCCACCATGGCGCCGGCCATCAGGGCGTCGATAACAGCGGCGTCAGAGGTACCGGCGGCCACCTCCATCAGCGCGTCGGCCTGGGAAGTGACGGGGGTGGTGGCGAAGCCGTTGGCCTCCGCCTGGCTCTCACCGGCGCTTCCGGCCTCCACGGCGAAGGTCAGGTCGGCCATGGACTCCACGGTGTCATACTGATCCGCCACGGACGCGGGCAGAACCACCACCTGGGTGTTGTTGCAGTAGGCGTTGGAACACTCCATGGAGGAGGTGACTTCATCGGTCAGGGTCATGCCGTTCCAGACGCAGTCGATGCTCCCGGCGTTCAGCTCAAGGATCTTGTTGTCCCAGTTGATTTCCACAAACTCCACGGTCACGCCCAGGCTCTCCGCAAAGGCAGTGGCCATGTCGGCGTCGAAGCCGATCCAATTGCCGTTCTCGTCCTTGTAGTCCATAGGCTCAAAGTCGGTGATGCCCACCACCAGGACGCCCTGGTCCTGAATGTAGGCTACCTCGCTCTCCGCCTCGGAGCTGTCGTCGGAGCTGGAAGAGGAGCAGGCGGCCAGGGCGAAAACCATCGTCAGGGCCAGCAGCAGGGAAAGCAGCTTTTTCATCGTTTTCATAATTTGTATCCTCCTTATAATTTGTCGTATTATCCGCAGAGTATTTTACTACATTACCCAGCTAAAGTAAAGGGCTTTTTTCTCCGAGCCTTACTTTTTTTACATTTTGTTCACCTAAGTTAGGCGGGGCAGTATATAATTAGGGTAGAATGAACAACGGGGGCGCAGACCCCGGTTTAAAAACGCTGTATAGAACAGAAGCATAGGAGGCAGGATGCCATGGCGAAAAAGGCGCTGATCATTGAGGACGATGGGAACATCGCGGAGCTGCTGCGGCTGTATCTGGAAAAGGACGGCTTTGAGGTGGCCCAGGCCGGGGACGGAGGCCTGGGCGTAGAGCTGGCCCGGAGCTTTGAGCCGGATGTAATATTGCTTGACATCATGCTCCCCGTGAAGGACGGGTGGCAGGTGTGCCGGGAGGTGCGGGCCTTCTCCAAGACCCCCATTATCATGCTAACCGCCAAGGGCGAGACGGCGGATAAAGTGGCCGGGCTGGAGATGGGCGCGGACGATTATCTCACCAAGCCCTTTGAGGTGAAGGAGCTGCTGGCGCGGGTACACGCCGTCATGCGCCGCACCGCCGAGGAGGAGGGGGAAAAGCCCAAGCGCCTGAGCTTTGACAAGCTGATCGTTGACCTGGATTCCTACGAGCTGATCGTGGACGGGAAAAAGGTGGACACACCCCCCAAGGAGATGGAGCTGCTGTTCCACCTGGCCTCTTCTCCCAACCGGGTCTACACCAGAAACCAGCTTCTGGACGAGGTGTGGGGCTTTGACTATTTCGGGGACTCCCGGACGGTGGACGTCCATGTCAAGCGCCTGCGGGAGAAGCTGGAGGGCGTGTCCGACCAGTGGCGGCTGAAAACCGTCTGGGGCGTGGGCTATAAGTTCGAGGTGGGAGCGGCCTGAGGTGAGAAAAAGCGTCTTTTTCAGGAGCTTTCTCGTCACGGCCTGTATGCTTATCATCTGCTTTGTGGCCTTTGGGGTGATCATGTTCGTCATGGGCCGCTCCGTAATGATGCAGGACAAGGCGGAATCCCTCTACACCAACGCCGACGAGGTGAAGCGCTTCACCGAGGCGATGGGGACGGAGGGGGATTTGGACAGCCTGGTGCTGCGGATGAACCTGTCCATCATTGCCCAGTGTACGGGAAACCATATTCTCCTCTGCGATGAGGAGGGCAGCGTGGTGACAAGCTCCGACGAGAGCCGGGTGTCCCCCTATGTGGGGATGGAGATAGACGACGCCGTCCTGGCCGCGGTGCGGGAGGAGGGGACCTATGTGGGCCTGACCGACCTGAACGGGGTCTATGACGGCCTTTGCTATGTGGTAGCGGAGAGCATTGAGACCCCCGGCGGAGAGCTGATGGGCTATGTGATCGTCAGCTACCCCAGCAGCGGCTTTTTCAGGGCCTGGAGCGGCTTTTTTATGATGTTCATCCTGGTCGCCGTGGCGGTGCTGATCGTGGCGGTGCTTCTGGAGTACGCCAACGCCCGGCGGCTGGCCCAGCCCCTGCTGGAAATGTCTGAGGCGGCCCACAGCTTCGCCAGGGGGGATTACTCCGTCCGCATTACCCCCTATCAGCGGGAGGACGAGATCGGAACCCTGACGGAGGCCTTTAACGCCATGGCGGAGAGCCTGGAGCGGAACGAGTCCCGGCGGCAGGAGTTTGTGGCAAACGCCTCCCACGAGCTGCGTACCCCCATGACCTCTATCGCCGGCTTCGCGGACGGGCTGCTGGACGGCACCATCCCCCAGTCGGAGGAGAAAAAATATCTCCAAACCATCTCCTCGGAGACCAAGCGGCTCAGCCGCCTGGTGCGGAGTATGCTGGATATGTCCCGGCTCCAGGACGGGGGCCAGGTGCAAATGCAGAAATTCGACCTGACGGAAATGGTGGTGCAGACCCTCCTGAACTTCGAGGAGCGGGTGGACGGCAAGGGCATGAACGTGGAGCTGAACGTGCCGGAGGGGACGCTGCCCGTGATGGGGGATCTGGACTCCCTGACCCGCGTGGTGTATAATCTAATCGACAACGCCATTAAATTTGCCGACAAGGGTACGGAGCTTGTTATCAGCATCTGGAAGGAGGAGGGCCGGGCCTATACCCGCATCCAGGACACCGGGGCCACCATCCCCCGCACGGAGCTGCCCCTGATTTTTGACCGCTTCCATAAGGCCGACCGCTCGCGGGGCCTGGACAGAGAGGGAGTGGGCCTGGGCCTTTACATGGTGCGGCAAATCCTGGCCGCCCACGACCAGGACATCTTCGTCACCAGCGAGGACGGCGTCACCGCCTTTACCTTTACCCTGGCCCTGGCCGAGGAGAGGAAAACATAACGTTATGTTAATATATAAAACGTAATATTCATAGTTTACAATTTGTTAATATTTAATTCATATTTTGAAGGCCGGTATGTAGTATACTGAAACCGGCCCTAAGGAGGACTCTCAATGCCTGAACACAACACGCGCCGCCCGGCGGATTGGTATTCTTCAACATCCACGGAGTCGGCGGCCTGGTATCAAGAATCATCCCATGTGGTCATACCCCAGCCGGCGGACGCGGGTTGTTCCACACACCAACCTCCCCCCCGCTCCGCTGGTTTTGAGGGGCATAAAGCCAAAAAGCGGCGGAGAACGAAAATTATTTCGCTCTCCGTTTGTGCGTTGCTGCTGTGCGCGGCCCTGGCCGTGGCCCTGTGGCAGATTACGGTGCAGATCAAAAGCCTGTCCGCCCAGGCGGCGGAAAGCGCCTCCTCCCCGGTCATCGTCATTCCAAACGGGGACGGCAGCGCGGATTCTCAGGAGGATTCAGACAGCGGCAGCGTGTACGGCGACTACCAGGAGTATTTTGAGGCGTACTACTCATCCTCCAGCGACATCACCATCCAGGCGGCGGAGACCGGCACAGGCGTCACCCTGACCCTGGCAGAGGCCCAGGGGGAGGAGCTGTCCCTTCAGGATATTTACGACCTGGTCAGCCCTGCGGTGGTGGGCATCACCGCCCACATCGAGGGGTATGAATACAGCTACGGCACCGGGGTGGTGTTCACCTCCGACGGGTATATTATCACCAATACCCATGTGCTGGAGGGCTGCGACGAGGCGGTGGTGAAGTTTTCCGACGGGACGGAGTACGACGCCTATCTGGTCGGCGCGGACGAGGCCAGCGATATCGCGGTTTTGTATATCCAGGGGGAGGATCTTCCCTGCGCGGCGTTCGGGGATTCCGACGCCCTCCGGGTGGGAGACCAGGCCATCGCCATCGGAAACCCTCTGGGGGAGACCTATTCCGGCACCATGACCAACGGCATTATCTCCGCCATTAACCGCAACATCACCTATAACGGCCACACCATGACCCTGCTGCAAACCAACGCCGCCCTGAACGAGGGCAATTCCGGCGGCCCGCTGATTAACGCCTACGGCCAGGTGGTGGGCATCACCAACATGAAAATCATGTCTACCTATTACGCCACGGTGGAGGGCATCGGCTTTGCCATTCCGTCCTCGGTGGTGAAGGAGGTGGCCGACCAGCTCATCGAGTACGGCGTGGTGCTGGGCGAGCCGACCATCGGCATTGTGGCCGGTTCCGTCAGCGCGGAGGCCATGGCCCTGTACGGCCTGCCGGAGGGGGTTTATGTCTCCGAGGTCAGCGAGGGTTCCGACGCGCTGGAAAAGGGCCTTCAGGTGGGGGATGTAATCACCGCCGTCAACGGCCAGGCCGTCACCTCCGTGGCCGATGTGAACCTGATTAAGGAGGGCTGCGAGGTAGGGGACACCATCACCCTGACCGTCTACCGGGACGGGGAGACCTTCGATTTGGAAATCGCCCTGGTGGATAAAAGCCAGATAGAGTAAAAAATAAGCGGCGCCGAAACTGCGGTTTTGGCGTCGTGTGTTTTGTTGACGGCTTGATGCAATTTGAATGCAAATCAGTTGTAATATGTTTTGAATTATGATATTCTGTTGGCGCGAGATTTTGAAAGGAAAGTGCCACGGTGACAACTGTCGGTATTCGTCTGGAGGATGAGTAAAATTCACCATGAAAGGCTTACGGATGAACTCCGTGCGACGCCGGTATCACGGTGGCGGCAGCAGCAGCTCAGCAATGAGAAAATAGCATTTTTTATCTGCCTTCCAACGGGGGAGCTTCACGACAAGCATTGCAAAGAGCTTGGCGCTTACAGAGACGCAGACCTGGAACCTGTGGAGGCGTTTGACAGAAACTACAGGATGTGCGAAGCCTGCGCGGTCAGAGCTTATATACGCGCCGGTGCGAGGGACTATGCCCAATATAAGCAGTACATAGCCTTCTTCAAGCAGGCGGGAGCAACAGTTAAGCAAATTCGCAGGCTGTACGCGGTTATGGAATGTGAAACATGGCTTTCCAGTCCTACCTGTATGGGACTTAGCTTCTGGGATGATAGATGGCAGATTGCCGCTGTATATAAACAGGCCGTTCAGCTTCGGCATAATAATTATCACGCACATTCGGATGGCACAAGAGAGTTCACGCGGGAATACCACATACAGCAGGAGCGATGCTCATTTTCTCATGCGCTGGATGTCATCTGGACGTATCATTTTGACACCAATCATATAACAAGACTACGCCAGCACACATAACCGCCGCCCAGCACAACGCGCCCCGACCACAGCTCGTGGTCGGGGCGCGAAATGATTTTGCCGTTATGCTGCGGGACTCAGCACTTCTCCCAGATGGTGGCGACGCCCATGCCGCCGCCGATGCAGAGGGTGGCAAGGCCGCGCTTGGCCTCGGGGCGCTTGAGCATCTCATGCACCAGGGTGACGATGATGCGGGCGCCGGAAGCGCCGACGGGGTGGCCGATGGACAGGGCGCCGCCGTTGACGTTCACCTTGCTCATGTCGAAGCCCAGCTCCCGGGCCACGGCGATGGACTGGGCGGCGAAAGCCTCGTTGGCCTCGATCAGGTCGATGTCGTCAATGGTCAGACCGGCCTTGGCCAGAGCATTGCGGGTGGCGGGGACGGGGCCGGTACCCATGACCTTGGGGTCAACGCCGCCCTGGCCGTAGCTGACGAGCTTCGCCATGGGCTTCAGGCCGTACTTCTCCACAGCCTCCGCGCTGGCCAGGATGACGCAGGCCGCGCCGTCGTTGATGCCGGAGGCGTTGCCGGCGGTGACGCGCTGCTTGCCATAGTCCGCCTGGGGCTCCTTGCGGGCGTGAGCCTCGAAGGTGTCCACGATCTTGTCGGGCGTGTTGTCCTGGCTGACGGGGAACGCGCCGCGCAGCTTCGCCAGACTCTCAGCGGTGGTGTCGTTCTTGGGGAACTCGTCCACCTTGAACTCTACCATTTCCTTTTTCTTCTTTACCATGACGGGGACGATCTCGTCGTCGAAGCGGCCAGAGGCCTGGGCCGCGGCGCACTTCTGCTGGCTGGACAGGGCGAAGGCGTCCAGATCCTCACGGGTGATGCCCCAGATGTCGCAGATGTTCTCGGCGGTGGTGCCCATGTGATAGTTGTTGTAAGCGTCCCACAGGCCGTCGTTTACCATGGTGTCCACCATGGTGGTGTTGAACATACGGGCGCCGCCGCGGGCGGAGGGAACGGCGTAGGGGGCCATGGTCATGTTCTCAGCGCCGCCGGCCACAATGATGTCCGCGTCGCCGCAGGCGATGGCGCGGGCCGCTTCGATGACGCTCTTCATGCCGGAGCCGCAGACCATGCCAACCGTGTAGGCGGGAACGGAGTAGGGCAGACCGGCCTTGATGCCCACCTGGCGGGCCGGGTTCTGGCCCTGACCGGCGGTCAGGATGCAGCCGAACATCAGCTCGTCCACGTTCTCCGGGGCGATGTTGCCACGCTTCAGGGCCTCCTTCACGACCACGGCGCCCAGGTCAGAGGCGGGGGTGTTGGACAGGCTGCCCTGGAATTTTCCCACTGCCGTGCGGCAGCAGGAAACCAAATAAATATCTTTCATCGGGGGTTCCTCCTTAATTATCCTGCTCCCCAAGAGGAGCGTAATCTAAAAGCATACGAATGCTATTTTTCAGTATAGTACACCTTTTATTAAAAATCAAGGTGGGCTTTCTGAAAAAAATCGCGAATAGGAAAAAACACTTGTGAATTGTTTGCTGATGCGTTATAATAATAAATACATTTTAATGTGAAAGGAGTCACAATTTTTATGAAGAAATTCCTGGCATTGATATGCGCTCTGGCGCTGGTTCTCAGCCTGGGCGTCTCCGGCTTCGCTACCAGCGAGGCCAGCGGCGAGGTGGAAGCCGTTGTCTATGACAACTACATAGACGAGACTACCGCCTACGATACCTATACCTTCGACGGCAGCACCTACGGCGCGACGGAGGGCAACCTGACCGTCACCGTGGGCGGCGTGGAGGTTGACCCCGCCGACCTGGAGGGCGAGTATGAGGACGTGGTCTTCACTGTCACCGGCCAGATCCCCGCCTTCGTGGACGGCATCGAGGAGGACTACCGCACCGCCCTGTATGTGGACGAGAACGGCGTCAATGAAGACCTCTCCGTCACCGCCGCCATCATCGAGGGCGAGTATGACGACGAGGGTGCCTCCGGCCTGTACATCAACTCCCAGAACGACCTGTTTGACGGCGTTATCGTTGTCTCCGGTGAGTACACCATCGACGGCCTGACCATGATCGCCGAGGGCAACGGCGAGGACGACTTTGCCGGCTACGGCGTGGGCATTGCCGTCGGCGGCGACGCCCGCGTCACCCTGAACGACTACATCTACCTGGCCCACGGCGTTATCCGTTATGGTATGTTTGTCGGCGGCGACGACCTGGATAACCCCCCTGAGCTGACCGTGAACGACGGCATCATCCTCACCGGCAACCCGGAGGATGAGGACGGCAATTATATGTATCAGTCCAACTCCAGCATGAGCATGGCCTCCAGCCCCTGGATGCTTGGCATTATCGCCACCCCGGAGGTTCGCACCCAGCTTATCGCCTCCACCGGCATCGCGAACTATAATAACTGCGTTATTGTTTCCTCCGGCTGGGGCGTCGTATCCTCCGACGCGGTGGACGGTCCTGCTGCCTGGGGTGACTACACCGTGCAGATGAACCTGACCGACTGCGTCCTGGACTTCACCGGCTACAGCGGCTATGTGTCCTACGCCATCGGCGCGGCGCATAACACCTTCACCGGCTGCGTTATCGGCAACGCCATCAACTCCGGCGTGCTGGACGAGGTCATCGAGTCCGTCAAGACCGATTACGACTATGACCTGGAATATGAATCCACCGTGGAGATCGCGGAGGATGGCCGGGCCTACAACACCACCTATGCCCTGATCGTCGCCAACGAGACCTCCGGCGGCACCTTCGATGACGTTCTGTACACCGGCGAGTACGGCGTTATGTACCACAAGACCAACAACGTCCGCTATGTCCCCGGCGACACCGACAATACCTCCGATGTCTACACCGATGAGGACTATGCCGGCGGCTACACCCTGATCAAGGACTCCACCTTCTACACCAACGGCGCGGCTATCCTGGTGAAGGCCTGCACCCCCGCCATCTATGTGGAGAACACAGAGTTTGTTGCCAACGACGGCGTTATCGTCCAGCTTATGACCTGCGACGACCCCGGCATGGGCAGCGCCTACTTCTCCGAGATCCTGGATCTGTCCGCCGAGGTGGAGGCAGACCCGGACTATGACCCCTATGACTACAACACCAAGGATCAGACCATCTTCGATTTTGCCATCGAGGGCATGATTAACGACGTGCAGGTTGAGTTCACCGACTGCACCGGCGACACCGCCCTGAACGGCGACTTCTATAACTCCATCTCCGTCTCTACCACCGGCGAGGGCATGACCTGGTGGGGCCAGAGCCTGATCCTCTCCTTCGACAACTGCGAGATCAACGGCGCCATCTCCTCCTCCAGCGCTCTGCACAACGCCTACAGCGGCTACTATGACGCGGAGGGCAACGAGGTGGAGGCCGACTCCATCGATGAGGCCATTGCCGCCGGTGCGGTGGAAGGCCGGATCACCTCCGACAACGCCACCTACCTGGGCAACCTGACCAACTACACCAGCCCCACCGTGAACAACGGCGTTTGGGTCACGCTGACCAACGGCTCCGTCTGGACGCCTGACGACACCTGCTACATCACCCGTCTGTATGTGGATGAGACCTCTGCCGTCAACGGCACCGTCACCATCGACGGCGAGGCGGTTGAGGTCGAGGCTGGCGTCACCTACACCGGCGAGATCGTTGTCACCCCTGCCCAGGGCGAGGCTGAGGCTTCCGGCGAAGCCACTGCCGAGGCCGCTGCCGCCGGTGACACCAGCGAGGAAGCCTACCACGCCTACCTGAAGGAGTTCGTGGCCGCCTGCCCCGCTGTCACCGATGAGCAGTATCTGGAGTTCGAGGCCCTGATCGACGCCTCCGACTACACCACCATGCCCGCCGACATGATGTTCGATGCCACCTGGTGGGGCTATGCCGCCATGACCTATGACGAGTTCGTGGCCGCTGGCGGAGTTTATGAGATTCCTGCCTTTGACCCCAACCTGACCCCTGACTGACATCCCCATGAGCGATAGAAAAGGCGGGCTTGTCTCGCCTTTCCTATAAATCCCCTCCCCCTTTTTTCCGGGCCGGGCCAAGGGAAACCTTGACCCGGCCTTTTTCGCCGCAAAAGCAGTTGACATTTCTTAGGCGGGCTGTTACAATTTGTATATCTATAGCCGAAAAATTTCCAAAAAAGGACTTGACAAAATGAAATCTGCCGCCATACTCGAGACAGACAGACAGACAGACAGACAGACAGAC
>JAJQFY010000041.1 GCA_021200935.1 Oscillospiraceae bacterium
CCATACACACGCCAGATCGTTGATTGAATCCGTCGCTAATGTGAAGAATGTTCAGGCAAGGCTTTGACATACCAACATCAAAACCCCCTTGCAGACATATGTACATGATACTGAAAAGATGGGGGAACAGTCTGTTGAACTGTTTGAACAGATTAGCAGCAGAAAACACGCCTGAACCCCCACTTCAAGCCAAAAAGAGGACTGAAACCGCAAAAGTTCAGCGTGTTCAGCCCTCTTTTTCTGTTCAGCAGCGTTTTTCAAAATTAGGGTGGCAAATGGGTGGCAACACCACCTTTTTCAGCCCCCTGAAACCCTTGAAAGGCCTTATTTTTCAAGGCTTAAAGCGCAAATTGTCTCCACATGTCCCGTCCAGGGGAACATATCCACTGGCTGGGCGGTTTCAAGTTTATAGCCGCCGGGGCAGAGGGTTTTCAGGTCGCGGGCCAGGGTTTCGGGGTTGCAGGAGATGTAAATGACCTTGGGTGGGGAGAGGCGGAGGAGGGAGCGGAGGAATTTTTCGTCGCTGCCGGCTCTGGGCGGGTCCATAAATACCACGTCCGGGCGGTCGTGATGGGCGGCCATGTCATCCATGTACTCCCCGGCGTCGGCGGCGGTGAACCAGCAGTTGGTCACGCCGTTCTGCCTGGCGTTGGCGATGGCGTCCCGCACGGCGTCACGGTTCAGCTCCACGCCCAGCACCTTCCTGGCCGAATCGCTGGCGATCAGGGCAATGGTGCCGGTGCCGCAGTAGGCGTCCAGCACCGTTTCTTGCCCGGTCAGGCCCGCCAGGGCTATAGCGGTGCTGTATAAAACCTCTGTCTGCACAGGGTTTACCTGGTAAAAGCTCCGGGGCGAGATGCGGAAGGTCTTTCCGCAGAGGACGTCCTCAATATAGCCCTTGCCGTACAGCACCTTTTCCCGCTGGCCCAGCACCAGGGGTGTGAATTTGTCGTTTATGTTCAAAACGATGGTGGTGATCTCCGGGTGCAGATCCAGCAGCTTTTTCACAAAGGGCTTTTGCAGCTTGAAAATAGGGCTTGCGGCCACCAGCACCACCATGACCTGGCCGGTGGCGAAGCCCCGCTTCACCAGCACATGGCGGAGAAAGCCGGTGCCTGTCCGCTCGTCGTAGGCCAGCATATGGAAGGAGGGCATCAGCCCCCGGATGGTTACGATGATTTTGTCCGCTGTCTTGTCCTCGATCATGCACCTGTCCACCGGCACAATGCGGTGGCTGGAGGACTGATACACCCCGGATATAATGCGCCGCCGCCCGCCCAGGCCAAAGGCGGCCTGCACCTTGTTGCGGTAATGGTAGGGCGATTCCATGCCCAGAATGGGCTGCACAGGGCCGAAGCACCCGATAAGCCGCCGGACGCGGTTTTCCTTCCAGGCAAGCTGCTGGGGGTAGTCCATGTTTTGAAGCTGACAGCCCCCGCATTTTTTGGCGTGAGGACAGGGGAGGGCGGGCTTGACGGGTTTGCTTTTTTCTTTTTCCAAAGGATGCTCCTTCCGCCCCGGCTGGTTGCTCTGCCCGCCGGGGCGTGGTATAATCTCATAGACCATATTATATAAGGAAAATCGGAGAAAGTCCAATGGAAAACGAGCCGATACAGCTATTATATACGGACAGGCGGGTGGTGGTATGCGTTAAGCCCGCCGGGGCGCTGTCTACAGACCAGCCGGGGGGCGTGCCGGAGCTGGTGCGGGCTGCCCTGGGCCAGCCGGAGGGCTGTGTGCGAACCGTTCACCGGCTGGACAGAGTGGTGGGCGGCCTGATGGTGCTGGCCCGGTCGGTCAGAGCTGCCTCCGAGCTGGGAAAGCAGGTACAGGACGGCAGGTTCCAAAAGGAATATCTGGCTGTGGTTCACGGCAATCCCCCGGAGGCGGGGCAGATGGACGACCTGCTCCGCCGGGACAGGCGGGAGCGCAAGACCTATGTGGTCTCGCAGCCGGATAAGGACACCCGCCCGGCGTCCCTGTCCTACCAGACCATTGCCCGGCGGGAGGGCATGGCGCTGGTTGCCGTCCGGCTTCATACAGGCCGCACCCATCAGATACGCTGCCAATTTGCCAGCCGCGGCCTTCCGTTGGTGGGAGACCGCAAATATGGCCTGGGGGAGGACGGATGCGGCATTGCCCTCTGGTCGCACAGCCTGTCCTTCCTCCACCCGGAGACAGGAGAGCCGCTGTCCTTTTCCTGCCTGCCGCCGCAGATCTGCCCCTGGGACGGGTTTCGCAGGGCGCTGGAGGAGCTGTCATAAGCTACCGATTCAGCAGCCACACCCCGGCATTCAGGTAGCCCGCGAACGTCACCCACAGCAGGTAGGGGAGCATCAGATACCCGGCGGGCCGGGTCTGCCGGTAAAATTGGACGGCGGTCAGCAGGATCAGCACCCACAGAACGACCAGCCACAGGAGGGCGAAGCCGTATTTTTGGGCGCTGAAAAACAGCAGCGTCCACAAAAAGTTAAACAGAAGCCGCACGCCGTAGAGCGTCAAGGCCCCATCCCGGCCAGGGGCGGCGGCTGTCCAGACCATGGAGGCGGCCAGCGCCATCAGCACGAAAAGCACCGTCCACACCACGGGGAACACCCAGCCCGGCGGGGAAAGAGGCGGCTGACGCAGGGTTCCATACACCGCCATAGCGTCCCGCGTCAGCCAGGCGGACAGCCCGCCCACCCCCAGGGCGATAACAAGATTGACGATTGCAGGCTTTGCTTTGACCATGGCAACACATCCTCCCATTCATCGAGTGAATGTAGTATATGCGGTAATTTGCCGGTAATGCCTGTTGTTTGTGAGTCACGGTCTCCGCCGACAGTCGCCGACAGCGGCCCGAAATTACCGTGCCTTCATCAGCGCCGCGCCGCTGCTCCAGGCTTGGCCGACCTTTTCGCCGACTGCGTAGTAGCCGTGCCTGACCTGGTCGAATACAAAGGCATGGATTTTGGCGACGTCAATTTTGCCCTTTTCATCCAGCACCTTCTCGTCCGCGATGACGTCCACAATGCGGCCCAAAACCCGCAGGCCGTAGGGCTGCTTCTGCATTTCCGCCACCTCGCATACCAGGGTGACAGGGTATTCAGCGATAACAGGGGCGTCTACCCGGTCACTTTTTACCGCGTGAAGTCCCGTGCGGGCAAACTTGTCGGCCATCTTATTGGCGGAGGCGATGCCGAGAAAATCCGACTCCCTGAGGGTGTCCGTTCCAGGAATGGCCAGGGTAAAGGCCCTTCTGGCTTCCAGGTTCGTTACGGTCTTATGCTCGGCCTCCAGGTTCAAGGCCACCATGTCCTCCGCACAGATGCCGCCCCAGGCCATCATCATCACATCCACAGAATCGTCCTCGTTGTAGGTTCCGATCATGTAGGTCGGCATGGGAAAGAGATAGGGCTGTACGCCAAGATTTTTTGTCATGGTAAAATCCTCCATTGTCCGCGAGGTTGACTTCCCTCGCTTGGTGTATTATAATTATAGCATGTGCTGATATTTTGACAAGTACGCACATTCTGGTTATATACTTACCAAAAGGAGAGCGTAAATGGACGAGCTGAGCATATCGGAGGCGTGTATTAAATCCACAGGCTTTAGCTACACGCTGTCGCTTATCAGCGGCAAATACAAAATGACGATACTTTATACCCTGGCCGCCTTTCAGGTTGTCCGCTTTAACGAGATGAAACGGTATATTGAGGATATATCGTATAAAACCCTTAGCTCCGCCTTAAAGGAGCTGGAGGCCGACCAGCTTGTGCATCGGGAGGAATACCCCCAAATCCCCCCAAAGGTGGAGTACAGCCTGACCGAGCGGGGCAAATCCCTGATTCCCATTCTCAATGCTATGTGCGACTGGGGAGAACAGCACCGACAATAAACATAACAGCGTCCCGCCGCGGCGGGGCGCTGTGTCGTTTTCAATAGAGTCATTGTAGCCAAAATTTATTTTCTGTTAAGGTTTTGCCTTTGTTATTGTAAACAAATCGTGAAATATTTCCGAAAAAATCCAGGGAGCCCCTTGTAAAAAATGTTTTTTATGGTATATCTTATACATCGTTAGAAGATTCGATGATGGATGAAATAAGTTTTTGTTTTTGAGTCCCGCCAAATTTTCCGCGAAAAATCATTTTGGGAGGTATAGAAATGAAAAAACGCCTGTTATCAATCCTTCTGGTGCTGTGTATGTGCTGTGCGCTGTTCCCTGCGGCGGCCTTCGCATCGGAAGAGGCTTCCCCGGAAGTCGCGTCGGAGGAGGTTCAGGCCCTCTCTGCGTCTCTGGTGTTCACATACCCGGAGGGCATTGAGGAGGACGAGGTAACGATCGAGCTGTATGCGGGCTTCCCCACGTCGTCGTCCAGAACCCTGGACGTGATGATCGAGAATGGGGAACTGACCCTCATCCCGGAGGAGGACGGTTATACCATCACCGAGGCCGGTACCTACAGCTACCACATCTCCGGCGACGGCTATTACAACATCCTGAAAATTTTCAACATCACGGAGGAGGACATAGCAGCCGGTGAAATCGTGATTGAGGTCACTGGCGGCAAGGTCGGGGAGACCGACGGCTATCAGCCCACCGTGGTGCCGGAAAACGCGCCGGACACCTATTCCATGGACTCCCGCGACGCCATGCTCTGCATCTGGCCGGATGAGATTCTGGAGCATTTCACCGTGGAGGATCAGGAGTATGAGACGCCCGCCTTCGACGGAACGGACGCCGCCCATGAGTTTACTACCCAGGAGGAGCTGGAGGAGTTCCTGGCTGACCGGGACGAGAGCTGCGACTATATGTATCTCTATTCCGCCGGTACTACCCCCAACTATGAGATGGACATCCCCCTGGTGATTTTCACCGAGACGGAGATTCCTGAGGACGCCACCCTGGAGGAGGCCGCCGAGCTGGTAACGGCCAACGGCAAGCCCACCGTCTGGTATCAGGCCCAGATTCATCCCAACGAGCCTGCCGCCGGTGAGGGCGCGCTTGTTATTATCGACGATTTTATCAACGATGAGGAGACTGCCGCCCTGCTGGAGAATGTGAACGTCATCGTCGTTCCCCGTATTAACCCGGACGGCTCTTATCTGTTCACCCGCGTTACCTATGATGGGTTCGATATGAACCGCGACCATATGGCCCTGAAGGCCGAGGAGCTGGCCCAGCTCCACACCGCCTATCGCCTGTTTATGGCGGAGGTGGTCATCGACGGCCATGAGTTCACCTTCTACGGCGCGAGCGCCGACGGCTATATGCGCCAGGCGGACGACGTGGAGACCACGCCTGCCACCAGCCTGAACGATGACGAGGATGTCACGGCGCTGAGTTTGGAGATGACCGCTTACGCCTTTGAGGAGGCAGAGGACGCCGGACTGCGCGTCTATCACTACGGCACCACCACTAACAACCCCATTGGCCGGGCCTATTTCGGACTGTATAACTGCCTGTCCTTCCTGGTGGAGACCCGCGGCATCGGCGCCGGCAAGACCAACTTTGAGCGCCGGGTGTATTCTCAGGAGACCGTGGTCATGGCCTACATCACCTATACCGCTGAACACGCCAACGAGATAGTGGAAACCGTGGCCGCCGCCCGTGAGGAGACCATCGAGATGGGCAAGACCTACGACGAGGACGAGCTGCTGGCCCTGTACCAGACCGCCTCCGGCGACACTCTGACCGACTATGAGGGTACCCGCG
This sequence comes from Oscillospiraceae bacterium, assembly GCA_021200935.1. Taxonomy (GTDB): domain Bacteria; phylum Bacillota; class Clostridia; order Oscillospirales; family Oscillospiraceae; genus CAJOIG01. The sequence goes on from JAJQFY010000041.1 coordinate 5,696, forward strand.
TTCAGTACAACATGGACGGCACAGTCTACAGCGAGGAGACCAACGCCCTGGAGCTGAACGACACCATCGTCCGCAGCCGCACCCGTCCCACCGCTTACGTTCTGCCCGCAGACCTGGAGAACATCGAGGAGATCCTCTATGTTATCGACAACCAGGGCATCGAGTATTACACCCTGGATCCCGGCACCACCGTTACCCTCCAGCAGTATTACTACGTCGGCCCGTATATGATCGACGAGGAGACCGAGCGGGGCATCGAGGCCGATTTGTATGAGGCCACCGAAGTCACCTTCGAAAACGGCGCGTATGTGTTCCCCATGGATCAGGTGGGAGCCAACATCCTTGCCATGCTGATGGAGCCGGACGTCACCGATTCCGTTGGCTATGACGGCACCCTGTATCAGTATGGCCTGATCGACTACGACGAGGAGACCGGCGACTTCCCCATCTATCGCTACACCGGCGATAACCCGCGGGAGACCCTGGTCAGCAACGCGGGGGAGACCGCCTCTGAGGAGGCTTCCGGTGAAGCCAGTGCCGAGACTGCCGAAACCCTCAGCGTAGAGGACGCCTATGTGGAGTATATCCACGAGTGGCTGCTGGCAGAGATGGAGGTCAACTCCTCTCTCACCGAGGATCAGGTAGAAAACGAGTTCATGCCCCTCATCGAGGCGGGCGACTACGTTTCTTTCCCCGCGGAAATGCTCTACAGCGGTATGCTCAACTCCGGCACCGCCATGACCTTTGAGGAGTTCGCGGCCCAGTATTAATCTGCCCCTTCGTCTGCCATGGGAGGCAGCACCGCCGGTGATGCCTCCCCATTGCGGACGCGCCAAATCATCCATACACACAAAATCCCACCCCACCCGGAGTGTTCCTCTGGGTTGGGGTGGGATCTTTGTATGCGGTTTTTACGAGAAGCTGCCTTACACCGCCGCTTTTGCGTGCTTCGCGGCGCGGAACTGCTCTATCATCATGGGGACGACCTTGAACAGGTCGCCGGTGATGCCGTAGTCGGCTACCTCGAAGATGGGGGCGGCCTCGTTTTTGTTCACGGCGATGATACATTTGGCGTCCTGCATTCCGGCCAGGTGCTGGATGGCCCCGGAAATGCCCAGGGCGATATAAAGCTTGGGGTGAACCGTCTTTCCTGTCTGGCCCACCTGATGGTCGGAGGAGAGCCAGCCGGAGTCGATGGCCACGCGGCTGCCGCCCAGCACGCCGCCCAGCACGTCCGCCAGCTCCTGGCCCAGGGCCAGGCCCTTCTGCACGTCGCTGCCAATGCCCCGGCCCACGGAGACCACAACGTCCGCGCCCAGCAGGTCTACAAGCTCCCTGGCCGCCTTCACGGTCTCCAAAACCTGGGTGTGGATGTCCCCCTCCGTCAGGGAGAAATCCGGGTGTATCACCTGAACGGCCTTGGCCCGCGCCTCGTCATAAGGGGCGCGCACCATGACGCCGGGCCGCACGGTAGCCATGGCCGGACGGAACCGGGGGCAGACGATGGTAGCCATCAGATGACCGCCGAAGGCGGGCCGGGTCATTTTCAGGTCGCTGGCGAAGCGGGCCGTCAGGGATTCCGCCCCGATGCCCTTCTCGTCCAGGGTGGAATGTTCCCGGAGAAATTCCAGATAGGTACCCATGTCCACGTCCAGATGGGTGCAGTCGGCGCACAGGCCGGTGTGCAGCCGGGCCGCGCACCGGGGGGCCAGGTCACGGCCCAGATTCGTGGCGCCGAAAAGGATAATTTCCGGCTTATAGGTCTGGGCCAGGTCGCAGATCAGCTTTGCGTGGGCATCCGTGGTGTAGTCCTTCAAAAGCGGGCTGCTGCAGACATAGACCTTATCCGCGCCGGAGCCGCCCAGGTCGGGAACCAGACCGTCCACGCCGTCCCCCAAAAGAACGCCGCACAGCTCCGTTCCCAGCTCGTTTGCCAAATGGCGGCCCTGGCTCAAAAGCTCCAGGTCGGTACTCATCAGCGCGCCGTCCCGCTGCTCGCAGTACACCCAAACGCCATGGAAGGCGGCGGTGTCCGTGTTGTTCCAATTTATCATATTCATTTTTTCGCCCCCTCACAGAATGTGCTTTGCCGTCAGACGGCTGACAAGATCTTCCACGGTCTCCCGACCGGCGCCCTCCAGCATGACGCCCTCGCCCTTCTGGGGCGGGGTGAAACTCTTGGCAATACTGGTGGGGGAACCCTTCAGGCCGATGGTGTCCGGCTCGATGAGCGGCTCGTCCTTCAGCTCCTCATGGGTCAGAACGGTCAGAGGCTTGTCCCAGCAGCCCATAATGCCGGGTACGGACATATACCGGGGGGTGTTCAGCTCCTTCACGCAGGTGATAAGGCAGGGGGTGTCCACCCGGATGGTCATATACCCGTCCTCCAGCATACGCCGGACGGTGACGGCGGAGCCGTGTACCTGGATGTCGGCGGCATAGGTCACTTGGGGGAGGTTCAGCTTTTCCGCGATTTGGGGGCCGACCTGGGCGGTGTCCCCGTCGATGGCCTGTCGGCCACAGAGGACGATGTCCCCCGGCTCCAGGCCGATGTGATGCACCGCCGCCGCCACGATTTGGCTGGTGGCGAAGGTGTCCGACCCGCCGAAGGCCCGGTCAGAGACGAGATACGCCTCGTCCGCCCCCATAGCCAGCAGCTCCCGCAGCATACTCTCCGCCGCCGCAGGCCCCATGGTGACAAGCACCACCTTGCAGCCATATTGGTCCTTGAGCCGCAGGGCGGCCTCCACCGCGCTTCTGTCGTCCGGGTTTGTGATGACGGGCATGGAGGCGCGGTTTAAGGTTCCGTCCGGGTTCACCGCTACCTTGCCGGAGGTGTCCGGCACCTGCTTTACGCATACGATTGCTTTCATGCCTTCCGCCTCCTTACTTCACGCCCAGGGCCCGTGCGATGACCATGCGCTGGGCCTCGCTGGTGCCTTCGTAGATTTCCGTTATCTTCGCGTCCCGCATCATACGCTCCACCGGGTAGTCCCGCGTGAAGCCGTAGCCGCCGAAAAGCTGGACAGCCCGGCGGGTCACGTCGCTGGCCGCCTCGGAGGCGAAAAGCTTCGCCATGGCCGCCTGCTGGCTGCAATCCTGGCCCTTGTCCTTGGCCACGGCGGCGGCATAGACGAGATACTGGGCGGCCTGCATTTTGGTGGCCATATCCGCAAGCTGGAACTGCGTCCACTGGAACTGGCTTATCCGCTTGCCGAACTGGATGCGCTCCTTGGTGTACTGGATGGCCTCGTTGATGGCCCCCTCACCCAGGCCCAGGGCCTGGGCCGCTACGCCAATGCGCCCGCCGTCCAGGGTGTGCAGGGCAATTTTATAGCCCTGGCCCTCACGGCCAAGAAGGTTCTCCTTCGGCACAATGCAGTCCTCCATCACAAGCTCCGCTGTGGAGGAGCCGCGAATGCCCATTTTCTTTTCCTCCCGGCCAACGGAAAAGCCGGGGAAGGATTTCTCTACAATGAAGGCGGAAATGCCCCGGCTGCCCTGGGACTTGTCCGTCATAGCCATGATAATATACACCCCGGCCACGCCGCCGTTGGTGATGAAGATCTTGGAGCCGTTCAGCACGTAATGGTCGCCCTTCAGCACGGCGGTGGTCTGCTGGCCGGAGGCGTCCGTTCCGGCGCTCGGTTCGGTCAGGCCGAAGGCGCCGATCTTCTCCCCGTGCAGGAGGATGGGAAGATATTTCCGCTTCTGCTCCTCGGTGCCAAACTCAAAAATCGGGGCGCTGCAAAGGGACGTGTGGGTGCTGACGATGATGGCGGTGGTTCCGCAGACCTTGGCAAGCTCCTCCACAAACATGGCGTAGGACAGCACATCCGCGCCGCCGCCGCCGTATTCCTTGGGGAAATAAATCCCCAGAAGTCCCAGGGGAGCCATTTTCTGCACGGTCTCCCAGGGGAAGCGCTCCTCCTCGTCGATGGCAGCCGCCAAGGGCTTTACCTCGTTTTCCGCAAACTCGCGGTACATCTGCCGGAGCATCTGCTGCTCCCGGCTTAACTGAAAATCCATTTGTTGTCCTCCCCTCATAAGGTCTGTTTACAAAAACACAACATTTAATATTATATCATTTTTTGCCCCGCGGTCAAGTAATTTGCGCCAAAATTCGGGGCGATAGGGAGAAATCGCGGGAAATAAGCAGCCCCTCTCGACCTGAGCCAACGGTTGTGATATAATAACGCCAGAGCGTTATTATATTTAGATTTTAATCGCCCTGCTCCGCGGCACAGGCTGTGATGCGCGGGGCAGGTTGTGCGGAAGAAGGTGCGCTTATGCCAAAACAACATATATGCGTCGGCATCTTGGCCCATGTGGACGCGGGGAAGACCACGCTGGCGGAGAGTATGCTGTATCTGACCGGGAAAATCAAAAAGCCGGGCCGGGTTGACCATCGGAATACCTATCTGGACACCCACGACCTGGAGCGGGACAGGGGCATCACCATCTTCTCCAAGCAGGCCATCCTGCCCCTGGGGGACATCGAGCTGACGCTGCTGGATACCCCCGGCCACGCGGATTTTTCCCCGGAGGCGGAGCGGGTGCTTCAGGCGCTGGATTACGCTGTTTTGGTCATCAGCGGCACAGACGGCGTCCAGGCCCATACGGAGACGCTGTGGGCCTTGCTGCGGCGGTACCAGGTTCCCGCCTTTGTGTTCGTGTCCAAAATGGACGTGCCGGGAACGGAGCAGGCCGCCCTGATGGAGGAGCTGCGCCGCCGCCTGGGGGAGGACTGTGTGGATTTCTCCCCCGCCGGGGAAAAGCTCCGGGACGAGGCTGTCGCCATGCTGGATGAGGGGGCGCTGGACGCCTTTCTGGAAACGGGCCGCGTCCCTGACGAGGGGATCGCCGACCTGATACGCCGTCGGCGGCTGTTTCCATGCTTTTTCGGCTCCGGGCTGCGGATGGACGGGGTGGAGGAGTTTTTGGCCGCCCTGGGCCGCTATATGCGCCAGCCCCAATATCCAGAACCCTTCGCCGCACGGGTGTTTAAAATTGCCAGAGACGGACAGGGGAACCGGCTTACCTATATAAAAATGACCGGCGGAACCCTTTCCGTCCGAACCCCTGTCCGCTATCTGCCGCCCCATGGCGGGGAGGCGCTGGAGGAGAAGATAAGCCAGATCCGGCTGTATTCCGGCCTGAAATTCGACGCTGTCCCGCAGGTGGAGGCGGGGCAGGTGTGCGCTGTCACGGGCCTTACGAAAAGCTGGCCCGGCCAGGGCCTTGGCATGGAGCCGGATGGGGCGGAGCCGCTGCTGACGCCGGTGCTGGGCTACCGGCTGGTGCTGCCCAAGGGCTGCGAGGAGCGGGTCATGCTGCCAAAGCTGAAGCTGCTGGAGGAGGAAGAGCCGCAGCTCCATGTGGCGTGGCAGGAGGGCCTGGGCCAGATACATGTGCAAATGATGGGCGCGGTGCAGACGGAGGTGCTGAAAAGCCTGATTCAGGAGCGCTTCGGCGTGGCGGCGGAGCTGGACACGGGACGCATATTATATCAGGAGACCATCGCCGGGCCGGTGGAGGGGGTGGGCCACTTCGAGCCGCTGCGCCATTACGCGGAGGTGCATCTGCTGCTGGAACCGGGTGCGCCTGGCTCGGGCCTGGTTATCGACACCGTATGCAGCGAGGATGTGCTGGACAGGAACTGGCAGCGGCTGATTTTGACCCACTTGGAGGAAAAGCAGCACCTGGGCGTATTAACCGGCTCCCCGCTGACGGACGTGAAAATTACCCTCCTGGCCGGGCGGGCCCATCCCAAGCACACGGAGGGCGGGGACTTCCGCCAGGCCACCTATCGGGCGGTGCGCCAGGGATTAATGCAGGCCCAGAGCGTGCTGCTGGAGCCGTATTACGCCTTTGAGCTGGAGGTACCCTCCGACCAGGTGGGCCGGGCCATCAGCGACATCCGGGCCATGGGCGGCACCCACGAAAGCCCCCTGACCCAGGAGGACAGAGCCACCCTGACCGGCTCCGCCCCGGTGGCAGCCATGGAGGGGCATATGACCCAGGTGGCCGCCTATACCCGGGGCCGGGGCCGCTTAATCTGTCGGCCCGACGGCTTCCGCCCCTGCCGGAACGCCCAGGCGGTTATAGAGGAAATTGGCTACGACCCGGAGGCGGATGTGGAGAACACGCCGGACAGCGTGTTCTGCGTCCACGGGGGAGGGTTTACGGTGAAGTGGAATCAGGTGCAGGAGTATATGCACCTGGACAGCGGGCTGGCCTCGCCCGCCCAGCCGGAGACCGCCGCCCCGCGGCTCTACCCCCGGAACCTGGACATCGACGAGAAGGAGCTGGAGACCATCATGGAGCGGGAGTTCGGCCCCATCCGGCGGCCTGTCTATTCCACGCCAGTACGCGCTGTTGCCAGCGAGGCCCCCAAAGCGCCGCCCAAGCGGGAGTGCATCATCGTGGACGGGTATAACGTCATATTCGCTTGGGATGAGCTGAAGGCCCTGGCCGCCCAAAGCCTTGATTTGGCAAGGAACCGCCTGATGGATATGCTTGCCAGCTACCAGGGCTACACCGGGCGGAACGTGGTGCTGGTGTTCGACGCCTACAAGGCCCCCGGCAACCACGACGGGGCAAAATTCGACCAGTCCGGCCTCCATGTGGCCTACACCAAGGAGGGGGAGACGGCGGATATGTATATTGAGGCCCTGGCCGGGCAGATTGGCAAAAACGAGTCCGTCCGGGTCGTCACCTCAGACCGGCTCATCCGGCTGGGGGTGCTGCGGGCCGGTATTCTGCGAACCTCCTCCAACGAGTTTATATTGGAGGTAAAGCAGACGTTGGAACAGATAGATTTAGTATTAAAGGAAACGCAGAAATAGACCATGGAAAAGGAATTGGAAAAGCGCATAGAGGAGCTGGCCGAGCGCTGCCAGCGAACGGGCCGGGTGACAATGACCGGCTTTCTCACCCCGGCGGAGCTGTTTGAAGCCAACGCCTGGGCGGGACGGCAGGACTGGTGCAAAGCCCTGGCCTTCGGCGGGCATCCCGCCTGTGAGCGGCAGGTGATGTTCTTCCTGCCGGAATACATGGAGGCGGAGGATTTTTCCGGGGAGGAGTATATCCACGCCCTGCGGGTGCGGGCCTATTACGCCGCCCCCACCCACCGGGATTACATGGGAGCGGCCCTGGGCCTGGGCATCCGCCGGGAGTTTATGGGGGACATCTGGGTGGAGGAGGACAGCGCGGTCATCTTCTGTCTGCCCTCGGTGGAGGCGCTGCTTCTGGAGGAGCTGAAAACCGTGGGCCGGGCCAATGTGAAAGTATCTCCGCTGGCCCTGGCCGACCTGCCGGAGCCGGAGCGGAAGGTAAAAACCATGTCCTTCACGGTGAAAAGCCTGCGGCTGGACGCGGTGGCCGGGCATATGTTCGGCCTGTCCCGGACAGCGGCGGCGGAGGCCATCCGGCAGGGGGCTGTGTCCTTAAACTACGCCCCCTGTCTCCATGTGGATGCCCCGGTGTCCGAAGGGGACATTCTGTCCATCCGGGGCCGGGGCAAGGGGGCGCTGACCAGAATCGGGGAGAAATCCAAGAAGGAACGCATCTTCCTGGAGGCGGAAATCTATTTGTGACGAGCGCCTGTCAGCGCAGAGGCATTCCCTCCAGCTCCTGGCGGGTGACGGCCCCGGTGCGGAGTGCCTCGTCCCGCACCTCCAGATAATACCCGGCCAGGGAGGCTTGCAGATAGGGATTCACATAGAATACAGCCAATATCCCAAGGGTGAAGGCGGAGAGGATCCCCCAGCCGATAAAGCTGAGATAAAACACAAACAGCTCCCCCTTGTGGCCCGCCATCATACGCATGGACAGCTTCAGCGCGTCCTGGGCCTTGACGTTGGGGCAGTCGGCCAGGATATAGGGCGTCATGGCATAGGAAAACGCCTTGACAATGCCGGGAATGACAAACAGCAGCGACCACAGAAAGGTGAAAAGCTGCATCCACAGATAGCCGCCCAGCTTGCGGCCATAGCCTGTGAAGGCGTTCTGAAAGGGTGTGCCGACCTGGATTTCCCCGGCGCGGCCCTGGCACACCTGAAGAAAGAAGTAGCACAGCCCGACGGTGATGGGGCCGGACAGAAGCAGCGCCCCCAGGCCCCCGGCCCAAAACGTGACGCCGCCGACGGCGGAAATCACCAGCATACACAGGACGGAGGAACCCACGCAGGGCCAATACCAGCTCTGAAAGCAGCTCTTCGCGAGCTGCTTAATCTCTTGCCTTGTTTTCATCATCATTACAGTCCTCTCAATCTTGTAAAATTTTGTGCGCCATTATTGTACCATATCAGTTAATGTGTTGACAATAGGGGAACGGATAAATCTATGTAAGAAATAGGCAAGAATTGGAAATATTAGGCAATATTGTTACAACTATAAGGGATTTTGTAATATTTTGTAATAACATCTCCCTTGCAAAATTATAAGGATATGTTATAATTCTTATTACAATTTTTGCAGATGCAAAGAAGAGGGAGAGTTAATTATGAAATTTTTGAAAAAGCTCAAGCTGCCTGCCTGGATATTCATCGGTCTGATACTTGGTATTCTGGCCGGTCTGTGTTTCCTGGGAAACCCGGATTTTACCACCAACTACATTAAGCCCTTCGGTACGATTTACATTAACCTGCTGAAATTTCTGGTGGTGCCGGTGGTGCTGACCTCCATCATCAGCGGCGTTGTCAGCATGGGCGACATCAAGCGCGTCGGCTCCGTGGGCTGGAAGACCATTGTCTACTACCTCTGCACCACCGTGGTGGCTATCGTCATCGGCCTGATTTTCGCCAGCGGCGCCAAGGCCCTGAACCTGTTCCCGGTGCTGGAGGTTTCCGGCCTTGAGTATGAGGCCAGCAGTTCCAGCGTCATGGACGTGATTGTGAACATCTTCCCCTCCAATATGTGGGCAAGCTTCACAGACGCCAATATGCTCCAGGTCATCGTGATTGCCCTGTTCCTGGGCGCGGGCATCCTGATGGCGGGGGAGAAGGCGAAGCCCTTCTCTACCTGGATTGACTCCGTCTATGCGGTGATTATGAAGATTATGATGATGATCATCAAAATCACCCCCATCGGCGTGTTCTGCCTGATGTGCAACGTGGTGGCCGTGAACGGCCCCTCCATCGTGGGGTCTCTGTTCCTGGTTATCCTGGTGGCCTATCTTGCCTACATCGTTCACTTCCTGGTGTGTTATGGCTTTTCCGTTCGGTGCCTGTCCGGCAAGAAGTTTGGCCAGTTCGTTAAGGGGATCTGGCCGGCCATGAGTGTGGCTTTCACCACCACCTCCTCCGCCGCCACTCTGCCCCTGACCATTGAGTGTTCCAACGACATGGGGGCTGACCCGGAGGTCAGCGGTTTTGTTCTGCCCCTGGGCGCCACCATCAATATGGACGGTACAGCCATCTATCAGGGCGTGGCCGCCGTGTTCATCGCCACCTGCTATGGCATCGGCCTGACCATCGGCCAGATGGCCATGATCGTCCTGACCGCTACCCTGGCCTCTATCGGCACCGCCGGTGTTTCCGGCGCGGGCATGATCATGCTGGCTATGGTGCTGGAGACCGTGGGCCTGCCGGTGGAGGGCATTACCCTGATTGCCGGTGTTGACAAGCTGTTCGACATGGGCCGCACCACCCTGAACATCGTGGGCGACTCCACCTGCGCGCTGTACATGACAAAACTGGATCAGAAGCGCACCGCCAAGAAGCTGGCCAAGGCCGGTGCCAGCGAGGAGTAATCCCCCAGGCAGTATGAATTGGCTTCAAGGGGCCGCATGGACATTGGTCGATGCGGCCCCTTTTGCGTCAGGGTGAAGAATTTTTTATATTCCATATTAGTGATTGCGCGGACTGGAAAGATGTGCTAATATAGAGCTGACGGCCCTGGCCGCCAAATATGGGAAACAATATTTTTTATATAGGAGCGACAAGACAATGAAACCTGTGGAAAGTTCTGACAAGCTGAAAATTGTTCACAGTGATATACGCGGCCCTGTGTTTGAGAAGGCCCAGGAGATGAGCCGCCAGGGGATAGAGGTTTTGAAGCTGAACACCGGAAACCCCGCCACCTTCGGCTTTACCATGCCCCCCAGCGTGAAAAACGCCCTGCTGGCCAACGCGGACAAGGCCGTGGCCTACTGCGACGCCAAGGGTATGCCGGAGGCCCGCCAGGCCCTGGCGGAATACCACACCAGCCGTGGCCTCCAGGATATCACCCCGGACGACATCTATATCGGCAACGGCGTCAGCGAGCTGGCCCCCATGATTTGCAACAGTATTCTGAGCGCCGGGGATGAGCTGCTCATGCCCGCCCCCAGCTACAGCCTGTGGTCAAACGCCGCCTATCTCGCCGGGGCAAAGCCTGTGTTCTATACCTGCGATGAGGCGTCCGACTGGTACCCCGACGTGGCGGATATGGAGAAGAAGGTAACAGCCCGCACCAAGGCTGTCCTGCTCATAAACCCCAATAACCCCACCGGCCAGGTGTATGCCCCGGAGCTGGTGGAACGGGTCTGCGAGTTTGCCCGGCGGCATGAGCTGCTGGTCATCTCCGACGAGATATATGACCGGCTCATTATCGACGACGTACCCTTCCGCTCCACGGCGGCCATCGCCCCGGATCTGCCGGTGGTCACGCTGAACGGCCTTTCCAAGTCCCACATCATCTGCGGCTTCCGCTGTGGCTGGGCGGTGGTTTCCGGCCCCCGCGACCTGACGGCAGCGCTGAAGGAGTGCCTGGGCAAGCTCTGCGCCATGCGCCTTTGCGGCAACGCCCTGACCCAGCTTGTCATCCCGGCGGCCATGAACGACCCGGAGAGTACCAGGGCCATGCTGGTTCCCGGCGGGCGCATTTATGAGCAGCGGGAGGCGGCCTGCAAAGCCCTGGATGCGCTGGCGGAGCGGGGGCTGGTCTCCTACCGGCGGCCCCACGCGGCCTTTTATGTGTTCCCGAAAATACTGGGCGGCAAGGTGAAAAACGACAAGCAGTTCGCCTTCGACGTGCTGGACGCCAAGCACATCCTCATTGTGGCTGGCAGCGGCTTCGACTGGCCCGAACCCGACCACTTCCGCCTGGTGCTTCTCCCGGCGGCGGAGAAAATCTACCGGGCTGTGCTGGACATCGGCGACTTTTTGGAGACCTATCAGCAGTAAAAAAATAGGGGAGCGCGGGGGTTATTCCTCCGGCGCTCCCGTTTTAGAACCTGTGAATACAGGTTCCTGTTCCTGGGCGTGGGCGCTTTCGTAGGCCCGGCGGATGTCCTCCGGCATATCCGCCGGGGCCATGGCCTTCAGGCGCTCCTCGTTTCCGTCCTGGATGGCCTGGTCGTAGTACCGGCACTTGTATTTCAGCATATCCAGGGCCCGGCCCATTCGCTTCATCTCCGCCTCCACCGTGGCCCGCTGCTCCTCCAGCATGGCCCGGCGCAGGGGGTAGGTCTCGCTGCCCTGCACCGTCCAGTCCATGAACCGGCGAATGTCCTTGATTTCAAGCCCGGAGCGCTTCAGGCACTCGATGACCCGCAGGGTCTCCAGCTCCTCCTCCCCAAACTGGCGTTTGCCGCCGCTGCGCTGGATGTGAGGGAACAGCCCCTGCTTGTCGTAATATCGCAGGGTGGAGACGGGCAGCCCCGTCAGTTCAGATACCTGGCCGATGGTATACATGGAAATTACACTCCTGATTGGAAGGATTGGGGAAAATTTTTCAAAATAGGACTTGACTTAAAGTCAGGTTTAGGTGTTATGATTATATCAGACAGGAGCGGAAAAGTCAAACAACGGGCAAGATTCAACAAAACTCACTTTTGGAGGTAGAACCATGGAAAAAGCAAAGGTCTATTTTACGCAAAAAATCGACCCGGCCAGCCTGATTGCCATTTATAAGGCCCTGGGCCGGAATCTTCACGGCAAGGTGGCCGTGAAAATATCCACCGGCGAGCCGGGCGGCCACAATTTTCTTCAGCCCGCCCTGATCGGCGACCTGACCCATCTGGTGACGGGTACCATCGTGGAGTGCTGCACTGCCTACGAGGGCAAGCGCATGAGAGTGGAGGATCACTGGCAGACTGTGAAGGACCACGGCTTTTCCGCCATGGCCCCCTGCGATATCATGGACGAGATGGGGGAGATGGAGCTGCCGGTGAAGGACGGCTTCCACCTGAAAACCAACATCGTGGGCAATCACTTCGCAAGCTACGACTCCATGCTCATCCTCTCCCACTTTAAGGGGCATATGATGGGGGGCTTCGGCGGCGCACTGAAAAACATGAGCATCGGCATCGCCTCCTCCCGCGGCAAGGCCAACATCCACACCGCCGGGGTGACGGCGGATTACACGAAGCTGTGGGACGTCCCGGCGGAGCAGGACGATTTCCTGGAGTCCATGGCGGACGCCTGCAAGAGCGTTATCGACTATATGGGCAAGGACAACATCCTCTATATCAGCGTGGCAAACAATCTTTCCATCGACTGCGACTGCGACTCCAACCCCCACCCGCCGGAGATGGCTGACATCGGCATTTTTGCCTCCATCGACCCGGTGGCCCTGGATCAGGCCTGCTATGACGCGGTGATCAACTCCCCCGACCCGGGGAAGAAGTCCCTCATCGAGCGGATGGATTCCCGCCATGCCATTCACACCGTAGAGGCCGCCGCCCAGCTTGGCCTGGGCGTTCGGGAGTACGAAATCATTTCCATCGACTAAGGAGACAAACCCTATGCACGAAAAACGAAAAGCAAGCGTTAGAAACACCTCCCTGGGGGCCATGTTCCTGGCCCTGGGCCTGGTGCTGCCCTTCCTGACCGGGCAGATTCCCCAAATTGGCAATATGCTGCTGCCAATGCACATCCCTGTGCTGCTGTGCGGGCTGATCTGCGGCTGGCAGTACGGCCTGGTGGTGGGCTTTATCACCCCGTTGCTGCGGGGCGTCCTGTTTGGTATGCCGCCCTTTTATCCCAACGGTATCGCCATGGCCTTTGAGCTGGCTACCTATGGCTTCGTGACGGGATTTTTATATTCCCGCTCCCGCTGGAAGTGCATTGTGGCCCTCTACCGCTGCCTGATTGCCGCCATGCTGGCGGGCCGGGTCGTGTGGGGCGTGGTGGAGATTATCCTGCTGGGCCTGGGGGACAACGGCTTTACCTGGGCGGCCTTTATGTCCGGCGCGTTTTTGAACGCCATACCGGGCATCGTCATTCAGCTTGTCCTGATTCCGGCCATTATGGTGGCCCTGGACCGCACAGGGCTTGTGCGCTTCTCCAAAAATCCCCCGGCGAAGGACGGGGCGGAAGATGCGACAGCCTGACGCTGCCGAAATCATTTTGCAGTGGCTGGGGGCGCATCCCGCGCCCTCGCCCGCTGTTATCGCCATTGACGGTCGCTGCGCCGCAGGAAAGACCACCCTGGCCCGGCGGCTGGGGGAGGCCCTCTCCTGCGGCGTGGTGCATATGGACGATTTCTTCCTCCGGCCAGCGCAGCGGACGGCCCAGCGCCTGGCGGAGCCAGGGGGGAATGTGGACTATGAGCGGTTTTTAACCACGGTTTTGGAGCCGCTGTGCCGGGGGGAGGCGTTTTCCTATCAGCCCTACGACTGCCGCAGCGGGACGTTTCGCCCCCCGGCTTTCATAAAGCCTGCGCCTATAACGATTGTGGAGGGGAGCTATAGCTGCCACCCGGCCCTGTGGGCGCATTACCACTGCCGGGTGTTTCTGACCATTGACAGGGCGGAGCAGCGCCGCCGCATAAGCCAGCGCAACGGCCCGGAGGGGCTTCGGGTGTTCCAGGAGAAATGGATTCCCCTGGAGGAGCGCTATTTTGCCTCCCTGTCAGACCGGGCGCTGGACGGGGCCTTGTGGCTGGACGGCGGCGGACAGTGCATCACGAAAGAAAAATTTATATCCGGCGGATGAAGACCCGCTTTGTAAATCAGGAAACGGAGGATTTATTATGAGTAAAACATTAGTGGCCTATTTTTCAGCAAGCGGCGTGACCGAACGGACAGCTCGGAAGCTGGCGGACGCCATTGGCGCGGATATCTTCAAAATTGAGCCGGTGACGGCCTATACCACGGCAGATTTAAACTGGAACGACAGCCATTCCCGCAGCTCGGTGGAGATGAATGACCCGTCCTCCCGTCCGGCCATTGTGGGAACGGTGGAAAATCCGCAGGATTACGACACCCTGCTGCTCGGGTTCCCGGTG
>JAJQFY010000081.1 GCA_021200935.1 Oscillospiraceae bacterium
CTTCCTGGAGAGCGCGGACTTTTCCGGAAAACAGGTTGCCCTCTTCTGCACCTCCGGCAGCTCCGGCGTGGAGGGCTGTGAGCAGGATTTGAAGAAGACCTATGGCAGTCAATACGTATGGAAGAAGGGCAAACGGTTTACTGGCCGCGAGAGCGACAGCAGCCTTGCCGCCTGGGCAAAAAATCTATAATCACAAAGCGGAAACAGGAGGAAAAAGACGATGATTCAGCAGACAGCGGGGCGGGAGGCCCTGGGCGAGTTTGCCCCGGCCTTCGCCCATTATAACGACGACATTCTCTTTGGGGAGAACTGGAACGACCAGGGCCTCGACCACAAGACCCGGTGCATGATTACCGTGGTGGCGCTGATGGCCTCCGGGGTGACGGATTCCTCCCTGAAATACCACCTGATGAACGCCAAGGCCGCCGGGGTCTCCCGCCGGGAGATTGCCGCCGCCATCACCCACACGGCCTTTTACGCCGGATGGCCCAAGGGCTGGGCCGTGTTCAACATGGCAAAAGAGGTCTGGGCGGAGGAAGCCTCCGGCACAGACCCCAAGGCCGCCCATCAGGCGGAGATGGTGTTTTCTATTGGAGCGCCAAACGACGCTTTCGCCCAGTATTTTGTGGGGCAGAGCTACCTGGCCCCGGTTTCCACCAGCCAGGTGGGGATTTTCAACGTCACCTTTGAGCCTGGCTGCCGCAACAACTGGCATGTTCATCATGCCGACCAGGGCGGCGGGCAGATTCTCCTCTGCGTCGCCGGGCGGGGCTATTATCAGGAATGGGGCAAGGCCGCGGTGGAGATGAAGCCCGGCGACTGCGTCAACATTCCTGTTGGGGTGAAGCACTGGCACGGCGCGGCGGCGGATAGCTGGTTCAGCCACCTGGCGGTGGAGGTTCCCGGCGTGAATGCCTCCAATGAGTGGCTGGAGCCGGTGACAGAGGAGACCTACCGGGTGCTGTAAGGCTGGAGGGTCAAAGAAGGCAGGCCATCTCGTGCCACTGCTCGCCGCCCCAGGTGGAGTTGGCGAGGCCGTTGTCGGTGAAGCCCAGCTTTTTATACATCTCCACCTTGGCGTCCAGACAGGTCAGTTTGTGTCAATAGCAGAAAGACAACTGCCGGGAAAATCCACAGCAGTTGCCCATTCAAAGAGACAAAATGTGCATGACTTACCAAGTGCACATTGAAACCGGATGTGTATACAACCGGGTATGTAGGATGGTGACGCATCCTACATGCTCTAATAGTATACCACCGCTTCCAAATAAAGTCAATAACGGAGGTAACACCAATGGAAGAAATGTCATTATCCCAACTTGAAGGGTCTGAGCTTGCGTCCGCAGGGCATCTGTATATGTTCTCTACGGAAAACCAAGTCCAGTGGTTTCGGGAGCATAGCATTCGATGCGTTCATTCCTTTGATTCTATGATCGTTCTGCCATATTCAGGCATTGTGGGTTTCTATGACGAGTACGGGAACAGTATCATTCTGGACCATGTATGCGGCATCCAGAGGCACAGCGAGCATTCCGTTCTTGGGGAGGTTTTCGATGTGGGTAGCATATTGACCCTATCCTCTTACCCGTTCGAGTGATTACTTAAACCCCTGAAGCATCATCATGCGGTACTTTTCCCACGTCTCCGCATCCTTGGGATTGTGAAAATCCAGCGGCACCTTCGGCCCTTTTCGCAAAGATTCCGGGGCGTTCAGACACAGGTCGGCAAAAACCGGGCGGGAGCCAGATACCAGGTGCCCACAAAACTGCTTATAATACGTTGTAGGTAAATGATCCGCACGTCCTCTTACGGTATGGTACACTCCTGTCCCGTTATAAGATATGAGCATATCACATTGGACACCGTGGTTCCGCATAAGGATGAAGAAGAAGAACGCATAATCCCCGAAAGTTGTCTCATACAATCCGTAACGCTTATAACGAGACGAATCAAACTGGGTCATATTCCCCGGCGGTGTATAGAAATTCGCTGCTCCGGGGTAATATAGCCCATATTTGTATGCAATATATAGGATTTCCAGATGGGCGAAACGTATGTTGTCGTCATACATCTTCTCTCCCCTGACCTTTTTTCTGGCGTATACGCCGGTAGGCGGATTCCTGTCTTCCTGAAAGATACCGTAACCGTATTCCATCCAGAGCCAGTCGCTTTCCGGGTGGGCAAAATCCATGATTGCTTCACAGGTTGTTAGAGGGAAGTACTTGATACACTCTATACGAAGCTCCTCCATACAGGATTCCCAATTTTCCCTGACCTCTTTACAGTATATCTTGTAATCTGACGCCGAACAGGTAAAGCTTGAAAGAAATTCATCCCGTATCTGTTTCCTATCCTTTTTCTCCGATTCAAAAAGCCAGCTATTTTCTCTGTCAACATAGATTGGATGCTTCTCAATGAATCTATATATCCCAAGAAACGGTGCCAGCAGAACGAACAAGACCAGCGCCATAACAGTTTACCTCCTGATCTGTTTTTTAAGCTCTTTCCCAAATACCAGGAAATACAAACGTGATCGCCGTGCTCCCATCTTCCTGCCCTTTTGCGATCTCCATGCGCTTTGCGCGACTGGCAACCTCATAAAGTGTATGCTCGGAGCCTATGACGGAAAACTCATTGCAGTCGGCAGTAACAGAGACCTCCATAGTCTCCTCGTCGATCTCTGTTTCCACGGAGATTATATCGGCTCCATCCGCGTCCATTCCCACAATCGCTTCATAATCCTCCAGCAACTGCGCCTTCACTTCTTCGTTCACCGTGAATGATCTGCCGAAGCGTTTGGTTGCCTCTCCCAGAGATTCCTCAAATGTCATTGTCACATCCTCCTTATATCTCTTTTGTTATGTCCTCGAAAGTATAGTTGATCTGTACCTCCCCATTCGTTTTAGAGTACATTTCCATAGTGCTGGAGAGTTTCCCCAGAGCTGCAAACAATAACGGATTCCCAATTTCAATTTTTTCACCGATAATCGAAATTGTTCCGCAAGACACAAACAGATCGCTGCTCTGCTGCTCGCAGATTGCCTTTGCCCGTGTACCTGCTGTTATTGCCCTCGCGATCTTGCCTGCCTGCTGAAATCTCTTGAGGCCGGATGGGTTGATGACAAATACGCCGCTGCTGTCTGCGCCATCGGCTGCCAACAGGATAGCGTCCAATATAGCTTCTTCTTCCAGTTCGTCATCAAGGGGTGTTGGGTCATAGTCGTCAGTATACATTTCTTCCTCCTTGAATTTCACATCACGCGAAAGCGATAGCGCCTTCTATGCCCTCTATTGCGCTGCAATGGATTGCGGGGTGTAGTTTTTTCAACATTTACATAGATGGGTTATTTTCTGGTGAAAAAGTCTGGTATAATGTCCTCTATTTCCTCGGCGGTTATGCCGAGGTCAAGGGTGTTGGAAAGAAGCTGGATATAGATTTCCAGCTCTGTGTCGTCACGCTCAAAGTAGAGGAAGTACATGACCTTGTCAATTTTTTCCTGGGTTCTCGTAATAATACGGCCATCCGTCGTTATACGCTCCGTGGTATTCAAAAATATGGGACACTGTAGTATACTACTTGGGATGGTGTAGGTTCCCCAGTTCCAATGGTTATCATAATAAAGCTGACGGAGCCTGCGTTTGTCTGGATTACGCAAAGCATCCTCGGAAACATAAAAGTCATATTCCGGTCTTAGCGCCAGCTTTATAAACGAGCGGAAAAACCAGCCGTCTGATACCAGGCGAAGAAATTCCCGCCTTCGTTTTGGGTCGTCCTTTGTGGCCAGGAAATCCGCAATGATCTGAGCGCGGCTGATATAGCTGTTCCCAATTCCAAGCTTGTCGGTTTTTGGCATGGTGTTCCTCCTTCTGTGGCGGCTGCGATTTGCGGTATACAGGTGAGAAATCTGGATTGCTTGTTTTTACGGGGGCAAATTTAAGTTTTGCTTACTGCGTTGTAAGCATGGGAAGTGTTACTTTTTACATCAGGTCATATCCTGCAGGCCATCTCGTGCCACTGCTCGCCGCCCCAGGTGGAATTGGCGAGGCCGTTGTCGGTGAAGCCCAGCTTTTTATACATCTCCACCTTGGCGTCCAGGCAGGTCAGAAGGAGAACCCTCCGCCCCTTTTCCAGCTCCCGGCGGCGGTATTCCTCCACCAGCGCCCTGGCGATCCCCTGCATTTGAAAGGCGGGCAGCACGGCCAGCCCCAAAAGCATAACGGCCTGGCCCGCCGGGTTGTGGAGAGCGTCGTCAGTGAAAAACTCATCCCGAAAAACGGTCTCGTCGGTGGCGAGGCCGTTTAAATATCCCGCCAGCCTTCCTGTGTCCCGGTCGGCGGCGACCAGAAACAAATCCGGCGCGGCGGCGGCGCGGACGCGCATATGGGCCGGGGAACAGGCTTCGTTGGGCGGGAAGCATATCTGCTCGATGGCGATGGCCTGCTCAGTTTCCCCAGGCTCCATGGTTCGGAGCGTAAAATTCTTATAATCCATATACAGCCTCCTGGATGCTTATTTTAATTGTTTTGGACTGACGCCGAAGGCGGCGCGGAAGTCCCTGTAAAAGGTGGAATACTCGGTGAAGCCGCTGTCCTCCGCGGCCTTGCTCACAGGGACGCCCCGGCGGATTTGCTGGGCGGCGCAGAGAAGGCGGCGCTGCTGCACATAGCTGTGTACGGTGGCGCCGGTCTGGGCTTTGAAAAGGCGCATAAAGTGGTACCGGCTGAG
Organism: Oscillospiraceae bacterium; assembly: GCA_021200935.1. Classification (GTDB taxonomy): domain Bacteria; phylum Bacillota; class Clostridia; order Oscillospirales; family Oscillospiraceae; genus CAJOIG01. The sequence continues at coordinate 4,727 of JAJQFY010000081.1, forward strand.
ATACACGCGGCCTGCCAGGTCGTCCACTGTCAGCGGCTCGCGGAGATGCTCGTTGATGTAGGAGAGGGTCTGGGCGATTTTGGGGTTATAGACCGTTTCCGGGCGCTGAAAGCTGCCCGCCCGCTGGGCGATGCGGTTAATGTGAATGAGAAGCTGGATGAGAAAGGTGTCCCGCAGGGCCTGCGCCCCAAACTGCTCGTCCTCCAATGCCTCCTCCATGGCGCGGAACAGGGCGGAGAGCGTTTTCTGATCCGCCTGGGACGGGGTCAGAAGATACTGCCCCTGCTGGTCGGCCTGGTCAAAGCAGGTCAGAAGGTCGGCCTCCGGCACGGAGCGGCCCAGGTATTGGCTGTCCAGGTATAATATGACCCGCTCGTAGGGGGCGGAGCGGTCGATCAGCGCCTTGTGGATGGCGTGGTGCTTGATGAGCAAAATGTCCCAGGGCCGCAGGGGATAGGTGCTGCTCTCCACCATATAATCCACCTGGCCGGACAGGAGAATGACCACCTTGTCAAACTCGTGGAAGTGAAAATCCAGCTCCTGGCCCTCCGTGTCCCGCAGGTGGAAGTATTTGTAATTTTCCCGCAGATACCCCTCCCGCTGGTAGCTGATGCCACGCTCCATAGGCCGCGCCTCCCTTCCGCACGAATTGAAAAGAATCTACCGCTAAATTCTATTTATCTCCGTGAATCTGTGAATACAGGTTCTTATTTGTCATGGTTGGCTGGTTCCGGCGCGCTGCGGCGCTGGGCCGATCCCTTTTGCTCCGTTTTTTCCGCCTTGTCCTGCTGCTTCTGGGCGTCGAACAGGGCGGACAGGTACTTTGTGGCAAGGGCCTGTTCCGCCTGGGCCCGGAGGGCGGCATAATAGACGGCCTGGGGCAGGGCGCTGTTCTGCTCCGCCGCCGGAAGGGTTGTCGCCGCCGCTTGGGCTACGGCGTGGACGGACTGCTCGAAAACATCGCAGAAGCGGTCATACAGGGGGGCAAAGCTGTCCTGCGCCTGGCCTGCCTCCTGGGTTCTGATGTAAGCCAGCTCGCAGGACAGAAGCTGCTGTATAAACGTGATGGACAGGCAGGGCTTCAAAACGCATATGATAATCAGATGGGCCAGGTGGGTGCGGGTGTAGCGCTTTCGCACCGGGGCGGGGATGACCTTCAGCTTTACATAGTTATTCACCATGGAGGCGGTCAGCCCCTTTTCGTCGAAGCCGGGGTAGTCCCCCAGGTAGTGATCCACCAGGGCCAGCACCTGGTCCATGTAGAGATCCAAATCCGGCAGTGCCTCCCAGCGGGGAAGGGTCTGCCCGGCCATCTGCTGGCATATCTGCGTAAAGAGGGCCTCAGAGCTTTCGTTCATGGATACATACCATCCTTCATTTGGGAAATACTTTTTCTGAAACCACTATACCATATTGGGCGAAAAATGACAAGAAACATTTGAAATAGTGGTTGACACGGATAAAAACATCTGGTAATATAGTATCGAAAACTAGATTAACTCATTTTTGAATTGAAGGAGGGCCAGGCCATGGCGATTACAGTCTATGGAGATTCTATCCTGAAGGGGATATTGCTGGAAAACGGGCGTTATGTCATCAACCGGCGCTGGGAGGAGCGCTATGCCCAGGCGTGGGGTGTCAGCGTGACGAACCGTTCCCGGTTCGGCTGCACCATAGAGAAGGCCATGACGGTCATCCGGCGGGACGGTATGCGCCCTTCCCTGCCGGGGGATGTGGCGGTGCTGGAATTTGGGGGCAACGACTGCGATTACCACTGGGCGGAGGTGGCCGCCGCCCCGGAGCGGGAGCATAGCTGCAACACGCCCCCGGCCCGGTTTGCCGCCCGCTACCGGGAGGCGGTGCGACTGGTGCGGGCCAGCGGGCGGGAGCCGGTTATTCTGACCCTGCCGCCCATTCACTCGGAGCGGTATTTAAGCTTCATCTGCCGGGACGGGCTTTCCAGAGAGCGTATTTTGTCCTGGCTGGGGGATGTGGAGCGTATTTTCCGCTGGCAGGAGAGCTATTCCCGCCTGGCGGAGCGGATCGCTATGGAGGAGGGGGTACAGCTCATCGACCTGCGGCGGCCCTTCCTTCGGCACAAAGGCTGGGAGACGCTGCTGTGCGCCGACGGCATCCATCCTTCCAGAGAGGGGCAGCGGCTGATTTACGATACCCTGTGCCGCTATACCGCTGCCCCCCGCAGCCGTGTGGCCTGAGAGCCTGTGCATACAGATTCTGAATAAACAGCATTTCGACGAAAATTTTATCCCGGCGGTGACTCCGTTCCTCCTTTTGTCCCGCAAAAACGACCCCAAACCCGCTTGTATCAAGGGTTTGGGGTTCAATGCGCTGATTCACAAAATGTTGGAATAATCCGTATTGACAACCACAAGATGTTGTGCTAATATATGTCTCACCGGCAAGATTATGTAAAACCGCAGGGCGTCCCGCCCGCACAGAGACCGTCAGGGAGAGGTAAGAATGAAGATTATAAAGAGAAACGGGTCAGAAGCTGTATTTGACATAGAAAAAATTGTTGCGGCTATTACCAAGGCCAATAACGCGGTGCCGCTGGATATGCGTATGACCGTTACCCAGATCCGGCGCATTGCGGATTCCGTGGAGAAATCCTGCGTAGAGCTGGGCCGCTCTCCGGCGGTGGAGGAGATACAGGATATGGTGGAGCAGCAGATCATGGCCCACGGGGCCTATGAGGTGGCGAAGCAGTATATCACCTACCGCTACACCCGCTCCCTGGTGCGCCAGTCCAACACCACGGACGACCGCATCCTGTCCCTCATCGAGTGCAACAACGAGGAGGCCAAGCAGGAGAACTCCAACAAAAACCCGGTGGTGAACAGCACCCAGCGGGACTATATGGCCGGGGAGGTCAGCCGGGACATTACCAACCGCATCCTCCTGCCCCCGGATATCGTCCAGGCCCATGAGGAGGGCATCATCCACTTCCACGACACGGACTATTACGCCCAGCATATGCACAACTGCGACCTGGTGAACCTGGAGGATATGCTCCAAAACGGCACGGTCATTACCGGCACGCTGATCGAGCGGCCTCACAGCTTCGCCACCGCCTGCAACATCGCCACGCAGATCGTGGCCCAGGTGGCCTCCAACCAGTACGGCGGCCAGAGCATTTCCCTGGCCCACCTGGCCCCCTTTGTCCAGGTCAGTCGGGAGAAAACCCGCAGCATCGTGCGGGACGAGATAAGCTCCCTTGGGGTCATCCCCACCAAGGAGCAGGTGGACGACATTGTGGAAAAGCGCCTCCGGGAGGAGATTCGCCGGGGCGTGCAGACCATCCAGTACCAGGTTGTCACCCTCCTGACCACCAACGGACAGGCTCCCTTTGTCACCGTGTTCATGTATCTGAACGAGGCGAAAAACGAGCAGGAGAAGAAGGACCTGGCCGTTATCATCGAGGAGACGCTGCTTCAGCGCTGCCAGGGCGTGAAAAACGAGCAGGGCATCTGGGTAACGCCCGCCTTCCCCAAGCTGATATACGTCCTGGAGGAGGACAACGTGGAGGAGGGGACGGAGTACTACTACCTCACAAAGCTGGCCGCCAAATGCACGGCCAAGCGGATGGTGCCGGACTATATCTCCGAAAAGAAAATGCTGGAGCTGAAAATCGACAAAAACGGCGAGGGCCACTGCTACACCTGCATGGGCTGCCGCAGCTTCCTGACCCCCTACGTTGACCCAGAGACCAACCAGCCCAAGTATTATGGCCGCTTTAACCAAGGGGTTGTCACCATCAACCTCCCGGACGTGGCCCTGTCCTCCGGCGGGGATATGGAAAAATTCTGGGAGATATTCGACGAGCGCCTTGAGCTGTGCCACCGGGCGCTGATGTGCCGCCACGAGCGGCTGAAAGGAACCCTGTCCGACGCCGCGCCCATCCTGTGGCAGTATGGGGCCTGCGCCCGGCTGAAAAAGGGCGAGCCAATCGACAAGCTGCTGTACGGCGGGTATTCCACCATTTCCCTGGGCTACGCGGGGCTTTACGAGTGCGTGAAGTACATGACCGGCAAGAGCCACACAGACCCGGAGGCTACCCCCTTCGCCCTGGAGATTATGGTTCACATGAACGACGCCTGCAAAAAGTGGAAGGAGCAGCACAACATCGACTTCAGCCTGTACGGCACACCCCTGGAGTCCACCACTTATAAATTCGCCAAGTGCCTGCAAAAGCGCTTCGGCATCATCGAGGGCATTACGGACAAGGGCTATATCACAAACTCCTACCACGTCCATGTTACCGAGGAGATAGACGCCTTCACCAAGCTGAAATTCGAGGCCCAGTTCCAGCACCTGTCCCCCGGCGGCGCCATCAGCTATGTGGAGGTGCCGGATATGCAGAATAACCTGGAGGCCGTTTTGCAGGTTATGAAGTTTATCTATGACAACATCATCTACGCCGAGCTGAACACCAAGAGCGATTACTGCCAGGTGTGCGGCTGGGACGGGGAGATTGAAATCGTGGAGGAGGACAACAAGCTGATTTGGCGCTGCCCCCGCTGCGGCAACACCGACCAGGATAAGATGAACGTGGCCCGCCGCACCTGCGGCTATATCGGCACCCAGTTCTGGAACCAGGGGCGCACCCAGGAGATAAAGGATCGGGTTCTGCACCTGTAATCCTATAGACCTATAGAATCATGTATTACGGCAATATCAAAAGCTGCGATATCGCGGACGGTATCGGGGTGCGGGTGACGCTGTTCGTCTCCGGCTGCACCAACCGCTGCGAGGGCTGCTTTCAGCCGGAGACCTGGGATTTCCGCTACGGCCAGCCCTTCACGGCGGAGACGGAGGAGACCCTTTTGGATATGCTGGCCCCCAGCTATATAAACGGCCTGACCCTTCTGGGGGGCGACCCCTTTGAGCCGGGGAATCAGCGGGTGCTGACCCCCTTCCTGAAGCGGGTGCGGGAGCGGTTTCCCCAAAAGGATATCTGGGCCTTCACAGGCTTTCTCTATGAAGACCTGCTGCGCCCCGGCAGTCACCCCCGGTGCCAGGTGACGGACGAAATGCTGGCCCTGCTGGACGTGCTGGTGGACGGCCCCTTTATCCTGGCGCAAAAAGAGGTGGGCCTCCGCTTCCGCGGTTCCCGGAACCAGCGAATCATTGACATGAACAAAACCCGGGAGGACGGCCAGGTCGTCCTTTGGAACGGGTAAGCAGTCAGCCTCCTTGTTTTTGCGGGGAGGCTGAGGCGTATATTTTAAGCAGAGAGGCGGAAATGATATGGACGGTTTATTGGAAAGAGACCTGACAATTCTCTCCAGCATGACGGACGCCCAGGGGGAACACAGCATCCCGGCGATTTTTGACCTGTTTGAGGATCTGGCGGCGGAACACGCGGAAAAGCTGGGGGTAGGGATTTGGGACATGGCCCAGCGGCGCGCCTATTGGGTGGCTGTGCGTACCCGCGTGCGGATTTACCGCCGGGCGCGGATGATGGAGACGGTTCATGTTCAGACCTGGCCCAACGTTCCCGGCGCGGTGAAGGATGACCGCTATTACCGGGTGAAAAAGGGGGACGAGGTGCTGGCGGAGGGCCGGACGGAGTGGATCGTGCAGAACATGGACAGCGGACGCATGGTCAAGCCGGAGGACAGCGGCTACCCCCTGGATATGGAGCATTGGCCGGAAAAGGTGTGCCAGGGGCCGTTCACCCGCTTCCGGGAGACCCCGGCGGCGGAGAACCTGGTGAAGACCTATTGCATTGGCTCCCAGGACATCGACACAGGCCGCCATATGAACAACGTGGCCTATGTGCGTATGCTGCTGGGAACCTTCACCACGGCGGAGCTGGCGGACATGGCCGTCCGGGAGGTGGAGGTGGCCTACCGCGCCGCCTGCTTCGAGGGGCAGACATTGTCCATCTACCGCCGGAAGGACGAGGAGGGCTGGCATTTTCTCGTCCAGAACCAGACAGGCGACACCGCTCTGCAGGCCGTCCTGCGGCTGTAACCCAGCAAAGCAAAATTCTGCCCGCCCAGTCCATGGGCGGGCAGAGCGCGTTTATTGAGCAAGGGCTTGGCCTTTGCTTAATATTTACGGAAACAATAAAGTGCCGGAGCGGTGTGCTGGCCGCTCCGGCAGGAGAGAGTATATATCAGCGGCGGAGTGCTTCGCCGACTGATACGAAGTGTAGTGGGCGGTCAGTATGCTTTACTGGCCGCTTGCGCCGTAGTTTGCGAGAACGCGGGCGCTGGGGTCGTTTACGTTGCAGCCCTCCCAGGATTTGTTGGGCATCCAGAAGTCTTTCACCATAGGGGCCTGGCCGGGGTAATATTTTTCAAAAATCTCCCGGTAGAGCAGACTCTCCTTCGTGAAGGGCTGGGCGAAATCATAGGCTTTGCGGCGCTCCTCAAATTCCCCGTCGGTGTAGTGGGCCTCCGCGTATTCCTTCAGATCGTCCACCATGGAGTGACCCACGGCGTCGGAGAAGGCGGCCTTCTGCCGCCAGAGGATCTCCTCCGGGAGGAGGTGATCCTTTTCAAAGGCGTGGCGCAGCAGATATTTTCCCATGTCGTAGGTGTTGACCTTCATCTTCGGGTCAATGGACATGACGTATTTCACAAATTCCAAATCCCCAAAGGGGACGCGGGCCTCGATGGAGTTGGAAGCAATGCAGCGGTCGGCCCGGAGGACGTCGTACATATACAGCTCGTCTACCCGCTTTTTGGCCTCCTCCTGGAACGCCTCCGGGGAGGGGGCGAAGTCGGTATATTTATAGCCGAAAAGCTCGTCGGATATTTCGCCGGTCAGAAGCACCCGCACGTCGGTGGTCTCGTGGATGGCCTTGCAGCAGAGATACATGCCCATGCTGGCCCGGATGGTGGTGATGTCGTAGGTTCCCAGAAGGGATATGACCTCCTCCAGGGAGTCCAGCACCTGCTGGCGGGTCATGTAGACCTCTGTGTGATCCGCGCCGATGAAGTCCGCCACCTGGCGGGCGTATTTCAGGTCGATGGCGTCCTTGTCCATGCCGATGGCAAAGGTGCGGATGTGCTTTCCCAGAATCCGGGCGGAGATGGCACACACAAGGCTGCTGTCCAGGCCGCCGGAGAGAAGAAAGCCCAGGGGGGCGTCCGCGTCCAGGCGCTTGTCAATGCCGAGAATCAGCTTCTCCCGTATGTTCTTGCAGACGGTCTCTATGTCGTCGGTGACGTATTCCTCCGGCTTCACGGTGGTCAGGTCGGCGTAGCGGACGAACCGGCCTCCCGCGTAGTAATGGCCGGGAGGGAAGGGGTTCACGTTCTCGCACAGACCCACCAGGTTCTTCGCCTCGCTGGCAAAGACCATGCTCCCGTCCTCCATATAACCGTAGAACAGGGGCCGGATGCCAATGGGGTCGCGGGCGGCGATAATCTCGTCCCGCTTGCTGTCGTATATCAGCATGGCAAACTCCGCGTCCAGCATGGAGAACATTTCCAGCCCGTATTTGTGGTACAGGGGCAGGATGATCTCGCAGTCGGAATCGCTGATGAAGTCGTATTCCCTGGCAAGCTCCGCCCGCAGGGGCCGGAACAGATACAGCTCCCCGTTGCAGATGGCCATGTCCCCGTCCAGGTGGAAGGGCTGCATACCGGCCTCGTTCAGGCCCATGATGGCAAGCCGGTGATAGCACAGCCAGCCGGAACCGGCTTCCTCTATCCGGCTCATGTCCGGCCCGCGGGAAACTGTTTTTTCAAAGTAGGGGCGGAGCTGCTCCTCTGTCAGCGTCCGCTGAGTAAAGCCCATAATAGCACACATAGATTTATACTCTCCTGTAAGAACAAATTAGGGTTTGATTGGAAAATAGCGGTATGACCAGGCGAGAGATTTTTTCGCCAGCCAAGGCGATTTTTTGCGGGAATACTTTGCGTATTTCAAGAAAAAGCAACGCAGGATGGCGGAAAAAGATCCGCTGTCTGGGCGTGCCGATATTTTTTAATCAAGCCCTAGCACATAAAAAAACAAAGGTGTACTCCTCCACGAAGAACACCTTTGCTCTTTTCATGATTATAGGCCCTGCAGGGGCGTTTGTCAAGAATTTTTTTCCGAGGGGAGCTGACTGACCTCGCTCTCCTTCAGACGGGCGAAGTATTTTTTGTAATTCTCCCCGAACAGCCGCCGGTACTCCTCGTTGCTGGAGTGGTGCAGGTTGTGCAGGTACCGATGCTCCTGGCCGGAGATGGCCGAGTCCTTCCGGCTGAGCATATACACCGCCAAATCCGAGCATTGGTCGGAAATGCGCTCCATGTTTTGCAGCACGTTCTGGAACTGGATGCCGCTGAAGATGTCGCAGGTGCCGCGGGTCATGCGCTCCACATGGCGCTCCTTCAGGGCCTCTATCAGGTCGTCGATGACCTCCTCCATTGGCTCCACCGTCCGGGCCAGGTCATAATCTGTTTCCTTGTAGGCCCGCGTGGCGGTGGCCAGAATATCGCTGACCGCGTCCACGGCAACGCGAAGCTCCTTCATGGCGGTGTCGGAAAAATGCTGGTTATTGTCCCGCGTTTGTGCCATGTTGTGGGTGATATTCACCGCCAGGTCGCCGATGCGCTCAAAGCAGGTCAGGGCCTTAATTTGGAAGTTCTGGTTCTGGTTGTCGGAATCCAGGGTGATGTAGGGGGAGATTGCTGCAATATATTGGTTGGAGGCGTCCGCCATCTCGTCCAGCAAGTCCTCCCGCTGGCGGATGCACTCCTCCCGGCGGGGTTCAAACTCGTAAATCTGCTGGATGCAGGCGTCGTAGTTGTGGGTGGCTACGTCGGCCATATGGCCGATGAGGTGGGACGCCTGGTCTAAGGCCAGGCCGGGGTTTGTGATAAGGCGATCGTCCAGCTCCCGCAGGCTCTCCAGAATGTCCGCGTCCTCCGGGTCTATGGGCTTGTCCGGCACCAGTCTTTCCGCCAGCTTGGCGAAGTTATTGGACATAGGCAGCAGCAGCACGGCGGGAACCAGCCGGAACAGGCCGTGGACGTTGGCGACGCCGCCGGAATCCAGGGACATATACCACAGCTCGTCCCCGATCAGGCCCGTACCCCGCCCGATGACAAGCACCAGGCCGATGAGCAGGGCGGCGCAGATGTTGTAGATAACGTGTACCAGCACGGTGCGGGTTTGGTCGGGCTTCGCGCCAATGCGGCTCACAAGGAAGGTGGTCAGGCAGTCGCCGATGTTCACGCCCACAATGACCGCCACCACGCCGCAGAAGCGAACGCCCACGGAGCTTGCCAGGGTCTGCAAAATGCCTATCACGGCGGAGGAGCTTTGAATCACGCCGGTGACGGCCACGCCCGCCAAAAAGCCCAGAATATAGCTGTCCTCAAAGGCGGTCAGCAGACGGCTCAGGGAATCGCCCACCTCGCTGACGGCGTCGCTCATATACATAAGGCCCATGAACAAAATGCCGAAGCCGACGAAGATGGTTCCCACGTTTTTCATGGAGCTGCGGCGGCTGCTGACGAACATAATCAGCACAATGCCGACGATCAGGGCGATAGAGGCCAGATTGTCCGCGCTGAACAGGTTCAGAATCGAGGAGCCTGCGTCCAAGTCCATCAGGCGGATCACCTGGGCGGTGATGGCTGTACCCACGTTCGCGCCCAGCACAATGCCGATGGACTGCCGGAAGGTAAGAAAGCCCGCGCCCACCAGACCCACGGTCAGGACGATGGTGGCGGTAGAGCTTTGAATCATGCAGGTGACGAGCATACCCAGAATAAACCCGCGAGTGGGCTTGTTTGCCACCCTGGCAAGGGCTGCCTTCATGGCGCCGCCGGAGCAGCTTTTCAGCCCGTCTCCCATCAGACGCATACCGTACAGGAACATGGCGAGACCGCCTAACAGCGCGAGGATTCTATAAAATGCTTCCATTTCGCTTTTTCTCCCTGTCTCATGTCAAACAAAAGCTCGGTTTGGCATTGTTCTTAAAAGGAAATTTGCAAAGGTCATACAAATAAATGATACACCCGCCGGGGGCCTGATGCAAGTAAAAATTCACCCGCCGGGGCCGGGGGCGGCGATTTTTTGGAAGGTTGGAGCCAGCCCCCGGAGAGGAGAGGGAGAAATCTATACAAAATAGACAAAATTGGACTTCCTGAGGGAAGAAAATTATCCTCCTTTGGGGAAAAGGAGGAATTGACTTTACAATTTCCCCTTTGTTATAATGAAAGAAATCAAGGTGTGAGTTGGCAACCGACGGAATGCGAGTGTACGCAAAGGAGCCAATTTCATTGCAATATGCCGACCGTCTGGGCAGCTCTATTCATACGCGGGATAGGGCTGCCTTTTCCTAAAATCTTAAAACATTTGGAAAGTCAGGAGAGAGGGAATTTATGAAAAAAGTAGCGATTGTTATGGGCAGCGACAGCGACCTGCCTGTGGTAGAGAAGGCGGCGGACACCCTGCGCCGCTATCAGGTACCCTTTGAGATGCACATTTTCTCCGCCCACCGCACCCCGGAGGAGGCCCGCGCCTTCGCCCAGGGAGCCAGGGAGGCGGGCATTGGCGTGATTATCGCCGCCGCAGGCAAGGCCGCCCATCTGGCCGGGGCCCTGGCCGCCAACACCACCCTTCCCATTATTGGAATACCCCTGAAATCCACCGTCCTTGACGGCGTTGACGCCCTGCTTTCAACAGTGCAGATGCCCTCCGGCATACCTGTGGCCACTGTTGCCATTGACGGCGCGGTCAACGCCGCCTTGCTGTCTATGGAGATACTGGCCCTTTCCGACGAGACCCTTGCGGCGGCGCTGGAACAGACGCGGGCGGAGGAGACGGCCCGCGTGCTGGAAAAGAACGCCGCCATCGAGGCAAAATATAATAACTAAAATAACTAAACAAAAGATATGGAGGACGCAACCATGACGAAAACGGAACAGCTTTACGAGGGCAAGGCCAAGAAGGTCTACGCCACCGAGGATCCCCAGGTGGTTATCGTTTCCTATAAGGACGACGCCACCGCCTTCAACGGCCTGAAAAAGGGCCAGATCGCCGGGAAAGGCTCTATCAACAACCGTGTGACAAACTATCTCATGCAGCTTCTGGAAAAGGAAGGGGTTCCCACTCATTTCGTGGAGGAGCTGAACGACCGGGAGACCGCCGTGAAAAAGGTCTCCATCGTACCCCTGGAGGTCATCATCCGCAACATCTCTGCCGGTTCCTTCGCCAAGCGCTACGGCGTGGAGGAGGGCATTGTGTTCGACGCGCCCACCATTGAGTTTTCCTATAAAAACGACGATCTGGGCGACCCGCTTATCAACGAATATCACGTTCTGGCCCTGAAGCTGGCCACGCGGGAGGAGATAGACCTTATCAAGACCATGGCCTTCAAAATAAACGACGTGCTGAAGGCGTTCTTTGCTGGGGTGAACGTAGACCTGGTGGACTTCAAGCTGGAGTTCGGCAAGACGGCGGAGGGTCAAATCGTCCTGGCGGACGAGATCAGCCCGGACACCTGCCGCTTCTGGGACAGCACCACCCACGAGAAGCTGGACAAAGACCGTTTCCGCCGGGATCTGGGGAATGTGGAGGACGCCTACACGGAAATGCTCCGCCGCATCCTGGGCTGAGGCAGGTTTATAAATAGGAGATAGATGAGCAATATACATGAAGAATGTGGGGTCTGGGGCATTTTTGCCCCTGGCAGAACCAATGTGGCCGCCTCCGCCTACTATGGGCTTTTCGCCCTTCAGCACCGGGGGCAGGAGAGCTGCGGCATCGTAATAAACGACGACGGGCTTTTCAGCTTTTATAAGGACGTGGGCCTTGTCAGCGAGGTGTTCAGCCGCTCTGTGCTGGAATCCCTGCCGGAGGGGAATATGGCCGTGGGCCATGTCCGCTACGGCACCACCGGCGGCAATGGGCGGGAAAACTGCCAGCCCATTGTGGTGAACCACATCAAGGGCCGCATGGCCCTGTCCCACAACGGAAATCTGGTGAACTCCGCCGAGCTGCGCCGGACCCTGGAGCTGCAAGGCTCCATCTTCCACACCTCCAGCGACACGGAGGTCATTTCCTATGTGATAACCAAGGAGCGGCTCACCGCTCCCTCCATCGAGCAGGCGGTGAACCAGGCCATGTACCAGCTCAAAGGAGCCTATTCCCTGGTTATCATGTCCCCGTCCAAGCTGCTGGCCGTGCGGGATGAGCATGGCTTCCGCCCCCTGTGCTATGGTGTGCGGGAGGACGGGGCTTATGTGGTGGCCTCAGAGACCTGCGCCCTGGAAGCGGTTCAGGCCCAGTATATCCGGGATCTGGAGCCGGGGGAGATACTGGTCTTTACCAAGGACGGGGTGCAAAGCATACGGGATCACTGCGGCAAGGCCCCGAAAACCACCTGTATATTTGAGCATATCTACTTCGCCCGCTCCGATTCCGTGGTGGACGGGGTGTGCGTCCACGAGGCCCGGATTCGGGCGGGCCAGCGGCTGGCCCTGCGCCATCCTGTGGAGGCGGACGTGGTCATCGGCGTGCCGGATTCCGGGCTGGACGCGGCCCTGGGCTACGCCAGAGCCTCCGGCATCCCCTACGGAGTTGGCTTTATCAAAAACCGCTACATAGGCCGCACCTTCATCTCTCCCGGCCAGACCGCCAGGGAGGATCTGGTGAAAATTAAGCTGAACCCCGTGTCCAGCGTGGTGCGGGGCAAGCGGCTGGTAGTCATCGACGACTCCATCGTCCGGGGTACCACCAGCGCCCGCATCGTGGGCCTGCTGCGGGAGGCGGGGGCCAAAGAGGTGCATATGCGGATATCCGCACCGCCCTTCTTAAATCCCTGCTACTACGGCACGGACATCGACTCGCGGGAGAATCTGGTGGCATGCCACCATACGGTGGAGGAGACGGCCCGCCTCATCGGGGCGGACGCCCTGGGGTACCTTCCGGCGGAGGATTTGTGCTACCTGCTGGGGAGCGATAAGGCGGAGGGCTTCTGCGACGCCTGCTTTACCAATCACTATCCCACGGAAATACCCGCCGAGGGCGGCAAGAGCCGCTTTGAATACAAAATAAGCGAGGGGAAAGGCAGACATGAATAACAGCTACAGCGAAAGCTACGCCGCCGCCGGGGTGGATATCACCGCCGGGTATAAGGCGGTGGAGCTGATGAAGGAGCATATCGCCCGCACCACCACACCGGGGGTCATCGGCAGCGTGGGGGGCTTCGGCGGCCTGTTCGCCCCGGATCTGACCGGCATGAAGGAGCCGGTGCTGGTGTCCGGCACGGATGGGGTCGGCACGAAGCTGAAGCTGGCCTTTTTGATGGACAAGCACGACACTGTGGGCATCGACTGCGTGGCCATGTGCGCCAACGATGTTTTGTGCTGCGGGGCGCGGCCTCTGTTCTTCCTGGACTATATCGCCTGCGGCAAAAACGACCCGGCCCGTATCGCCAGCATCGTTTCCGGCGTGGCGGAGGGCTGCGTCCAGGCCGGGGCCGCCCTGATCGGCGGGGAGACGGCGGAAATGCCC
>JAJQFY010000013.1 GCA_021200935.1 Oscillospiraceae bacterium
GTGCCGCCGTGGCCGTGGGGGTAGGCTCCGGGGTGTAGGCCGGGCCGGTCTCCGCCGCCGGGGTGATCACGGTGACAGCCGCTTCCGGGGTGACGGTGACTTCCGTCTCCGGGGCGGCGTCCAAATTCTCCGTGTCGTCCGATTTGCCGCACCGGGTCAGCAGAAGCACCAGGGCCAGGACAATGATGATCAATACGCCAAAAAGCGCAATAATACGCCGTCTTTCCATAGATGAGACCTCCCAGGGAGTTTTTCTCCATTATACGCTGGTATGGGTGTAAAATCAAACCCAACCTTCGATATTTGGCCGGGATTTAAGGGGAGAAGGCCACCTGGAAATAATTGTATTCCAGCACCCGGCGGGAGAAGGCGTAGCGCTCATAGACAATGCGCCGCACCTGCTGGACGTAGCGGGCGGCCTCCTGGTCGCTGAAAAACCAGTCGCCGGACAGGAAGAATATGTTCCCCTTGGCGTTATAATACCCCGCGTCCGTCACCCAGTCGGAATAGGCGCTGCCGTAAAGACTCACCAGGGGCATGGCGGCGGAGGCGCTGCCGGTGGAGGAGACGGCGGCGAACAGGTCGCGGCCACAGAGAAAGCGGGAGTCATACGCAACGCCCAGAAGATTCAACAGGGTGGGGGTCACGTCAAGCTCGGAGCAGGCCGTCTCCACCCGGCTGCCCTCCAGCCCCGGCCCCCACAAAAACAGACAGCCCCGGCATTCCGTCTCCTGGCCGGTGAGAAGGCATATGACCGTGTCCTCCGCCAGCCCGCAGCCGTCCAGCGCCGCTGTCAGCATCTCCAGGGAGGTCTCGCAGTCCTCGTCTGTCCAGACGCAATAGGCGAAAAAGGGCTGATGGCCCGCGCAGGCCGCCGCGACAGCCGCCGCGTCCGTTTCGCCGTACAGGGTGAAGGCATCGAAGCCCAGGGCCTGATAGGCCGCCTGGCGGCTGTCGTCCTCCCCAAAGGCCAGGCAGGTATAGCCCGATTCGGCCAGGGCCTCCGGCAGAGCATAGGGGAAATAGGTTTCCTGCCGTCCCGTCCAGGACAAGGCGGTCTGCCCGTAAAGGCTGGTGGGGATCATGCCGGTCAGCAGGGCAAATTCCGTCCCGTCCAGATCCTGATACCAGTCCGGGGCGTACACCTCCCCCAGTCTGGCCCCCTCCTGCCACAGCCGGTACAGGGCCGGGGCCTGGGCCTCGTCCAGCACGGGATTCCAGGAGGCCGCGCAGATGACGACCAGGTTTTTCCCGGCCAGCAGGCCGGTGTATTCCCCCTTGGCCGTGGGGGCGCGGGAGAGAAAATAATCGCTGATCTCCCCGATCATGCCGCTGCCCGCCGTCTCCGTGCTGGCTAAATTCAGCGTTAGAAGATTATAGCTCTGGCTGTCTGCGCCCACAGTCAGCGAATCCTGCGCCCTGGCCGACGTAGGCAGCAGCGCCCGCTATCACCAGTCCCGCCAGCAGCGCGCAAAGCGCCCCCAATACACCCCGCCGCATATGACCACTCCCATCCCCATATTCTTACTATAAGAATGGGACATTTTCCCCGCGAACCCAACCGCAAACCGTCGCCGGGGAAAATTTTTTCCGATGGGATGAAAATGCTGCGCCAAAATCCATTTCCGGCTTCGGCGGCGTGGTTCGGAAAAAACAAGAACGGACGTCCGAAGACGTCCGTCCTTGCAAACAAAGAAGAGAGGAGTGAAAAAATGAAAAGCAGCAAACTCAGTGACATTGGCGTTGTCACAAACCCGATTGCGTGTTCTGTCAGCGCTGTCAGCGCCTTTCGTCCCTCGCGAGTATATAATACAGCATCCCGGGCGGGATTTGATGAATAAAACAGTAACAATTTGTAAACAAATTGTAACCGCTTTCGAAAGAAAATCCTGGGACGCGGCCCGAATCAGGCCGGGCTTTCCGGTTTCCGGCGGCGTGATTTCGCGGGGAAAACAAGAACGGGCGTCCGAAGACGCCCGTCCTTGCAAACAAAGAAGAGAGGAGTGAAAAAATGAAAAGTAGCAAACTCAGTGACATAGGCATTGTCACTCTACCTGTTCTGCGCGTCCTGCCGGTGCTGCGGTTGCACCTTTCGGCCCTCGCAAGTGTATAGTACAACATCCGGGCGGGGGTTTGGTGAATAAACTTGTAAGAATTTGTAAACAAAAAATGAATATCAGGGAAATTCACTTATGGCCGGGGATTTCATCCGGGCGGGGAATGTGCTATACTAAGGTATCAATATTGTGTATACAGGAGGGTTTCCCATGAAAGCGGAAGAAATCATCAAAAGGATGTCAACACCTCTCTGCGCCCCGGCCATTCCGCCCTGCGCCCATCGGTTCAACCGGCGGGAGCATATGTTCATCACCTATGAGACGGACTGGGACGCCCTGCGCCAGGCGGTGCCGGAGCCGCTGGAGCTGCTGGAGCGGCCCTTGGTGCGGTTCGAGGTCATGTGTATGCCGGACACCACAGGCTACGGCGCCTATTCCGAGTGCGGCCAGGCCATCCCCGTGTCCTACCAGGGGGAGCAGGGGGAGTACCTGCACCTGATGGTGCTGGACGGCTTCGGCCCCATGGCCGGAGGGCGGGAGGCCCACGGCTACCCCAAAAAGCCCGGCTTTCCCAGGCTGTTTGTGGACGGGGAGACGCTGGTGGGAACCTGCGAGGTAGGGGAGAGCCGCCAGCGCATCGCCACCGCCACCATGACCTATAAATACTGGCCCATGGACATTCAGCAGGCCAGGGCGCAGATCGGCTCCCCCACCTTTATGCTGAAGCTCCAGCCCAATTATGACGGCACGCCCCGCATCGCGGAGCTGATCCGGGCCCAGACCACGGATATGGAGATATTGGAGGCCTGGAACGGCCAGGCCCGGCTGGAGCTGCACCCCCATGTGTTCGCCCCCATGGCGGATCTCCCCGTCCGCCGCATCGTATCCTGCGCCCACATCCTGACAAACCTGACCCTGGGTCAGCCCGTGAAAGTGTACGATTATTTGCAGTGACAGGGAGCGTTTTCACGCAAAAGGGCAGCGCCGGCGGCGCTGCCCTTTTCGCGTCCCCGTGGGACGCGGGGGATGATTTTTTCTATGAAATTGTATTATGGCATCAGCCGGGGAGGATCACGATGTCGCCCTCATAGGTTTCGCCGGGGATGATCTCGGTCTCCGTGCCGTCCACGGTCATGGTGCCGCTGATGACGCAGTCCTCACCCACGATGAGCATGGTCAGATAGCTCTCGCCGGTGACGTTCCAGACGGTGCCGTTTTTCAGCTCCACAATAACGCCGTTGTCAGCGGACTCGCAGGCTACATCGGTGTAATTGGACAGCAGATAGTGCCAGCTCACGTCCGTCTCGTCCCAGCCGTTCTCGGAGAACCAGTCCTCCTCGCTGTACTCGCCCCACCAGTCGGGGGAGGCGATTACGCCGATCTCCTGGCCGTCCTCGTTTACATAGGTGCTGGTGTACTGGCTGTGATAGCCGTGGGAGGCGGAGATCGCGCCGGAATAGCTGCCAATGTTGTCCAGGATGACATACATATTGAGGATAGGGGCGTCGGCGTTGTAGGCGGTGTTGCTGCCGGAGGAGTTATACATATCGCCGGTCAGCTCCTCCATGTTGGAGAAGGTGGCGGTAACAAGGTGGTCGCCGTCGCTCATGCTGGTGGAAAGCGCTGTGTCGTTCAGCTCCTCCAGGGTGCGGGTGCGCTCACGGGTGTCTTCGTTGCTGGCGGTCAGCTCCTCATAGTCGGCGGCGAACACATAGTAGTCCACATGCTCGTCCTCGCACATACCGGCGTCGTCGCAGTCCTCCACCTGGAGAATCACGTTGGAGCCGGACACGAGAGTTGCGTCGTCCACATAGATGTTGGCGGGATAGCCCTTAATCAGCATGACAGCGCCGCCGGTATAGAACTCTGTGCCGTCGTTAATGATGATGGTTTTGCAGGAATCGGATTCAGAGGCGGTGCTGTCGTCAAAGGTCATAATGCCAATGCGGTCAGAATACACCACCGTGTTCTGCGCCTCGTAATCCTCCGCGGCCAGAACCTCCTCCAGAGCGTAAATTTCATAATCCGGGTTGAGAACGGTGAAAGCGCTGTGGGCCTCTGTGATGGTATCGCTTATGCCACGGAGGCTTTCCTCGCTGCTGCTGGTGAACAGGATGGTGCCGCCCTGGTTGGCAAGGATCGCGGCGAAGGTGGGAACGTATATGGTGGAACCGGCGAACACACCCAGCATACTGCCGTAGACCAGGGTGCCATAGCCCGCGGGCTGGCCGTCGCTGGTGGTGATTATGTTGTCCTTGTAATCGTCCTCGTAGAAGTCCAGGCTCTCAAGCTGCTCCTCGGTGGGGCCTTCCGCCAGATCCACCGCCAGGCCGCCGGTGATGGCAATGGTGCTGTTGGTCTGCACGCTGTTGGCGCTCTCGATAAAGGCGTCGTCGAAGCTGAGAACACCCCATTTCTCCGAGGTGATCAGGCTTTCGTAATAAGTGACATGGCCGTTGCCGAACAGGTTCACCGCCCGGACGTTGCCGTTAAGCCCCAGCGTCCAGGGAACCAGGAATATCTCACCGTTGCCGACCGTCCCCACATATCCGTCATGGGGAACGCCGTCGCTGACGGAAAGGGTGGAGTAGGATACATAGACCTCCGCGTCCCCTTCCACCACCATGGCGCTCCGGGTGACGCCGGTGTTGTCGATGGTCACATGGTCAAGGTGTACCTGAGCCGTTCCCGTGGCGTACACGCCGGAGCCGAAGCCCTGGGCGTCCTGGCGGCCAAGGCCGGTCAGGGAAATGACGCTGTCCGTCAGGGTGTAGGAGCCGCCCTCCACGATCAGGCCGTTGAAGTTGCTGCCCTCGGAGGTGATGGATATGCCCGCAGCCCCCTCGTCGTCATAGCTGCCGCCCACAACCGCCTCTGTGACGCTGCGGCTGTCGATCACGCCGTCGTTTACATACAGAGCCGTCCGATACTCCTGCTCGTACCCGTTGACCTGGTAAAGGTCAGTGTAGACCAGAACGCCCCCTTCGGGAATCTCGTCCCCCTCCTCGTACTCTGTCTCTACGCCGTCCACCACCAGGGTGACAAGCTGCTCGGCGGCCTCGCCGGAAGGCTCCCCGCTCTCCTCTGAGGCGAAGGCCGCAGCGCTCATGCTGAGTACCAGGCAGAGCGCCAGCATCAGGGCGAGCAGTCTATGTGTCTGCTTCATAGTTTTTCCTCCTAAAAAATGTGATAATTTGCCGGCGTGGGGTCTTGCCGACCTGCCCCGGCCTTCTTCCTGTCAGCCGGAGGCGCACCATGCCCGCTAACAGCATCATACACTAGCGCCGCCTCCTTTGCAAGGGCAATATACAGCCGACGTTCATGCCAAATTCGCCGGGAATGAATTTTTATGCAGTTGAGGTTGACAAATGTATATCATGTTTGATATGATATAAATTACCAGAAGTGTTTGTACAAATACTTCAAAAAATTGGAAAGGAGAAAAAGTATGAAGAAATTTTTGGCACTGCTGTTGACTCTGGCCCTTTGCCTGAGTCTTGGCGCTGTGGGCGGCTTCGCCAGCGGCGAGGCCACGGAGGAAGCCGCGGCAGATGCCTCTGCCGACCCGTCCGCTGAAAACGTAGTCGGTGACGGGGAGAGCTTCGCGGCAGACGGTGTAAGCTATGAGGGCGAGTCCTTCATTTACGTCAGCGGCGGCGCAGCCGCCGTGGGCGGCAGTGAGGATGTCTGCCAGGTGGAATACGCCCTGGAGACCACGGAAAAGTACCTGGAAGCCAGCGCGGTGGCCCTGGACGGGGGCTATAATTCTGTCTTCATCGGCACGACGGACGCCGCTGGCGGGGGCAATATGTTCCACACCACTGGGACGGATTCCAGCCTGACCCTGGAAAATACCTACATCCTGTCTGCCGGGTCTCAGACCGCCGCGTCCTATGTGGACGGCACGAACACCACGGTTGTGATCACCGACTCCTATCTGGAATCCACCGGCAGCACAGAGGGCTATGAGGAGGTCAGCGACTTTATGGCGCTCCAGGGGCTGCTGGTGTGGGGCCACACCCGCACAAACCTCTCGCAGGGCAATTCCAACACATACTATTATAATTCCGTCGTGGTTGCGGACGGCTGGGCCGCCATGTCCACAGACGGCGCCTCCGGGTACGGCGTCAATTTTGTGGCGGTGAACTCCTACGCGGAGACCACGGACGGCGGCTACGCCATTTATTCCGACCACGAGTGCCGGGATTATGTCTTCGGCACCACCCTGGTTGGGGCGGAATACGGCGCGATCATCGCCTCCGGCGGCGAGCTGTATATGTTTGACGGGGATGCGCTGGACATGGAGACCACCGAGCTGAACGCCTGGCGGGACGAATTTTTGGCGGCTCACCCCTGTGAGCTGCTGGACACCTCCTATCAGGATTTTGCCGGGGAGGACCCGGTTTACGCCCTGGAGGCCTACACCGGCGAGGCTATGGAGGTGGGCGCCTCTACCCTGGCGGGCGGGCGCAACGCCATCCTGGTTCACAAGCCGGACGAGAGCAAAACCGGCAAGGGGGCGGATCAGCAGAACGTCTTCGTGGCCGTTGGCGTGAACCTTATTACGGACTACACCCTGTTTAACCTGGAGGATATGCCGGAGGGCTGGTACACCCCCGACTGCGTTACCTCCTCCGCCTCCTTCTTCTATGAGGACACCCTGGACTATGTGCTGTGGACGTCCGGCCCTGCGATCCTTATGCGGAGCTGCAGCACCCTGATTTACCTGGAGGACGTGACCTTCGAGACCAACTATGACGAGGCTGACTTCGGCCAGAGCGGCGTTTTCCTGATGTCGGTCATCAACTCGGACGGCAACGCCAACCTGATTGCCGACGGCGACGTGGCAAATCCCATGGACATCACCATTGCCGATTCCGAGATCACCGGCGACGTGCTGGACTATGACTACCAGCGGGCCATGGAGCTGACCCTGGACGGCACTGCGCTTACCGGCAGGATCGCAAACTTTGACGTGGAGGACTGGAACGCCCTCTGGGGCGAGGACGGTTCCATCGGCGTTGGCACCTATGCCTATGACGAGACCTATGAAAACTGCGCGAGCATCTCCCTGACCCTGACCAACGGGGCGGTCTGGAATGTTACCGAGACCAGCTATATCAGCAGCCTGACCGTGGACGAGACCTCCAGCATCACCACCGACGAGGAGCATCTGCTCACCGTGACAGTGGACGGGGTGGAGACCGACATCGAGGCGGGGGAGACCTACACCGGCGACATCGTTATCAATGTGGTTGACAAGCTCTCCCTGTCCGGCCATGAAGGCTCTATGGCGGACTGGGCAGGCTCCGACTACAGAGCGGCCCTCTACCTGGACGAGAACGGCCTGGAGGAGAGCGCTTCCGCCCTTTCCGCCGCCGTGGGTTATGAATACGACGAGGAGACCGGCACCCTGACGGTGGGTTCCATCGAATCCCAGGGTACCACCTTTAACGGCATCATTGTAAACGAGGGTACCCACAGAATCCAGGACGGCACCATCGTTTTTAACGGCGACGGCGGCAACGACTTCAACGGCTACGGCGCGGCGCTCCTCATCACCGGGGAGAACACCGAGGTGGTCTTTGACAACATCACAATCGACACCACCGGCCTTGTCCGGGGCGCCATGGCTACGGCCAACAGCGCAAAGGTGCTGGTGATGAACTCCACCTTCCAGGCCCATGAAGGGGTTCTGCCCGACGACTATGTGCAGAACGTGGAAAATGTCTCCGGCATTATGAAGGCTGTCCCCTGGACCCTGGGCCTTACGGGCAACAACCGGGCCACAAACCTGCTGGGCAGCGCCACCTCCACCTATTTCAACAGCTATGTTTCCGCTGACGGCTGGGGCGTCCTGTCCGCGGACGACGCCAGCGAGCCGTCCATGAACGTGGTAAACAGCACGATCTATTCAGACGGGGAGTGCGCCTACGGCCTGTTCGGCATTGGAACCGGCAGCGTCATTCGGATCCTGGGTTCTGAGGTGGACGTGAGCGGCCTTGGCATTAACCTGACCTCCGGCTATATGCTGGTTGGCCCGGCCTCCGCAGAGAACATGGCGGATGTGTACGGCGCGGAGGAAATCATGGCCTCCGACGCCTATGATTCCGAGGTGAACAGCACCATCATCAGCGGCGGCACGGCGTTCCGCATCGGCAGCGCCACGGCGGACATTCAGCCCGGCACGGTGATAGAGAGCGGGAAGACCGCTATCGTCAGCAAGGGCGGCGCGGGCGTTCTCAACATGGACGGCGTTTCCATCACCGCCGGGAACGGCATCATATTCCAGATGATGGACAGCGACGACGCCGGAGCGGATTTCACCGACCCGATCTGCCCGCTGAATACGTCCTACACGGAAAATGACGTGGAGCCGGTGTACATTGAGGGCCGGGATCTGACGGCGGCGGATTTGGTCATCACCATTTCCAATATGACGCTGGAAGGCGATTTCTATAACGCCTCCGAGAGCTACACCACGGAGGAGGCCTGCGGCGTTTCGACCTCCGCGTACAACCTGAGCATCACCTTTGAAAACAGCACCCTGGAGGGCGTTATTTCCGCCTCCCTGGCCCAGCACGTTGACCCGGACACCGGGGAGATCCTGAAAACCATCGATACCTGGCAGCAGGTGGGCAGCATTGTGAACACCGCCCGCCCGGTGATCAATAACGGCGTGAATGTGACGCTGACAGACGGCAGCGTCTGGACAGTCACAGGCGACGCCTACCTCAGCTCGCTGACGGTGGAGGACGGCAGCCAGGTCGTCGTTCCGGCGGGCGTGACGCTGACGGTGGGGGAGACCGCCTATACGGACACGGTCATCACCGATTGATTTCTGTTGATTCCTAAATAGCGCAGGTGCGGCCCTATGGCTTTATGCTGTGGGGCCGCGTTTTTTCGCAAAACTGAAATCACAAGAAACCGTCCACAGGGTGTATTGCGTTTTGCGGGTGGGCGTGATACAATATACGTTAATAATTTTCAATCCACGGAGAATAACAGAGACAGACATGGCCGCAGTTGATTTTACAAAGCAGATGAAGCGGGAGTATACCATTCTCTCGCCGGATATTTTTCCCACCCATATGGAGCTGCTTCAGTCGGTGTTCGCCATCTATGGCTATAAGACGGAAGTGCTGCATTACGAGGGCCAGCAGGTCATTGACCAGGGGCTGAAATACCTCCACAACGATATGTGCTACCCGGCCATATGCGCCCTGGGCCAGCAGATATACGCCCTGACCTGCGGGGACTACGACCCCCACAAATGCGCCCTGATCCAGTTCCAGACCGGCGGAGGCTGCCGCGCCTCCAACTATCTCATGCTGCTTCGCAAGGCGCTGCACAACATGGGCATGGACTATGTGCCGGTGATTTCCCTGAGCTTTTCCGGCCTGGAAAAATATTCCGGCTTCAAGCTGACCCCCCTTATGATGCTGACCGCCCTGCGGGCCGTTATCTATGGGGATATGCTGCTGCTCCTGAAAAACCAGACCCTCCCCCGGGAAAAGAACCAGGGGGACACCCGGGCCGTGGTGGACAAATGGGTGGCGGAGCTAACGGAGCAGTTCCGCCATAAGAAGGGCCTTTCAGGCCGGAGCATGAAGCGGAACCTCCGGCGCATGGCGGAGGATTTTCATAACATGCCCAAAACAGACAAAAAGCTGACCCGCGTGGGCATTGTGGGGGAGATTTATGTGAAATACTCCTCCTTCGGCAACAACGGGCTGGAGGAATTTCTGCTCAGCCAGGACTGCGAATACATGGTTCCCGGTGTGCTGGGCTTTTTGCAGTATTGCTTCGCCAACACGGAGATAGACCACGGCTATTACGGCGGCCCCCTTATAAATGTCCTGGGCGGGCGGCTGGCCGGGTATGTGGCGGATAAATGGGAGGAGGATATGCTGGAGGCACTGGCGGACTACCCGGAGTTTGCCACCCCCGTGTCCTTCGACAAGGTGCGGGAGCTTTCTGCCAGGGTCATTGACCCCGGCGTGAAGATGGGGGAGGGCTGGCTTCTCCCCGGCGAGACGGCGGAGCTGATTGAAAAGGGCTACACCAACGTGATATGCGCCCAGCCCTTCGGCTGCCTGCCCAATCACATCGTCGGCAAGGGGACCGTCCGGCGGCTGCGGGAGCTGTACCCCCAGGCCAACATCTTCCCGGTGGACTATGACGCGGGGGCCTCCAAGGTGAACCAGGAAAACCGCATTAAGCTGATGCTGGCCATCGCCCGGGATCAGGAGATGGAGCAGGAACAGGAGGTTTCATATGAAGCGGCTGGGTGTTGACGTCGGCTCCACCACCCTGAAATGCGCGGTGGTGGACGAGACGGGGGCGCTGTGCTTCGCCCGGTATATGCGGCACTACTCCAAAATAGACCAGCGGCTTGGGGAGCTTCTGCGCCAGGTGGCGGAACAGTTTCCGGGGGAGAGCATGGAGGTGTCCCTCTCCGGCTCCGCCGGGATGGGGCTCGCGGAGGAGGCGGATCTGCCCTTTGTGCAGGAGGTGTACGCGGAGCGGGTGGCTGTGGGCCGCCTGGCCCCCGGCACGGACGTGGTCATTGAGCTGGGGGGCGAGGACGCCAAGATCCTCTTTCTCACCGGCGGCTTTGAAATGCGTATGAACGGCACCTGCGCCGGGGGTACCGGGGCCTTTATCGATCAGATGGCCGCCCTGATGGAAATATCCATCGAGGACATGGACGGCCTGGCCGCCCGGCATGAGAAGCTCTATACCATCGCCTCCCGGTGCGGCGTTTTCGCCAAAAGCGACATCCAGCCCCTTTTGAACCAGGGGGCCAGGAAGGAGGACGTCTGCGCCAGCATTTTCTATGCCGTGGTGAACCAGACCATCGCCGGGCTTGCCCAGGGGAGGGAGATCAAGGGGAATATCCTCTACCTTGGCGGGCCGCTGACCTATATCCCGGAGCTGCGAAAGAGCTTCGACCATGTCCTCCAAACGGAGGGCCTCTGCCCGGAAAATGCCCTGTACTATGTGGCCATGGGGGCGGCCTTTGCCGGAACCGGCCAGGCCCAGCCTTTGGACGAGCTGATCCAGCGGCTTCAGCACCGCAGCCGGGCAGGCGGTATACCGCCGGCCCGCCGCTTTTTGAAAGCCAGGAGGAATCCCACGCCTTCACCGCCCGGCACCGGGCGGCCTCCCAGGGCATCCGCCAAATAGACGCTCCCAGCGGCCCATGTATCTCGGCATAGACGCAGGCTCCACCACGGTGAAGGCCCTGCTGTGCGACGGGGAGGGGAATATTCTCCGGCCCTTTTATACGCCAAACAACGGCAATCCCGTGCCTATTATCCGGGATTATCTTATAAAGCTGTACCAGGATTTCCCGGATATAGAGATCCGCGCCTCCGCCGTCACCGGCTATGGGGAGGACATCATCCGCAACGCCTTCGGAATAGACCGGGGCCTGGTGGAGACCGTGGCCCACTACACGGCGGCGAAGAAATTCCTTCCGGCGGTGGACTTCATCCTGGACATCGGCGGCCAGGACATCAAGTGCTTCCAGATCCGAAACGGGGCCATCGACAGCATTTATTTAAATGAAGCTTGCTCCTCCGGCTGCGGCTCCTTTTTGCAGACCTTTGCCGGGGCCTTGGGCTACAGCCCGGCGGAGTTTGCAAGGCTTGGCCCGTTCGCCAAAAGGCCGGTTGACCTTGGCTCCCGCTGCACGGTGTTTATGAACAGCTCCGTGAAGCAGGCCCAGAAGGACGGGGCCACGGTGGAGGATATCGCCGCCGGGCTTTCCATCAGCGTGGTGAAAAACGCCCTCTATAAGGTCATCCGCTGCGCCAACGCGGAATCTCTGGGGGAGCATATCGTGGTGCAGGGGGGTACGTTTTTAAACGACGCCGTCCTCCGGGCCTTCGAGCGGGAGACAGGCCGTCAGGTCGTCCGCCCCGGCTACGCGGCCCTGATGGGGGCCTACGGCGCGGCGCTGTACGCCCTGGCCCATGAGGAGCAGCCCCACAAGGCAGTGCTGACGGCGGAGGAGCTTGCGGGCTTCACCCACAGCGTCAGGGCCGTGACCTGCTCCGGCTGCGGCAACCACTGCAATCTGACCGTCAACGACTTCGGCAGCGGACGCCGCTTTATCGCGGGCAACCGCTGCGACCGGCCCGTCACCGGGAAGCAGGAGCAGACGGCCCATTATGACCTGTACGACTATAAGCTCTCCCTTCTGGAAAAATATCAGGGCGGAGAGCGGGCGCCTGGGAAGCCCACCATCGGCATACCCCTGGGGCTGAATTTCTATGAGCTGCTCCCCTTCTGGCGCACCTTCTGGGAGACCCTGGGCTTCAATGTGGTGGTGTCCCCCCTGTCCACCAGGGAGCTGTATCTCCGGGGGCAGTACACCATCCCATCGGACACGGCCTGCTATCCCGCCAAGCTGATGCACGGCCATATGGAGGCGCTGCTGGACGAGAAGCCGGACGCCATCTTCTACCCCGACATGAGCTACAACGCGGAGGAGGGCCTGGGGGTCAACCACTTCAACTGCCCGGTGGTGGCCTATTATCCCCAGGTGCTGCGCCTGAACGTCCCCCGCCTGGGGGAGACGGTGTTTATCGACGATTTTGTTAGCATTGCCGACCAGAAGCAGTTCACAAAGCGCATGGGGGAGATCGTGCGAAAATACTTCCCCGCCGTGGCGAAGGGGCAGGTCAAGCTGGCGGCCCAGCGGGCCTATGAGGCGTATGAGCAGTATTTCCGCGACCTGCGGCAGAAGGGGCAGGAATACCTGGACATAGCCAAGGCCCGGAGCCTGCCGGTCATCGTGCTGGCCGGGCGACCCTATCACATCGACCCGGAGATAAACCACGGCATTCATACCCTGATCTGCCGCCTGGGGGCGGTGGCGCTGACGGAGGACAGCGTCAGCCATCTGGTGCGGCCCTTCCCGGTGAACGTGCGGAACCAGTGGACGTATCATGCACGGCTGTATGCGGCGGCGAAATTCGTGGCCGAGGCCCCGCCGGAGGCAAACATAAACCTGGTGCAGCTTGTGTCCTTCGGCTGCGGGGTGGACGCCGTCACCACAGACGAGGTGCGGACCATCCTGGAGCGGAGCGGCAAAATTTACACCCGGATAAAAATAGACGAAATATCCAACATGGGGGCTGTGAACATCCGGCTGCGAAGCCTGTTCTCCGCCATTGAGGACAGGGGGAGGAGACAAAGGGCATGAGCATATGGATCGCGCATATTCTTGCGGTCATTGTGAGCTATCTGATCGCAAGCGTCAACCTGGCCATAGAGCTTTCCAAGGCCATTTACCATACAGATGTTCGTACCTTGGGCAGCGGGAACCCTGGGTTTACCAACTTCTGGCGGAGCTTCGGAAGACGGTGCGCCTGGCTGGTGCTTGTGCTGGACGTGGTGAAGTCCCTGGTACCCTGCCTCGCGGCGGGGCTGCTCTACCGAGAGCTGTTCGGCCTGTGGCAGGTGGGGGTTTCCGTGGCGGGCTTTGCCGCCATGCTGGGCCACGCCTATCCCATGTGGTATGGGTTTCAGGGGGGCAAGTGCGTCCTGGTGGGCGGGGCCTACACCTGGCTGGTGGACTGGCGGGTGGGCCTTATCGTCACGGCAGTGGCCCTTGTTTTGCTGGTCAGCTTCCGCTATATGTCCCTCGCCACCATGAGCGGGGCCGTGGCCTTCCCTATCGCCCTGGCCGCCTTTGGATTCCAGACCCCCGCCGTTATGGTGATCGCCATCATGGCTATGGCACTGCTCCTCTTCCGCCACCGGGCGAATATCTGCCGCCTTATTCATCACCAGGAGCCGAAGTTTACCTTTTCGGAGTAAAACAGGATTGGCCCGCGAGCCTTTTTAAACATAAACCGCCGTTTGTCAGCTTGTTCCCGGCGGCGGACTGTGCTATACTTATAGTCAACAAAAAGACAAAAACGAGAAAAACGAGGTTTATTGGATATGACACAAAAAACTGCCATTGTTACCGACACCAACAGCGGCATCCTGACGGAGGAGGCCGCCGCCCTGGGGATCTACGTGGTTCCCATGCCGGTCATCGTGGATGATGAGACATATCTGGAAGGCGTTTCCATTACCTATGACGAATTTTTCCAGCGCCTCCGGGCTGGGGCCAGCGTCAGCTCCTCACAACCCGCCCCCGGCGACCTGATGGAGATTTGGGACAAGGCCCTGGAGGATCACGACGCGGTGATACATATGCCCATGTCCAGCGGCCTTTCCGCCTCCTACGAGTCGGCGGCGGCCCTGGCGGCGGCGGAATATCCGGGCCGGGTCTATGTGGTGAACAACCGGCGGATTTCCGTCACCCTGCGCCCCGCCGCCCTCCAGGCCAAGCGCATGGCGGACGAGGGGGTTCCCGCTGCGGAGATCGCCCGCGTCCTGGAGCGGGACGGCCTGGACGCCAGCATATACGTCACGGTGAACACCCTGGAGCTGCTGAAAAAGAGCGGGCGTGTCACCGCCGCCGGGGCCGCCCTCGGCACTGTTCTGAACATAAAGCCTGTGCTGCAAATTCAGGGCGGCAAGCTGGACGCCTATAAAAAGGTGCGGGGCATGAAGGCCGCCATGGACACCATGATTCAGGGCATTAAGACCGACAGAGAGACCCGCTTCGCCGGGCGGCCTGTGGAGATCCGGGCGGCCTGGTCCGGCCCGGAGGAGGTGGGGGAGAACTGGCGTCTCGCCGTGGCGGAGGCGTTCCCCGACCTGACCATCGAAAAAGACCCCCTGCCCATCAGCATCTCCTGCCATGTGGCCGAGGGCGCCCTGGGCATCGGCATCATCCCCCTGGTACCCATGGAGGGCGTGGAATGAGGGTTGTCATGCCCTGGACATCCTTCGCCAGCGGCTGACGGAAAAGGGGATTGCCGTGGAAGCGGAAACCCTGTACGTCTGGGGCAAGCCCTCCGACGAGGAGCGGCAAAAGGCCGCCGCGTTCGGAAAGCGCTTTGCCGGGTGACGACAGAATCATATAAAATAACAAAAAAACAGAGGCTGCCTTGGTGCAGCCTCTGTTTTTTTAGATATCGTATCATTCCAGCATGGTGCCGGTCTCCTGGAAACGCTGGTGGAAGGAGAAGCACTTGTCCAGCATATGGGGCGTTTGCGCGCCATGGGTGGCGGCGCAGGCTTCATCAAAATACCGGCGGAGCTGGGGCCGGTAATCCGGGTGGGCGCAGTTTTCAATGATGAGGGCGGCCCGCTCCTTGGGGCAGAGGCCCCGCAGGTCGGCGTAGCCCTGCTCGGTGACGATAACGTCCACGTCATGCTCCGTGTGATCCACATGGCTGACCATGGGGACAATGCTGGAAATGCGCCCGCCCTTGGCCGTGGAGCTGGTCATGAAAATGGTGACGGAGGCGTTCCGGGCGTAGTCCCCGGAGCCGCCGATGCCGTTGTAAATGGTGGCGCCGTTCATCTGGGAGGAGTTGACATTGCCGTAAATATCCGCCTCCACGGCGGTGTTCATGGCGATGACGCCCAGGCGGCGGATGGTCTCCGCCCCGTTGGATATTTCCGACTCCCGCAGGATGATTTTGTCCCGGTACGCCTCGATATTCCCCAGCATATGGCGCATACCCGCGTCGGACATGCTCAGGGAGGTGCCGGAGGCCATATCCGCGCACCCGGCGTCGATCAGGTCGATGATGCCGTCCTGGATGACCTCGGAATAGAAGGTCAGATGCTCAAACCCGGCCCCCTTCAGGCCCAGCAGCACGGCGTTGGCCACGGAGCCGACCCCGGACTGAAGAGGCACCGTCCCGGCGGACAGGCGTCCGGCGGCCTTTTCCGCCTTTAAAAAGGCCACGATATTGTCCGCTATCTTCTGGCTGGTCTCGTCCGCCGGGGCCAGGGAGCGGGGCTTTTCCACCACGTCGCTGTATACTACGGCGGCGATTTTTTCCCTGGGGCAGGTCACATAGGGTACGCCGATGCGCTGGCCCGCCGCGGTCAGGGGGATGGGCTGGCGGCTGGGAGGGTCGGAAACATTGTATATGTCGTGGAAGCCCTCCAGCCCCTCCGGCTGGATCAGGCTGACTTCCACGATCACCTGCTTTGCCAGGTTCACAAAGGTCTGCACACAGCCCAGGCCGGTGGAGGGGATGATGTTGCCCTCCTCTGTGATAGCCACGGCCTCCACCAGGGCCACGTCGATGTCCCCGTAAAAGCCATACCGGGTGTTCTGGGCCATCATGCCCAGGTGCTGATCCATATAGGCCGTGGATTCCCGGCCTCCGCCGTTTACCACCCGGCGATACTGGGTACTGTTTACATAGGGGATGCGACGGGCGATGATCTCTTCCTCACCCCAGACGCAGTCCAGCTCATCCCCGGTGGAGGCCCCGGTGAGAAGATTCACCCGCACCCGCCGTTTCCCGGCGTGTACCTGCTCCGCCAGGGCCAGGGGTACGGCCTTGGGGTTGCCGGAGGGGGAAAAGCCGCTGGCGGCCACGGTCATGCCGTCCTGGATTAAATTCGCGGCCTCCTCCGCCGTCATTATCTTCGATAAAAGCTCTTTGCAACGGATCCGTTCACTCAATGGCAGCGCCTCCTTATTCAAGGGTCTGGCGGAATTTTTCCGCCTGCTCCGGGGTTATCAGCTTCGCGCCCTCCTCCAGGGCCTTCCAGTTCAGCTCCTCCGTCCCGGCGGGGATATGGCGGCGAACCCCCTCCCGCAGAGATTCCTGGTCGAACAGGCCCAGGGCGGCGTTGATGGCCCCCACGGCCACGATGTTCGCGGTCATCACCTTGCCCACCTTCTTCCGGGCGGTCTCTAAAATGGGGACGGAAAGCACCTGCTCCGGGTCCAGAATGTCCGGCACGGTCAGGGAGCTGTCCGCCATAACCACCGCGCCGGGGGCGATGTCCTGGGCGAATTTATCCAGGGACGCCTGGGTCAGGGCCAGCAGGAAGCTGGGCTGGATCACCTTGGAAAACCAAATCTGCTCCCGGCTCAAAATGGTCTCCGCCTTGCACAGGCCGCCCCTTGCCTCCGGGCCGTAGGCCTGGCTCTGCACCGCCTGGTGTCCGGCCACCACGGCGGCCTCCGCCAATATTACGCTGGCCAGGATAACGCCCTGACCGCCGGAGCCGGTAAAACGCATTTCATATCTCGCACTCATGGCTGTCACCTCACTTGTGGGCCTTGGCCTTCATATCGGCCTGGCAGCGCTGCACCATTTTTTCGTATTCCTCAGTATATTCGGGGTAGTTGTTGTGGGTCAGCGCGCCCACCAGCAGCTTGCCCTTGCGGTCCTCCTCGCTCATGGAGTAGTAGCGGACGGCGGGGGCCATATGCTCCTTCTGCCACTGGAGCATTTCCACCGCGTCTCCTTTTTTGTTTTTCCGGCCATAATAAGTAGGGCAGACGGAGTACACGTCTATCAGGGAGAAGCCCTTGTGCTTGATGCCCTGCTTGATCAGGTCGATGGTCTCCCGCACATGATAGGCGGAGCCTCTGGCCGTGTAGGACGCGCCAGCGCCAGCCGCCAGCTTCGCAATGTCGAAGGGCCGGTCAACGTTTCCGTAGGGGGCGGTGGTGGCCTTGTCCCCGGTGGGGGT
>JAJQFY010000028.1 GCA_021200935.1 Oscillospiraceae bacterium
GGCGGTACCTGTGGCGGCGATACGCACCGGCCACATCAGCTTGGCGTTTTTCACCCCCAGCTTTTCCGCCAGGGAGGTCATGGCGTCGTGGATATGCTCATCGTCCCAAACAGGCAGGGCCTCCAGCACAGGCAGGGCCGCTTCCAGCATAGCCAGGGAGCTTTCCTTGTCCGACTTGGATTTCTTGTGGACGTAAAGCTCCGTGTCATAATCCGGCAGCGCGTCGAAAAAGCCCAGCTTGCCGGGAATGTCCGTCAGCACCTCCGTCCGCTGCTGAAGCAGGGCGGCGATGGCAGCGGGGTCTATGGCCGGATTTTTCACCGCCTGGCGGATGTACGGCTCCGCCGCCGCCGCAAATTCCCCAGGCTCCATGGCCCGGATGTAGGTGGCGTTAAAGTATGTGAGCTTTTCCTTGTCAAAAATCGCGGGGCTTTTGGATATGCCGGAAACGTCGAACGCCTCCGCCAGCTCCCGGATGGAATAGATCTCCCGCTCCCCGCCGGGGGCCCAGCCCAGCAGCGCCACATAGTTCACGATGGCCGCCCGGAGATAGCCCTCCTCCACCAAATCCTCATAGGAGGGATCGCCGTGGCGCTTGGACATCTTGCTGTGGGCGTCCCGCATGACCGGCGGGCAGTGGACATATTTGGGAATGTCCCAGCCAAAGCCCTCATACAGCAGGTTATACTTGGGGGAGCTGGAGAGATACTCTGAACCCCGCACCACATGAGTAATTCCCATCAGGTGGTCGTCTATGACGTTCGCGAAATTATAGGTGGGAAGACCGTCCCGCTTTATCAGCACCTGGTCGTCCAAATCCTTGTTGGGAACCGTCACATCCCCGAAAATCTCGTCGTGGAAGGTGGTGGTTCCCTCCTGGGGAATCTTCTGGCGGATAACGTAGGCGTCCCCCGCCGCCAGCCGACGCTGAACTTCCGCCTCCGGCAGATCCCGGCAGGGGTCGGCCTCCCGCTCGAAATCGCCGCTGTCCTCCTCCGAGGCCGCCTTCTCGCAGAAGCAGTAATAGGCGTGGCCCCGGCGAACCAGACGCTGGGCATAGGGCAGATACAGCCCCCGCCGCTCCGTCTGGACATACGGCCCCACCGGGCCGCCCTTGTCCGGCCCCTCGTCCCAGTCCAGGCCGCAGTCCGTCAGGGTGTTGTAAATAACATCCACCGCGCCCTCCACCAGGCGGGCCTGATCCGTGTCCTCAATACGCAGGAGGAATTTTCCCCCGCTGTGGCGGGCAATGCACCAGGTATACAGGGCCGTCCGCAGGTTTCCAACGTGCATATACCCCGTGGGGCTGGGAGCAAAGCGGGTACGCACCTCCCCCGTGGGGATGCGGCTTTCCAGCTCCTCAAAAAACTTTTCATTCGGTTCAGTCATAATTTGTCCTTCCTCCTCCGCAAAAACGGCGACACTGCGCCTTCATTCAATAGTATTTTATTCTTTCCCACTTGTCAAGCGTTAATCGGTTGTGTTAAGATAAATAAATACTGAAATTACAACGTAAGCACGGCCTGGGATGCGTCCCGCCGTAGAAAGAGCGATGAATATGGACGAGAAAAGAAAAGTAATGCTCTCCGGCATACAGCCCTCCGGGGACTTGACCCTCGGCTCCTATCTGGGGGCCATCAAAACCTGGGC
This sequence comes from Oscillospiraceae bacterium, assembly GCA_021200935.1. Lineage (GTDB taxonomy): Bacteria > Bacillota > Clostridia > Oscillospirales > Oscillospiraceae > CAJOIG01. Next base: position 1,651 of record JAJQFY010000028.1, read on the forward strand.
GGAACGGGCGGAGCAGTTTGACTGCTACTACTTCATGGCCGACCTCCACTCCCTGACCTCCCGGCAGGTTCCCGCCGACCTGCGGCGGCGCACCCTGGAGCAAATGGCCCAGTATGTAGCCTGCGGCCTTGACCCGGACAAGAACACCCTGTTCATTCAGTCCCACGTCCCCGCCCATGTGGAGCTGGGGTGGATCCTCAACTGCTACACCATGTTCGGGGAGCTGTCCCGCATGACCCAGTTTAAAGAGAAATCCGCCAAAAACGCGGATAACGTCAACGGCGGCCTGTTCACCTATCCCGCCCTGATGGCGGCGGACATTCTCCTCTATCAGCCGGACTATGTCCCCGTGGGCGGCGACCAGAAGCAGCACGTTGAGCTGACCCGGGACGTGGCCCACCGCTTCAACGGCATTTACGGGGATGTGTTCAAAATCCCGGAGCCTTACATTCCCAAGGTTGGGGCCAGGGTGATGGATTTGCTGGAGCCGACGAAAAAGATGTCCAAGTCCGACAAGACCGGCAACGGACGGGTGTGCCTGATGGACGACCCGGCGGACATTATGCGGAAATTCAAGCGGGCTGTCACAGACAGCGACACCGGCGAAAACTGCGTCCGCTACGACCCGGAAAACAAGCCCGGTGTGGCGAACCTGATGCAGATATACGCCTCCTGCACCGACAGGGACTACGACCAGATCACCGCCGAATTTGCGGGCCACGGCTACGGCGATTTCAAAACTGCCGTGGGCGAGGCCGTGGTGGAGACCCTCCGCCCCATTCGGGAGGAATCCCAGCGGCTCATTAAGGATAAGGCCTATCTGGAAACCCTCTGCCGCTCCGGCGCGGAAAAAGCCTCCTATGTGGCGAACAAGACCCTGCGGAAGGTTCGCAAAAAGGTGGGCCTGGTGGCGATGCCCTGAGGGTTCGTCAGCCATCGTATTGAAATATTGACTCTAAGCTGCAGGGGTACTGTCAAAACGACCATTTTGACAGTACCCCTGTATTATAATAATGGCAGGTTCCTTAACCTGAGCCTGTGCTTCTCCTGCTTACGTCCCGATGTATTCCCTTTGCTCGTCGGTCAGGGTGTCGATGGCTACGCCCAGGGTGGCGAGCTTTTTGCGGGCTACCTCCAGGTCAATCTCCCTGGGAACGGGTACCACGCCAGGGGACAGTCTGCCCCGGTTGTCGGCCAGGTAACGGGCGCTCAGGGCCTGGATGGCAAAGCTCATGTCCATAATTTCCGCCGGATGCCCGTCCCCGGAGGCCAGGTTCACAAGCCGCCCCTCCGCAATGACGAACACCGTCCGGCCATTGGGCAGGCGGTAGCCGGTGATATTCTGGCGGGCCTCATATTTGTCTGTGGCGTAAGCCTCCAGCGCCTCCATGTCCACCTCCACGTTGAAGTGACCGGCATTGGTGAGAATAGCGCCGTCCTTCAGCAGGGGGAAATGCTCCCGCCCGATGACCTTGCAGTCCCCGGTGACGGTGCAGAAAATATCTCCCAGCGCGGCGGCCTGGGCCATGGGCATGACCCGATAGCCGTCCATCACCGCCTCGATGGCCCGGATGGGGTCGGTCTCCGTCACGATGACCCTGGCCCCCAGGCCGTTGGCCCGCATGGCCACGCCCTTGCCGCACCAGCCGTACCCGGCCACCACCACGTCCTTCCCGGCCACGATTAGGTTTGTGGTACGCATGATGCCGTCCCAGACGGACTGGCCGGTGCCGTAGCGGTTATCGAACAGGTGCTTGCAGTCCGCCTCGTTCACCATGACGGCGGGAAACCGCAGCGTCCCGCTCTTGGCCATCTGCTTTAGGCGGATGATGCCGGTGGTGGTCTCTTCGCAGGAGCCGATCACGCCGGGGAGCAGCGCAGGGAACTTTTCGTGGATGCGGTGAACCAGGTCGCCCCCATCGTCGATGATGATGTTCGGCCCAACAGCCAGCACCTTGTCGATGTTTGCGTCGTACTCCTCCGCCGTGCAGCCGTGGACAGCGTGAACCTCCAGCCCTCCAGCCGCCAGGGCGGCGGCTATGTCGTCCTGGGTGGACAGGGGGTTGGAGCCTGTGATGTGCATTTCCGCGCCGCCCTGGGCCAGCACCCGGCAGAGGTAGGCGGTCTTGGCCTCCAGGTGGACGGACAGGGCCACCTTTAACCCCGCGAAGGGCTTGTCACGCCGGAAGTCCTCGGCAATGGCGCTGCAAAGAGGCATATTCCGGGCTACCCAGGCAATTTTTCTCTCCCCTGACGGGGCGAGCTGTATGTCACGAATGGTACTCATAGGGTTCCGCCTTTCCGCATAAACTGATAATGTCTCACCCCTGGATGGCCGCCACAGCGGCCTTGAGGGCCTCCACCTTATCCCGCTGCTCCCAGCGGATGCCCAGATCCTCCCGGCCCATGTGGCCGTAGGCCGCCAGCTTGCGATAGATGGGCTTACGCAGATCCAGATCCCGGATGATCGCCGCCGGGCGCAGGTCGAACACCTGGCTCACCGCCTGCTGAAGCACGTCGTCGGACACCGCGCCGGTGCCGAAGGTGGTCACATTGATAGACACAGGGGTAGCCACGCCGATGGCATAGGCAAGCTGCACCTGGCAGCGGCTGGCCAACCCGGCGGCTACGATGTTCTTCGCCACCCAGCGGGCGGCATAGGCAGCGCTGCGGTCAACCTTGGTGGGATCCTTGCCGGAGAAGGCGCCGCCGCCGTGGGGGGCGCTGCCGCCGTAGGTGTCCACAATGATCTTCCGCCCGGTCAGGCCGGCATCCCCCTGGGGTCCGCCCACCACGAAGCGGCCTGTGGGGTTTACATAATATTTAATGTCCCCCTTGTTCAAATCGGCGGGAATAATCGGCTCCACCACATATTTGATGATATCCTCCCGAATCTGCTCCAGGGAGACCTCCGGGGCGTGCTGGGTGGACACCACCACAGTCTCCACCTTCACAGGTTTGTTGTCGCCGTCATATTCCACCGTGACCTGGGTCTTTCCGTCCGGGCGGAGATAGGGCAGGGTGCCGTCCTTCCGCACCTGGGCCAGGCGGCGGGCCATTTTCTGGGCCAGGCTGATGGGCAGGGGCATCAGCTCCGGGGTCTCATCGCAGGCATAGCCGAACATCATGCCCTGGTCGCCCGCGCCGGTCTCCAGCTCCGCCTCCGTGCCGCCCTCCTTCTGCTCCAGGCTCTTGTTCACGCCCATGGCAATGTCCGGGGACTGCTCGTCAATGGCCGTCAGCACGGCGCAGGTCTCCGCGTCCATGCCGTATTTGGCCCGGTCGTAGCCGATATCCCGCAGCACGTCTCTCGCAATTTTGGGAATGTCCACATAGCAGCTTGTGCTGATCTCGCCCATGACGTAAATCACGCCGGTGGTGGCGGTACACTCGCAGGCCACATGGCCCTGGGGATCCTGGGCCATGATGGCGTCCAGCACGGCGTCCGATATTTGGTCGCAGACCTTGTCAGGATGCCCCTCCGTAACCGATTCTGAGGTGAATAAATAGTGTCCCATTATGTATCTAGCTCCTTTTTTCCCGCGTCTTACACGCGAATCTGAATGATAAAAGCCATAAAAAAAAGCGCCGCCGGGAAACCGGCAGGCACAGAACAGAGAAGGTGTCCCTTATCTTTCGATTTATACCGCCGGATTTGGCACCTTGCGCTGAAACACGCAGGTTGCCGGGCTTCACAGGGCCGGTCCCTCCGCCGCTCTCGATAAGGCTATTGAATTGTAAACATTTTACCACGCCCCGCCGGAATGTCAATAGGGATATTGACAAAATTGATATTTTGGCGGAAAATAGAGACATGGGAAAGACAGCTAAACGAATCGTTATCGTATTGATGGGACTGATGATCCTGTTCATTTGGGGCAACTCTATGCTCCCGGCAGATGTTTCCAGCACAGAAAGCGGCTGGGTTCAGTCTCTTTTGGACCCAATATTAAGCGTCCTGCAAAGCGGTCGGATACAGGCGGGCCTGACTCGGATAGCGGACAGCATCACAGAGCCAAGGCTGCAAGCCCTGTTCTACCGGGGCATTAACTGGCTGGACACGCACGTCCTGTCCCAGTCCGCCTCCTATCTGGTGCGGAAGGCCGCCCACTTCACGGAATACATGATCCTGGGCGTTCTGATGGGCCTGCTCCTGTCAAAGCCCAACGGCAGGGCCCGCTTCTGGTGGCCGGAGGTCATGTGTCTGGCCGTGGCCTCTATCGACGAGACCATTCAGCTCTTTTCGGAGGGCCGGGGTGCAGCCGTGCGGGACGTGATGATCGACCTGTCCGGGGCCACCCTGGGCGTCATACTCGCCGCCATCGTCCTTTTCATCCTGCGAAAGCGATAAAGAAACAAGGAAACCGCTGCATCCGTCCGGCTTTGACCCCAACGGCTGCCTGCGCCGGTTGAGGCAGAGGTTCCCTAACGATTTTTGGAAAAAATTAGTCAAACAGGCTTGTCGAAACCATAAATGTGTGATATACTTTTCACAGAGGAGGATACTGCCATGACTTTTACTTTTACCAGCAAGAAATATGAGGTGTCCGATGAGCTGAAAGCCTACGCGGAAAAGAAAATCGGCAAGATTGACCGCCTGTTCCGCTCAGAGAGCGAGGCGTCCGTCACCTTCAGCGAGGAGCGGGGCCGGTATCTGGCCGAGGTCACGCTTCGCAATAACGGGATGTACTACCGTGTCAGCGAGACGACCAGCGATATGTTCGCCTCCATCGACTCCTCCGTGGCCGCCATCGAGCGCCAGGTACGGAAGAACAAGACCCGCCTTGCCAAGCGCCTGCGGGACGGCGCCTTTGAGCGCACCGCCGTCGTGTCCGCCCCGGCGGACGACCAGGACGAGACGGAATACCCCATCATCCGCACCAAACGGTTTTCCATGAAGCCCATGTCCCCGGAGGAAGCCATTCTCCAAATGGATCTGCTGGGCCATGAGTTCTTCGCCTTCCGCAACGAACAGGATGACGACGCCTTCGCCGTGGTCTACAAGCGCAAAAACGGCGGCTACGGCCTGATCTCCGACGCGGAGGACGAGGAGTGATCTCATTCTACGCAATACAACCGTGAATCCCAAAGCGGCCCTGCGGCAAAACCGCAGGGCCGTTTTTCCTTTTCACGCCTACCTTTCTATCTCCCGACCGCGTCGGCGAATGGAGATCAGTATGGCAACGGCAAAAACCGCAATGACCGCGGACAGCACGTTTGTCAGCCGCGCCGCCCAGCCAATATGGAACAGGGCGGAAAGGGCGCTTTCCATCATGCTGGCCGCACCCGAACTCATGCCTCCGGCATAGAGGGAGCCGGAGTAGAGCAGGGAGCTGAGCAGAGAGGTGACAGCCGCCTGGATTCGCGCAGCCGCCAACAGGACAATCAGCATATAGACGGCCCGAACGCAGAGGATGACGACGGAATACATAGAGGTCTCCCATTCCTGCGCCTCGCCCCGCAAAATGCGCTTGGCCGTAACGGCGGATTTTCGCAGGCCGTTCCAGTACAGCGTCACCAGCAGAAGCGCCAGGGCGAACCCAGCAACGAGAAGCAGCCCTATGGCGGTGGTTGCCTGGCTTTTCCCGGCCACCATAACCGCGATCCCGGCCACAATGCCCAGGGAAATCAGAATGTCCACAACAATCTCAACCACAAGGATTCCCCCGCCTATCAGGGAGAAGCCGGTGGTGTTCGTGTCCTGCCTGGCGCTGCTTACATAGACAATCCAGCAGCCAATGCAGACCAGAATCATAGGAATTGAGGTGACAATGTTCAAAAACGTAAAGGACTGAATCAGGCTGAAGAAAAGATACGCCGTCAGGAGAATCGTGAAAACCAGGGCCATCACACTGCCGCAAAGGTTCACCACCATTCCGGCGGGGCCGGAATAATAGGAAGGCCGCGGAGCCGGACGGCTGACCTGCCGCGGGGCCTGATTTCTGCCCCCGGCGTATTCTGTTCCGCCCCAGGACGGCCCGGAGGCCGGTCTGGGATTTCCCGCCGCCCCGGCGTTTACCTGCGCTCTGCCGCAGACGGGGCAAAATTTAGCGCCGGGAGAGAGGGCGCTGCCGCAGCTTCCGCAAAAGCTGCTTTTCGGTTCCCCGGCCCCGCCTGAAAAATCTTCGCCATAGCCTCCCGCTGCGGGGCGCGTCCTCGCTCCATAGTCCCCGGTGCGGTTCTGCGAAAAGGCACTCCGCAGGAAGAAAAAGGCCAGCACACCGTAGAACACGAGATAGACGGCCCGGTTAAAGGTCACAAAGCGAATGATATACACCAAATAGCGCAGGCAGTTCAGGGCAAACCCGCACCCTATCGCCCAATCCATGGATTCCGCAAAGCACAGCAGCAGTCCAAACAGGTACAGAACATACCAAAGGGCCTGTATGCTGTCATATATCCCAATGCCCAGCAGGGTAAAGGAATCAATCAGCCCCAGAACCGGGTACAGCAGCAGAAACACAAAGGCCCCCGGCATAATGGACACAAGAACACGGTTGTTCTCCAGCAGCTTCTTTAGGCCAGAACGTACTTCCGTCATGGAAAAAACACTCCTTTTTAATATTTTTTAATATAACTTAATACAGCATTGCGCCGCATTCCGCGCAAAAAATCGTATCCTCCGTCTGCTTTGCGCCGCAGTGGGGGCAGCGCCGCCCGGAAACGGCCCGCTCCGGCGGCTGTATATCCCCGTTCGGCTCCTGATCGCCGCCGTCAGGGTCGTCCCCTTCCTCTCTGTCAGGCGGGGTGTACACCGGGTCTCCCGCTCCCTGGAAGGACGGCGGCTCCTCCCGCCGCACATCAGCGCCGCCCTCCGCCGGGTTCGCGGCGGGCCGCTCCCCCGCTCCGGGCGAATCAGGCGACGGCCTGCGGACACCGCAGTTGGAACAGAACAGGGCGCCGTCCTCCAGCTCCGCCCCGCACAGATGGCACACCTTCCTCCTCTGCCGCGCCTGCTCCGGCGGACTTTCCGGCAGGCGCGTCCCGCAGTTTTCGCAGAACAGCGCCCCTCTGTCCGCCACAGCGCCGCAGCCAGGGCAGACAACCGCCGTCTCCGGCAGCAGCCGATGTCCGCAGGCGGTGCAAAACGGCGCGTTGCCCGCGACGTACTCCCCGCACTGGGGGCATTTGGTCATCCCCCGCAGAAGCTGAATCTGGTCGTTCCACTCCTCATTTTGCCGCTGCATTTTCTGCACAGCCGCCACATGACGGGCATAGGCTGGCTCCGCGTCGTCTGGATGGGCCTTGCAGTACAGCTCTCCAATCTCCCTGTACAGCCGGGCGATTCGCTCGTTGTTTTCCATGATTTGGCCGTTGAGCCTTGCGATATCCGCAAGCTCTCTCGTTTTCTGCACCGCGCTTTGGCTGGTGGCGGAAAACGCTCTTCCTACCTTATCGAAAAAGCCATTTTCATACCTCCTGTGGTTTTTCATGCTTTGTGGGCAAAGTATAGCCTGTTTCCCCCATCCTTCGCAACCAATCCTGACGAATTGCAGGATTTTTGCCGTCAATGACAGGAACGCCGCCTGATTATACCCCCTCTATCAGCCAGCGCAAGCCTCTATGTATTAGTATGTCTAATGTATATTTAAGGAAAGTTACATATTTCGTTCCCCCGCCGGACCGTATGCTGGGGAATGTGCTGTTTTTCTCACTGGTGGCTTGAAATGGGAGGGAGAATCCTTTATAATAGGTGTGCGGGGTTTGGTGCTAAATTTCCGGCAGACACGACGCCTATATACAACCGCACAGCAGCTCAGATCTTGAGCATGGAGTTCCATCGCCCAGGGGCTTTTTTCGTGCCAGGCCGCTCACCCCCTCCCCCAGCAGACAAACAGAGAAAGAGCGAGGTTCAAAGCATGACAAAGTATATATTCGTGACCGGCGGAGTGGTCTCCGGCCTGGGCAAGGGCATTACCGCCGCATCTCTGGGGCGGCTTTTGAAGTCCCGCGGACTGAAGGTCGCCGCCCAAAAGCTGGACCCCTACATAAATGTAGACCCCGGCACCATGAGTCCCTATCAGCACGGGGAGGTCTACGTCACCGAGGACGGCGCGGAGACCGACCTGGATTTGGGTCACTACGAGCGGTTCATCGACGAGGATTTGAACAAATACTCAAACCTGACCACCGGCAAGGTATATTGGAACGTGCTGAACAAGGAGCGCCGGGGGGAGTATCTGGGCAGCACCGTGCAGATCATCCCTCACATCACCAACGAGATAAAAGCCTTTATATATAACGTGGGCAAAAAGACCAACGCCGACGTGGTCATCACGGAAATCGGCGGCACCACCGGCGACATCGAGAGCCAGCCCTTTTTGGAGGCCATCCGCCAGGTGGGCCACGAGGTAGGGCCTCACAACGCCCTGTTCATCCACGTCACCCTGGTTCCCTTCCTCCACGGCAGCGACGAACACAAGACGAAGCCCACCCAGCACTCCGTTAAGGAGCTTCAGGGCATGGGCATCGCCCCGGACATCATCGTCCTTCGCAGCGACGTACCCATTCAGGACGACGGCATTTTCCGCAAAATCGCCATGTTCTGCAACGTAAAGCCGGAGTGCGTCATTGAAAATCTCACCATCCCCGTGCTGTACGAGGCCCCCCTTATGCTGGAGCGCAGCGATTTTTCCGGCATTGTGTGCCGGGAGCTGGGCATCTGGACAAAGGCCCCGGATTTGAGCGAGTGGCAGGCCATGGTGGACAGCATCCACAGCCTGTCCCACACCGTGTCTATCGCCCTGGTGGGGAAATACGTCCAGCTTCACGACGCCTATCTCTCCGTGTCCGAGGCCCTGAAGCACGCGGGCTACACCAAGGGTACCAGCATAGACATCCACTGGATAGACTCTGAAACCGTCACCCCGGAAACGGTAGACAGCCTGTTTGCCGATGTGGACGGCATCCTCGTCCCCGGCGGCTTCGGCAACCGGGGCATTGAGGGGAAAATCCTGGCCGCCCAGTACTCCAGGGAGCATAAGGTTCCCTACCTGGGCCTGTGCCTCGGTATGCAGATCGCGGTCATTGAGTTTGCCCGCCATGTGGCCGGGATGGAGGGGGCCAACTCCCGCGAGTTTGACGAGTACGCCCCCTATCGCGTCATCGACTTCATGCCCGGCCAGAACGACGAGATCGACAAGGGCGGCACCCTTCGCCTGGGGGCCTATCCCTGCCAAATCAAGCCCGGCACCATGATGGAAAAATGCTACGGCACCTCAGAGATTTCCGAGCGCCACCGGCACAGGTATGAATTTAACAACGACTACCGCCAGCGGCTGGAGGAGGCGGGCCTTGTCATCAGCGGTCTTTCCCCGGATGGCCGCCTGGTGGAGACCGTCGAGGTCGCCGACCACCCCTTCTTCGTCGGCGTGCAGTATCACCCGGAATTTAAGAGCCGCCCCAACCGGGCCCACCCCCTGTTCGTGGGCTTTGTGTCGGCTGCTCTGGATAATTCCCCCAACCGAAAGGAGTAATTCCATGTGCGGAATCGTCGGCTTTGTTGGCGCTGAGCCAGCCGCCCCTATCCTGCTGGACGGGCTGGAACGGCTGGAATACCGGGGGTATGACTCTGCGGGCGTTGCCGTTTTGTCCCCGGAGGGCCGCCTGCAAATTGAAAAGTGCAAGGGCCGCCTGGCCGTTCTCCGGCAAAAGCTGGCCGAGCAGCCCCCTATGACGGGCTGCGTAGGCATCGGTCACACCCGCTGGGCCACCCACGGGGAGCCGAACGACATAAACTCCCACCCCCACGTCAGCGAAAACGGCAAGGTGGCGGTGGTTCACAACGGCATTATCGAAAACTATGTGGAGATTAAAGAATTTCTGCTCCACAAGGGCGTTCGTTTCCGCTCCGACACGGACTCAGAGGTGGTAGCCCAGCTTCTGGAATACTATTTCACCGACGGCGCGGATATTATGGACGCGGTGTATCAGGTGCTGGAGCGGATAGACGGCTCCTACGCCCTGGGGATTCTTTGCGCGGACGCGCCGGACAGATTCATTGCCGCCCGGAAGGACGCTCCCCTGCTTTTGGGCTACGGGGAGGGGTGCAGCTTTATCGCCTCAGACGTGACGGCCATCATCCGCCACACCCGGAACGTGGCCTACATGGAAGACGGGGAGGTGGCCGTGCTGACCAAGGACGGCATAGCTGTCTATGACCGGCTGCGCCGCCCCATCGAGAAGGAGCGCCATTATGTGGACTGGGACGTTTCCGCCGCTGAAAAGGGCGGCTACGCCCACTTCATGCTCAAGGAGATCATGGAGCAGCCGGAGGCCGTCCGGCACACCGTCGCCCCCCGGCTCCAGGACGGACGGGTGGTTTTTGAGGAGCTTTCTGTTGACGCGGCGTATATCAAAAGCCTCTCCCGCATTTTCATCATCGCCTGCGGCTCCTCCTACCATGTGGGAATGCTGGGGAAGTATAACCTGGAAAAGCTGATGCGCGTCCCGGTGGAGGTGAGCCTGGCCTCGGAATTTCGGTACAGCGACCCTCTCGTTGGGCCGGACGCCCTGGTCATCGTCATCAGCCAGTCCGGGGAGACCCTGGACACCATGGCCGCCCTGCGGGAGGCCAAAAAGCGGGGAGCGCACATTCTGTCCATCGTGAACGTGGTGGGAAGCTCCATTGCCCGCGAGTCCGACGACGTACTCTACACCTGGGCCGGGCCGGAAATCGCCGTGGCCACCACCAAGGCCTACAGCACACAGCTTGTGCTGCTGGATATGCTGGGCCTTTACATGGCGGACATCCTGGGCCGGGTGGCTCCGGCGGAATACGCCGCCATTGTAAACGAGCTGGAGGCCCTGCCCGGCAAGATGGAATCCGTTTTGCAGGACGTGGAGCGCTACCAGTATCTGGCCTCCCGGTATTTTAACCACGACAGCGTGTTCTTCATTGGCCGGAACCTGGACTACGCCCTGGGGCTGGAGGGTTCCCTGAAGCTGAAGGAAATATCTTATATCCATTCCGAGTCCTACGCCGCCGGGGAGCTGAAGCACGGCACCATCTCCCTCATCGAGAAGGGTACCCTGGTGGTGGCCCTGGCTACCTACGCGCCGCTGTTTGAAAAGGCCGTTTCCAACATTGTAGAGGTCAAGGCCAGAGGCGCGGACGTGGTGGCCCTAACCACGGAGAGCCAGCGGGAAAAGATGGAGAAAATCGCCCCCAACATTCTAACCATCCCGGACACCCATTTGATTTTACAGCCCAGCCTGGGGGTCGTCCCCCTCCAGCTTTTCGCCTACTATATCGCCTTGCAGCGGGGCTGCGACATAGATAAACCCAAGAATCTGGCAAAATCTGTCACTGTGGAGTGAATAACATACCATGAAAAAGGAAATTTACGAAAATCCCCTGTGCGCTCGGTACGCCTCCCGCACCATGCAGCACATCTTCTCCCCCGACTTCAAGTTCTCCACCTGGCGGCGGCTTTGGATCGCCCTGGCGGAGAGTGAGCAGGAGCTGGGCCTGCCCATCACCGACGAGCAGATAGAGGAGATGAAGGCCCACATAGACGACATCGACTACGACAAGGCGGCGGAATATGAAAGCCGCCTGCGCCATGACGTGATGGCCCATATCCGCACCTACGGCGACCTTTGCCCCAAAGCAAAGCCCATCATCCACCTGGGGGCCACCTCCTGCTATGTAGGGGATAATACGGACGTCATCCAGCTCCGGGAGGGGCTTATTCAGATACGGAAGCTGCTGGTGAACGCCATCGACGCCCTGACCACCTTCGCCCGGACGAACAAGGACGTTCCCACCCTGGCCTACACCCATTATCAGGCCGCCCAGCCCACCACTGTGGGAAAGCGGGCCTGCCTGTGGCTTCAGGATCTGCTGATGGATCTGGAGCGGCTGGAGTTTGAGCTTAACCACCTGCGGCTGCTGGGCTGCAAGGGAACCACCGGCACCGGGGCCAGTTTTTTGGAGCTGTTCGGCGGCGACGGGGAAAAGGTGGTGGCCCTGGAAGAAAAAATCGCCGCGAAAATGGGCTTTTCCGCCTGTATGCCCGTGTCCGGCCAGACCTACTCCCGCAAGGTGGACGCCTATGTGCTGAACGTTCTGACGGATATCGCCCAGAGTATGTGCAAAATGGCTACCGACCTGCGGCTGCTGGCCCACATGAAGGAATTTGACGAACCCTTCGAGGCCGAGCAGGTCGGCTCCTCCGCCATGGCGTACAAGCGCAATCCCATGCGCTGTGAGCGGGTCTGTTCCCTGTCCCGGTATGTAATAAACGCCGTGCGGAACACGGCGGACACTTCCTCCGCCCAGTGGCTGGAACGGACGCTGGACGATTCCGCCAACCGGCGGATAACCCTGCCGGAGACGTTTCTCGCCACGGACGGTGCCTTGACCCTGATCATCAACGTCATCCGGGGCGGGCGGATATATCCCAAGGTGATGGAAAAGCACCTGAACGAGGAAATGCCCTTCATGGCTACGGAAAACATTCTCATGCACGCCGTCACCCAGGGAGGCGACCGGCAGGAGCTGCACGAGGCCATCCGCCAGCACTCCCAGGCCGCCGCCGCCAAGGTGAAACTAGAGGGCGGCGAAAACGACCTGCTGGATCGGCTGCTGGCCGACCCGGCCTTCCACCTGACCCAGGAGGATTTGGAAAAGGTTCTGGACGTGCGGAAATTCGTGGGCCTGGCCCCGGAGCAGACCCAGACCTTCCTGGATCAATACGCGGAGCCTGTGCTGAGGCGCTACGCCGACGACCTGGGTATCCAGGCCACCACCAATGTGTAAATTTTTTCCTACTGGGAAACTTTAAAAGGAGAGACACGCAAAATGATTACAGCAGTCGTGGGAATCAACTGGGGCGACGAGGGCAAGGGCCGCATGGTGGACCTGCTCAGCAGCCAGTATGACATCGTATCCCGCTACCAGGGCGGCAACAACGCCGGTCACACCGTGGTAAACGAGCGGGGCAAGTTCATTTTGAATCTTCTGCCCTCCGGGATTTTGCGCCCGGAGACCGTGAACGTCATGGGCCCCGGCATGGTCATCGACCTGGAGCATCTGGCCGGGGAGACCGCAGCCCTGCGGGAAAAGGGGGTAGAGGTCGGCCCCGGCAACCTGAAAATCAGCGACCGGGCCACTGTATGCCTGCCCTATCACAAGCTGCTGGACGGCCTGGAAGAGGATCGGATGGGGGACAAAAAGCAGGGTTCCACCCGCCGGGGCATCGGCCCGGTGTACTCCGACAAATATATGCGTAAGTCCATCCGCGTAGGCGACCTGCTGTTCCCGGAGGTTTTGAGGGAGCGGCTGGGGGACATCGTGGAGTGGAAGAACCTGACCGTGGCCGGAGGCTATGGCCACGAACCCCTCAGCGCCACCGAGCTTTACGACTGGCTGATGAAGTACGGCGAACCGCTGCTGGACAACATCTGCAACACCACGGACTACCTGACCCAGGCGGACGAGGCGGGAAAATCCATTCTCCTGGAGGCCCAGCTCGGCGCCCTGCGGGATCTGGACTTCGGCATCTTCCCCTACACCTCCTCCTCCTGCACCCTGGCGGCCTACGCGCCCCTGGGCGCTGGCATCCCGGCCAAGCGGCTGGACAACGTGGTGGGCATTATGAAGGCCTATTCCTCCTGCGTTGGCGGCGGCCCCTTCGTGTGCGAGTTCTTCGGGGAGCAAGCCCACGAGCTGCAGGAGGCCGGCGGGGAATACGGCGCTGCCACCGGGCGGCCCCGCCGGGTGGGCGGCTTTGACGTACCCGCCTCCCGCTACGGCGTACAGCTCCAGGGCGCCACGGAGCTTGCCGTAACCAAGCTGGACGTGCTGGCCGGGATGGAAAAAATCCCCGTCTGCACCGCCTACGAGGTGGACGGCCAGCGCATCGACACCTTCCCCCTGGAGCCTGTTTTGGAAAAATGCACCCCCGTTTATGAATATATGGAGGGCTTCTCCGGGGACATCACCGGCTGCCGGAGCTTTTCTGACCTGCCCCTGGCGGCCCAGAAATACGTCCGCTATCTGGAAGAAGCCGTAAACTGCAAAATCGGCTACGTCTCCGTGGGCGCGGACAGAGACCAGTATATCCGCATGAGCTAAAGGCTCTTATAATAATCAAATCCACACGCAAGGAGGAAACTGCAATGCGGGACTATGAAAAGGAATTTGAAAGCCGGGTGGCCTTTGTGAAGGAGCTTGTGGAAAGCAGCGGTGCAAAGGGCATCGTATACGGCAACAGCGGCGGCAAGGACTCCGCCCTGGTGGGCATCATCTGCAAGGCCGCCTGTGACAATACGGTGGGCATCCTTATGCCCTGCGTATCCCAGCGTAATTTCAGCATCGACCTGACCGACGGCAAGGAGGTGGCCGAAAAATTCAACATCGAGGCCCGCATGGTAGACCTGACCCCCCTGCGTGAGCAGGCGGTGAACAGCCTGGAAACCATCACCAGCCTGACCCCCGCCGCCATCGCCAACATTGCCCCCCGGCTTCGCATGATCACCCTTTACGCGGTGGCCGGGGCAGAGGGCCGCCTGGTGGCGGGAACCGGCAACGCCAGCGAGGCGTATATGGGCTATTTCACCAAATGGGGGGACGGGGCCTATGACTTCAACCCCATTGCCGACCTGACCGTCACGGAAATATTTGAGTTTTTGGCCTACCTGGACGCGCCCATGTCCGTGCGGACAAAGGCTCCCTCCGCCGGTCTTTTCGAGGGCCAGACCGATGAGAGCGAAATGGGCATCTCCTACGCCAAAATAGACCAGTACCTCCTGACCGGCACGGCAACGGAGGAGGATAAAAAGATCCTCGCCCGCTTCCACAACGCCAGTGAGCATAAGCGGGTTCCCCAGGTGGTATACCATCCATGAGCATGACAGAGATAGCCGCCGCCCGGATAACGGACGCCGTGGAACGGCTGTATGTGGACGCCTGCCTCCATCTGCCGGAGCCGGTAAAGCAGCGGCTGTACGATTTTGGCAACCCCTATATCATTGAAAATTTCGAGAAAAACGGCATCATCCCCCTGTGCCAGGATACGGGCCTGGCCGCCGTGTATCTGGAAATCGGCCAGGATGTCCACATCACCGGCTCCATCCAGAGCGCGGTGAATGAGGGCGTCCGCCGGGCGGTGAAGGCCGGGTATCTGCGGGCCTCCATCGTCTCCGACCCCCTGCGGCGGGAGAACACCGGGGACAACACCCCCGCCCTGGTATACATGGACATAGTACCGGGGAACACCCTGAAAATCACCGTAGCCCCCCGGGGCTTTGGCTGCGAGAACAAGGCCAGAGTCTCCATGCTGGCCCCTGCGGACGGCCTGGAGGGCGTGAAGCGCTTCGTTTTAGAGACGGCCCGTCTGGCCGTCCCGGACGCCTGCCCTCCCGTGATGATTGGGGTGGGCATTGGGGCCAGCTTTGACCGGGTGGCCTATCTGTCCAAAAAGGCAGTGCTTCGCATGGAGCCGAACCCCGACCCCTATTACGCCGCCCTGGAGCAGGAGCTTTACGACCAGGTGAAGAAATTTTCCATCGGCGTGAACATCATCCAGGCTCCCACCCATATTGCGGGCCTGCCCTGCGCCGTCAGCGTGGGGTGCCACAGCCTGCGTTACGCATCGGAGGTGCTGCAATGACCGCTCCTGTCCACATTCAAACGCCCCTGACCCCGGAGACGGTGAAAACCCTCCACGCGGGGGATGAGGTACGCATCACCGGCACCATATACACCGCACGGGACGCCGCCCACAAAAAGCTGTGCCAGCTTTTGGACGAGGGGTCTCCCCTGCCCTTTGACATAAAAGACCAAATCATCTTCTAT
>JAJQFY010000011.1 GCA_021200935.1 Oscillospiraceae bacterium
ACGCTGGGAAGCTCCAAATGGACGGTGCCGCCCCGCAGCGCCGGGGCGGTGCAGAAAATCTCCCCGCCGCTCCCCTGAACACGGCCCCCCAGGGCCTCCATGGCGCTCAGGTGCAGGTCGATGGGTCTTGGCCCCAGCTCGCAGCCGCCGGGCATGGAGAGCCTGGCCTCGCCGCAGCGGCCCAGCACAGCCCCCAGGAATATCACCGAGGAGCGCATTTCCCGCGTCAGCGCGTGGGGGATGCCGCACCCGGTCACGGGCCGGGAATCCACCCGAATCACGTCCTCCTGCCGCTCCACCCGGCAGCCCAGGTGCCGCAGAATATTCAGCGACGCCTCCACGTCCCGCAGGGCGGGGCAGTTGGTAAGCTCCGTCTCACAGCCTGTCAGTATTGTCGCCGCCAAAATCGGCAGCACGGCGTTTTTTGAACCCTGGATGGTCAGGCTCCCCTCCAGGGCGGAACCGCCCTTGATCCGCCATACGCTCATATTCTGTCCTCCCAGCAGGTATGCTGCAACATAATGTCGTCACATCACATACTATGCGGAAAAACCAAAATCGTACCGCGGGGGCCGATTATTTTCTGATTTTACTCCATTTTGTCCTTCTGTGCAAGTCCCAGGAGGATGGAGGTGATTCTGTCCGTGGCATCGTCCACCCCAAGGTTCCGGCTGGCAATGTGCATACGGGCCATGGCCTGGGGGTCGTGGAGCAGACCCGTCACCTCCTCATAGAGGGACGCGCCGTCAAACGTCCCCTCCAGGAGCATACGGGCCGCCCCGGCATCGGCCAGGACGCGGGCGTTTTTCTCCTGATGGTTGTTGACCACGTTGGGACTGGGGACAATCACCGCAGGCTTGCCCAGATAGGTCAGCTCGCTGATGGTGGAGGCCCCGCTGCGGCAGAGGATCACGTCCGCCGCCGCCATGACCTTTGGCATATCGTAAATGTACTCCCGCACGTCCGCAGCGGGGGAGGCAATATGCTCCTCCCGCAGGGCGGCCCGCACCCGGTCATAATACTGCTTGCCGGTGGCATAAATCAGTCGAAAGCCCGGCTTCGGCCCCATCCGGCAGATAAAATCCAGCATGGCCCGGTTCATATAGTCCGCCCCCAGGGAGCCGAACACTGCCAGCACCACCGGCTCCCGGGCGTCCAGGCCCAGCTCCCGGCGGGCGCGGCCCTTGTCCGCCCCCCGAAAATCCACCCGGACGGGGGTTCCCGTCACCTCCACCCGCTCCGGGTGGTGGTAATAGCTCCGGCTGCCCTCAAAGCCCACCAGAATCCGATCCATTTTCTTCTCCAGCATACGGGTGGTAAGCCCCGGCACGGCGTTGGACTCATGCACCGCTGTGGGGATGCCCATGGCCGCCGCCGCCCGCAGCACCGGGTAGCACACATAGCCGCCGGTGCCAATGGCCGCGTCCGGGCGGAACTCCTTCAGGATTCGCCTGGCCTGGGCGGAGGATTTCACCAGCCGCCCCACGGCTCTTACATTTTCCGCTATCATTTTTGGCTTCATGCTCCGCTCGAAGCCGGAGACCCGGACAGTCCGCAGGTCATAGCCCTCTCGCGGCACCAGCTCCGTCTCCATTTGGCGCTCGGCCCCGACGAACAGGATCTCCGCGTCCGGCAGCAGCTCCCGTATTCGCCCAGCCACGCCCAGGGCGGGATTAATATGTCCCGCCGTGCCGCCGCAGGTAAACAAAAATCTCATTTACTTCTTCTCCGGGATGTCCCTGGAAAGGGACAGGATGATCCCCATCTCCGCGAGCTGGAGCAGCAGCGCCGTGCCGCCGTAGCTGAAAAAGGGCAGGGATATGCCCGTGGTGGGGATGGTGTTGGTGACGACTGCAACATTTAATATAACCTGTAAGGCCAGGTGGGTGGTCAGCCCCGCGCCGACCAGGCAGCTATACCTGTCTCTGGCGTGCATGGACAGCCAGTAGCCCCGTATGATAAGCAGGGCAAACAGGCACAAAATCAGCATGGCCCCGATGTAGCCCAGCTCCTCGCAGACGATGGAAAAGATGAAGTCGTTATGCTCCTCCGGCAGGTACAGATATTTCTGTCGGGAGTTTCCAAGGCCCAGGCCCAGCAGTCCGCCGGAGCCGATGGTATACAGGGACTGGACGATTTGATAGCCTGTGTCGGAGGCGTCCGCCCAGGGGTCAAGCCAGGCGGTCACGCGGTTTTGCACGTAGGAAAAGCCGAAATAACCCACGATGCCCACCCCCGCCACCAGAGCGAAGGCCATGACGAACCACTTCATGGGTACGCCGCCCAGCCACAGCATGACAATGCCCAGGGCCAGAATGATGATAATGCCGGACATATGCGGCTCCTCATACAGCAAAAAGCACACAATCGCCAGCACGATGCCAAAGGGGATCAGGGAGCGGAGGGTGTTCAGCTTGCCCTTGCTTCGGCATATAAGGGCGGCAAAATACAGCACGATGGCGATTTTTGCCACCTCCGAGGGCTGGAAGGTGGTGAAGCCAAGATTTATCCAGCGTTTGGCGCCGTTGGCCGTTTCGCCCACCAGCAGCACCAGCGCCAGCAGGATAATGGACACCAGCATAACAATATCGGAAATGCGGTAAAAGAAGCCCATGGGAAACCGGGACAGGAAGAACATAAACGCCACGCCCAGCAGGGCGAACAGGAACTGCCGGACGAAGTAATAGGTGGCGTTGCCCCCCGAACCGCTGGATACGTCATAGTATGCTCTGGCATAGCTGGCGGAAAGCACCATAATAACGCCGATGGTCAAAAGCAAAATGGTCAGCAGCGCAAAGGGCAGATCCACCGGCCCGCGCTCGATGGAGTCGTCGTAGGTATAATCGGCCAGACGTGTGTTTTCATAATGGATGGCGTTGTCGTGTTTGTCGGGCAATGGCTCCCTCCCCTTTCTGTACTGGATGTTGATGTCGATGTTGGCGCGATTTGCCCCGGGGCGTCAGCCGAAGCGGCCTATGCACCCCGCGAAGGATATGACCGCGAACACCAGGGAAATCCCCGTGAACAGGGCCACAATCTGCTTTTCCGTCCACTTATGGCCGCTCCAGCCCCCCATCTCCAGATGGTGATGGAAGGGGGCCATTTTGAAAATGCGCTTGCCGTGGGTCAGCTTGAAGTAGGCGACCTGCAAAATATCCGACAGGGCCTCTATAATATATATGATGCCCAGGGTCACTAAAATGAGGGGCATATCCAAAGCGAAGGCCATGCCGCACACGGCCCCGCCCAGAAACAGGCTGCCCGTGTCCCCCATGAAGCACTTGGCCGGGTGGAAATTGTATATCAGAAAGCCGAACAGCCCCCCGGTCAGCCCGGCGGCAAACACCGCCAGGGAGCGATACTGCACCCCCCAGGCAAAGCACACCGCCGTGTAAAACACAAACACCGGCACCGTCACGCTGGCCGCCAGGCCGTCCACCCCGTCCGTCAGGTTCACGGAGTTGACCGTCCCCACGATGATAAAGGCCGCCAGGATGAAATAAAGCCACTCCGGCATGGAAATTGTAACGTTCCAAAAGGGGATATACACCGCCTCCGGGGTCAGGTACCCCTCCAGCCGCAGCAGATACAGCAGGGCAATAGCCACCACAAGCTGCAAAATAAACTTCGCCCTGGCGGAAAGGCCCAGGTTCTGCTTCTTTTTCAGCTTTTCAAAATCGTCCAGAAAGCCTATGGCCCCGTAAAACATGGAAAACAGCAGCACGAATATGGCGCCCATGTCCCCGCTTCTAATATAGGTGAAGCCCACCGTCAGCACCACCGCCGTCACGGCGGCAATGAATATAACGCCGCCCATGGTGGGGGTTCCCGCCTTGGACATATGCCAGGTGGGGCCGTCCTCCCGAATCTCCTGCCCGGCGTGTATTTTCCGCAGCCACGGGACATATACCCGTCCCAGCAGCGCCGCCACAACAAAGCCCAGTACCAGGGCCGCGATCAGCCGTGTCGTCATATGATTTGCTCCTCGTTCCTCTTGATGTAGTCCGCCACAATCTCCCGCTCGTCCATGTGGCGCTTTTCCCCGTTTGCCTCCTGGTAGGTCTCATGACCCTTTCCGGCCAGGACGATCACATCCCCCGGCTGGTGATGGGCGATGGCCCAGCCGATGGCCGCCGGGCGGTCACAGATAACCTGCCGGGGCGCGTCGGCGGGCATACCCGCCAGGATATCCCGGATGATTTTCTCCGGCTCCTCCGTGCGGGGGTTGTCGCTGGTGACAATGGAAAAATCAGCGTTTTCCGCCGCGATCCGGCCCATGATGGGGCGCTTGGTGGCGTCCCGGTCTCCGCCGCAGCCAAACAGCGCCACCAGGCGGCCCCGGGAGACCTCCCTCATGGTTTTCAGCACCTTTTCCAGGGCATCCGGGGTGTGGGCGTAGTCAATCACCATGGTGAAATCCGGCGGCGTGGGAACAAGCTCCACCCGGCCCTTCACCCCCTGGGATTTTTCCAGGGCGGCGGCGCAGTCCGCCAGGGGAATGTTCAGCAGCAGCCCCGCGCTGATGGCAGTCAGGGCGTTGCTGACGGAAAAGCGGCCCGGAATATGCAGGCTGACCGCCCTCCGCTCCGTCCCCCTTCTGGCTGTGAAGGAGACGCCGTCGGCGGCTAAAGACACATTTTCCGCCCCCAGCGCCGCCTCCGGCCTGCCCTCGGCGGAATAGCCCAGCACCGGGCAGTCGGCCTGGTTCATCATAAAGTCCGCCCACGGGTCGTCCAGATTCACCGCCCCGGCATCACACCGGGAAAACAGCCGGGCCTTGGCCTGGGCATAGCTTTCCACGGTGCCGTGGAAGTCCAGGTGATCCTGGGTCAGGTTGGTGAACAGCCCCGCCTGGAAGTGAATCCCCTCCACCCTGTCCAGCACCAGGGCGTGGGAGGATACCTCCATCACCCCGTACTGACAGCCTGCCGAAACCATCTGGGCCAGCAGCCTTTGCAGGTCGTAGGACTCCGGCGTGGTGCGCTCCGTGGCCAGCTCCTGGCCGCCTATCCAGTTGGATATGGTGCCTACCAGCCCCACCTTGGCCCCCAGGCAGTCCTCTAAAATGTGCTCTATCAGAATGGTGGAGGTGGTTTTTCCGTTGGTGCCGGTGACGCCGACCATGCACATCTTATCCGCCGGGTGGCCGAAGAAGGCCGCCGACACCAGGGCCAGCGCCTTCCGGCTGTCCGGCGTCAGCACATAGGGGACATCCCCCTCCGGCCTGCGCTGGCACAGCACCGCCGCCGCACCCCTTTCCAGGGCGTCCCGGATGAAGCGGTGGCCGTCGCTTTTCATTCCCTCCACCGCCACAAACAGATCCCCCGGCATAACCCGGCGGGAATTATAGCATATATCCCGGATATCCCCATCCAGGCAGGCCGTGGCCTCCTGGACGGGAACCTCCGCCAAAAGCTCTCGCAGTTTCATACTTACTACCAACCTCCTACACAAAGCGCAAAGCGCCCCGCGGATGCATTTTTTAGTATCGGCCCAGGTTGCTGGAATCGGACAGGGTGACGGTGACAACCGTCCCTACATCCACCATCTCTCCGGCCTCCACGCTCTGCTTTACCACGGTGACGGTGCCGCTTTCCAGCAGCGTACCCTCCGCCTTGACGTACAGGCCATACCAGCCCATACGGATACGGGCCGTCTCATAATCCAGGCCGGTCAGATCCAGCATTTCCACCTGCTCGGCGGACGCCTCCTCCCCGCAGTAGAGAACGATCTCGCTCCCGGCTGCCACGGTGGAATTGGCCTTTGGCAGTTGGGCGGTAACGGCGGTGCCTTCGCCCACCACCCGGTAATCCAGCCCCAGCTCCTCCAGGGCCGCCTCCGCCTCCGCCACGGTCTTGCCGATCAGACGGGGTACGGTCTTATCCACCAGCTCCTCCTCCTCGTCGGTGTACTCCGGCTCCACCCCCAGATAGGGCAGGATGTTAGAGAGGATGGTTCCCACGGTGGGGGCCGCCATCTGGCCGCCGGAGACATGGGTGCCGCTGGCGGAGCTGGGACCCTTCAGCAGAACCAGCACGCACACCTCCGGGTCGTCCGCCGGGGCGAAGCCGATGAAGGAAACGATGTATTTTTTCGTGCCGGTGCTGGCCTCGTAGCTAACGTCCTCAGAGGTGCCGGTTTTCCCGGCCACCCGGTAGCCCGCCACATAGGCGTTTTTGCCGGTGCCGTTGGAATTTCCCACCACCTGCTCCAATATCTCGCAGCAGAGAGCGCTGGTTTCCTCGCTGATTACCTGGCGCACAACAGTGGGGTCGGTCTGGCTGATGACGTTGCCGTCGGAATCCAGCACCTGGTCCACCACATAGGGCTGCATTAAATACCCCCCGTTCGCCACAGCGCTGACCGCCGTGATGAGCTGGATAGGCGTGATGGCAAAGGTCTGGCCGAAGGAGGCCGCCGCGAGCTGGGATTTATTGTCCTCGTCGTAAAAGGTCTCCTCGTCCCACCAAATACTGCTGGCCTCGCCGGGCAAATCAATGCCGGTGGTATCGAACAGGCCGAAGGCTTCCGCATACTCATAGAAGGTCTCCGCCCCCACGCTGAGCCCGATGTTGACGAAGGCAATATTGCAGGAGTTCATAACCGCCTCGGTCAGGGTCTCGGTTCCGTGGCCGCCGGTACTCCAGCAGTTCAGCTCCGTTGTACGGCCCAGCACGCTCATGCTGCCGCCGCAGTAAAAGGTGGAGTCCATCGTAATGGCCCCCGATTCCAGAGCCATAGCCAGGGTGATAATCTTGAAGGTGGAGCCTGGCTCATAGGTATCGGATATGGCCTTGTTCCGCCATTGAAGAGACCGGGCCGTGCTGATAATCTCGTTTCGCTCCTCCTCGGTCTCCGCCGCGTCCGCCTCCTCCTGATCCGCCTCGCTGATGGTCAGGCAGTCATTCAGGTCAAAATTCCCGATGGAGGCCATGCCCAAAATGGCCCCGGTGTTCACGTCCATGACGATGCCGGCGGCGCCGTCGCTGCACATATAGTCCTCCACCGCCTGCTCCAGGGCGGTCTCCAGGTAATACTGCACCGTCTCGTCGATGGTCAGCACCAGGCTGTAGCCGCCCTCCGCGTCGTAGTAGTCCTCGTAGTCGGTAAACATCATGTCCGTGCCGTTGGCGTTGGTGGCCCGGACAATGCGCCCGTCCGTGCCGGACAGCGTATCGTCGTAGTAATATTCAACCCCCGCCAGGCCATAGTCGTCCGACCCCACATAGCCGATGATATGGCAGGCCAGGCTGCTGTAGGGGTAATAGCGCTTGGACGCCTCCTCAATTTTGACCCCCATCAGGCCATATTGCTCTTTAAAGGCCCGCACCTGCTCGGCGATGTCGTCGTCCACCTTTCGGGCCACGGTGGTGTACCAGGAGGAGGTGTTCTGGGTCAGCGCATATATATCGTCATATTCAAGATCCAGTATCTCCGCCAGGGTGCTGGCAATCAGCTCGGCGTCCTCGTCGTACATGGCGATTTCCGCCGGGCTTATGTAGATATTGCTGGAGGAGGCGCTCATAGCCAGGATGTTCATGTTTCTGTCGTAGATGGTGCCGCGCTTGGCGGAAACGGTGGTCTCCCGGAGCTGCTGCTCCATGGCCGCCGCCTCATACTCGTCGTGGTTCACGATTTGTATAATATACAGCCGCACCCCTAATACTATAAAAGCAACTATGCCGCACACGATCAAAAGAAACAGTGTGCGGCGAAGCATCATACGGTTTGGTGACTTGGGTTCCTTAGATTTGCGTTTTTGTGACATAGGGTTCTCCTTTGGGTCGCTTGGTTCCGCTATCCGCTCCTTGTACTACCAGTATAATACGCTTGTCAATTAAAAATGCCATCAATAAACGCCTGGACAGAATTCATCAGATCCTCCAGGCCCAGGGAGAACAGCTTCGTCTCCTCGTGGGTGACGACCACGGCCTTGTCCCCGGCGGACACGCCGGAGAGGTAATAAATCTGATCCTCCTGAGGCTCCTGCATACCCAGGACGTTTTCGGCGTACTCCTCCACGTCCTTCAGGTTGAAGGTGGTCTCATATTCCGCCGTCAGCTTGTCCTTTTCCGTTTCCAGCTCGGAAATCTGGCTTTCCAGGTCAGCCGCCGTGTCGGACAGCTCCATCAGCTGTATCTGGGCCAGCATCAGCATGACGCACAGCACCGTGACGCACAAATAGCCCACCACCGCTGCCGCCGACACGCGGGGCCTGGTCCGCTCCCGCGCCCGGGCCCTGCCCTTTTCCTTCGTTTTGGTCTTTGTGCCTTTGCCGGGCCGCTCCTTGGCCCAGTCCTGCCCCTCCGGGCTTTGAAGGGTCTCGCCGGGGTATTCATACTGCTCCTGCCCGGCGTAGGCGTCGGGATTTCCAAAGTCATAGGCCAGGGTGCCGTCCACGGCGCCGGTCACGAAGTTATAGCTTTTAAACGTCTTTATTTCCTGCATAACTACACCTTCTCCGCAATACGCAGGCGGGCGCTTCTGGCCCGCGGGTTTTCCTCTGTTTCTGCTGCGGTGGGTACCACCGGCTTTCGCGTTACGCTTTTCAGGGTCTGGACAAAGCCGCAGGTACACACGGGAAAATCCCGCGGGCAGGTGCAGCCGTTCTCCCTTTTCCGAATGGCCTCCTTCACCAGCCTGTCCTCCAGGGAGTGGAAGCTGATGACCAGAAGCCGCCCCCCCGGCGCAAGTCTGTCCGCCGCCTGGGCCAGCATACGCTCCAGCTCGCCCAGCTCGTCGTTGACGGCGATCCGCACCGCCTGAAAGCACCGCTTCGCAGGGTGCTGCCGCTCCCGGCGGGCTGCGGCGGGCATGGCCTCCCGTATCAGCGCCGCAAATTCTCCTGTTGTCTCAAGGGGCCTGTCCGCCCGGCGGGCGACCACCGCCGACGCAATGCGCCCGGCGTATCGCTCCTCCCCGTAGCGCCAGAAAATGCTTCTCAGCTCCGTCTCCGACCAGGTGTTCAGCACATCTCTGGCCGTCAGGGGCATGGACTGATCCATCCGCATATCCAGCGGGGCGTCGTGCATATAGGAAAAGCCCCGTGCCTCGTCGTCAAGCTGGGGAGACGAGACACCCAGGTCGAACAAAAGTCCGTCCGCCTGGGTGATGCCCTGGCTGTCCATAATGGCCCCCAGGTCGCCAAAGCTCCCCTTGACCAGCGCCGCCCGCTCCCCGAACCGGGCCAGCCGACGGCTGGCATAGTCCAGGGCCATATCGTCCCGGTCAATGCCAAGGAGCCTTCCTGTTGTCAGGTGTTCCAGTATTGCCTCGGAATGCCCCCCAAGGCCCAGGGTTCCGTCCACATATACCCCATCGGGACGGATGTTCAGGTACTTTATACATTCCCGCAGGAGAACGCTTCGATGCTCCATCAGAAGTCAAGCGCCTCCATCACTGCCGCGATGTTCTCAGGCGACGCCTCGCCATCCCGGATGGCGTCCCACTCGTCGCTGTCCCAGAACTCCGCGTGGTTGTTGCTGCCCAGCACGGTGACATTTTTCACCAGCCCCACCCGCTCCCGCAGGTTCTGGGGCAGAAGCACACGGCCCTGGGCGTCCAGCTCACACTTGCTGGCAAAGGCGTACAGAGGGCGCATGGCCCGCTGCTTCACATACGGCATGGCGTTCACCTTGTCGGAGAAGATCTGCCACTGCTCGGCGCTGTAGGCGCAAAGGCACCTGTCCATAGACAGAGTGACGTAAAACTCCGGGCCCAGCTCCTCCCGCAGGCGGGAGGGAATAAAAAGGCGTCCCTTGGCGTCAAGAGAGTGATGATATTCTCCTGTCATACGGAACACCTCCCAACCGTTTCCTGTGAAATTGAGCCACTGGTGTGGGAAAACAAAACATTTTGCCCCACTTCGCCCCACCGTGACTTTTATTATAGGGGGCGGCGGCTCAAATTGCAAGCGGAAATTTCTCGCGGAAATTGTGATTTTTTCCTTCCAATTTTTTCCTATTGTTATCGTTCAGCACCCCCACCACAACATCTTGTTTCCCCGGCCTGTCTCCCATCCGGGAGAAAATCGGCCAAAATCGCCCCCAGGCCGGAAAACATCGAGTTCGCTCATTGCAATCGAAATTTCAAGGCTTTTTCTAGTTAATTTTGCATAACCGCGCCCTTTTACAAAAAAATCCCCCACCGAAAAGGGTGGGGGACGAAAAAAAGCAGCGGCCATGGGCCGCTGCCTTGTCTGCGGTATTGAGCTGTTGGGGTACCTCTTACTCCTGCTTTGCCTGGCGGCCAGAGGGCTGACCGGCGGCGGCGCGGAACCGGGCGCGGCACTGGCGTATATTTTCCAGAGACTGGGCCATGGACTGCTCCGCCCCGGCCAGGGACTCATCCAGGTACTCATTGGCGGCGCGGCGGATCTCCCGGGACTTGCTCTCCGCCGTGGCCAGAATCTCCTCCGACTTGGCCTTGGCGGCCCGAACAATTTCCTGCTCGTCCACCAGCTTCCGGGAGCGCTCCTCCGCCAGCTTGCGGACGGACTCGGCCTCCTTTTTGGCGCTGCGGATGAACTCATCGCGGGCGGAGACCAGACGCTTTGCCTCGGCCATCTCCGCCGGGAGCTGGGCCTTGATTTCCTCAATCAAGTCAAGGGCCTTTTCCCTGTCCACAAGACACCTGTCGTTGCCGAGAGGAACGCCCCAGGCCTCAGAAATCATGGAATACAAAAGCTCGATAAGCTCAAGAATACCCTCGTTGTCGTTCATTTCTCTGTCTGCCTCCTCATTTGTGTTTTCGTCAATACGTCGTCAATAATTTCCATAGGAACCAGCTCTGTCAGGTCGGCGCCATAGGTAGCCATCTCCTTGACGGCGGTAGAGCTTAAAAACGTATACTTCTCACTGGCCGTAAGAAACAGGGTCTCCAGGTCAGGGTTCATCTTCTTGTTGATAAGGGCGATCTGGAACTCGTAATCGAAGTCGGACACGGCCCGCAGGCCCTTGACGATGACCGGGTTTTCAAACCGCTTGGCGTACTCCACCAGCAGCATATCGGTTGTCGTCACCTCTACGTTGGCATACCGGGCGGTGGCTTTTTTTGCCAGCTCCACGCGCTCCTCCAGGGTGAACAGGGGGGATTTTTCCCTGTTTTTCATCACGCAGACCACCACCTTGTCGAAGATCTGCGCGGCGCGGCGGATGATGTTCAAATGCCCCAGGGTGATGGGGTCAAAGCTGCCCGGATAAATAGCTGTCGTCATGGCGTTTCCCTCATGTATGTATGTTTTTCTTATAGGTCGTAAGGGATATTTTGCCGTAATGGTAAGCCCTCGCCAGTCTGTAGGGGGGGACGGCCTCCGGCATCGGCTCATTTCGCATACTTTCGACCAGTATTATACCACCATCTGTTAATATGTCAAATCTAAAAATCGCGGATAAAACAGGATGATATAGTCCCAGGTGGTAGGGCGGGTCCAGCAAAATCACGTCGAATTTCCCGCAGCCCCCCAGGTAATCCAAAGCGTCCCGCTGGATGACCGTGGCCCGCATATGGCAGATTTCCAGGTTTTTCCGCACCAGCGCCAGGGACGCGGGGCTGCTGTCCACAAAAACGCATTCCGCCGCCCCCCGGCTCAGGGCCTCGATGCCGAGCTGGCCGGTTCCGGCGAACAAATCCAGCACCCGCCGCCCGGCCAGGTCAAACTGCAAAATGCTGAAGGCCGCCTCCTTCACCATATCCGTGGTGGGGCGGACGGACATATCCTTCGGCTCCAGCAGCCGCCGCCCCCGGGCCTCGCCTGCAATCACTCTCATTGCTTTTCCTCCTGATGAAAATGGGCGTAGACCGCCCTTGCAGCGGTTCGGGGGACGGCCTGGGCCAGCTCCTCCTCCGTCGCCTGGGATATGGCCTTGACGCTTTTGAAGCGCTTCAGCAGCGCGGCCCGGCGCTTCGGCCCCACGCCGGGTATCTCGTCAAGCTGGGAGCCGATGGTCTTTTTCCGCAGGGTGCGGTGGTATTCGATGGCAAAGCGGTGGGTCTCCTCCTGGATATTCCCCACCAGGGCAAACACGGCGGGGCTGCCCGCCAGGCCGATTTCCCGGCCATCCGGCGTTGTCAGCGCCCGGGTGCGGTGGCGGTCGTCCTTCACCATGCCGAACACCGGCACCCCTGTGATCCCATGCTCCGCCATGGCGTCGCAGGCGGCTCCCACCTGCCCCACGCCCCCGTCTATCAGCAGCAGATCCGGCAGGGGCATGAATTTTTCATCCCCCTCCGCGTAATGGGCCATACGACGGCCCACGGCCTCGTGCATACTGGCGAAGTCATCCTGGGTCTGCACCTCCTTCATGCGGAAGCGGCGGTATTTGCTCTTGGCCGGACGGCCCTCCTCAAACACCACCATAGAGGCCACGATGCCGAAGTTGCCGGTATTGGAGATATCGAAGGACTCGATGCGCCGTATCTCCCCCTCCAGGCCCAGCATTTTTTGCAGCCATTGCAGGGTTTTGCTCCGGCGCTCCGCCTCGCTCTCTGCCCGGAGGCCCTCGTCCTGGGCGTTGCGCTCCGCCGCCTGCACCAGCTCCCGCTTCACGCCCCGCTTGGGGACGGCCAGCTCCACCCGATGCCCGGCCAACTGGGTCAGGAGCTGGCTCAGCGGCTCCTCGTCCTCCAGCTCCACAGGCAGAAGCACGGTTCTGGGCCAGACCCCCCGGCGGGTATAATACTGCCGGACAAGGGCAGACACAGCCGCCCCGTCCTCCTCCAGAGGCTCCGGCATAAGCTCCGTGTCCTTGCCCGCCAGATCCCCGTCCGCGTAGTGCAGCACCACGAAGGCGGTTTTGGCTCCCCGGCGGAAGCCGATGGCGTCTGTGTCGGCGCGGGCGGCGTTTATCACCGTCTGCTGGTTGGAAAGCTCCTTTACCGCCAGCATACGATCCCGCAGCTCGGCGGCCCGCTCAAAGCGCAGCTCCTCCGACGCCTGGAGCATTTGAGCCTCCAGCTCCCGTGTCAGCGCCCCGGCGCCCCCGGTCAGAATCTGGACGGCCTGCTCCATCCGCTCCCGGTACTGCTCCCGATCCGGCGTCCCCCGGCACCAGCCCTCGCAGGTTCCCATGTGCCAGTTCAGGCAGGGCCGCTCTTTGCCGATATCCCGGGGGAAGCGGCGGGAGCAGGCGGGCAGCCGCAGGGCCTTGGCCAGGGCGTCCAATATCCCCTTGCTGACGCCCCGGCCTCCATAGGGGCCGAAATACTGCGCCCCGTCGGGCTGGACGCGGTTGACGATGGAAAAGACCGGGTACTCCTGGCCCCAGTCCAGGCGCAGGAAGGGATAGGTCTTGTCGTCCCGCAGGAGGATATTATAATGGGGCTGATGGCGCTTTATCAGGCTGTTTTCCAGCACCAGGGCCTCAAACTCCGAGCCTGCCACAATGACGGAAAAGTCGTCCACATGGCTGACCATGGCCGCCACCTTGGGCAGGTGGTCGCCCCGGAAATAGCTCGTCACCCGGTTTTTCAGCGCCTTGGCCTTGCCCACATAGATGACCTGGCCGGAGGCGTCCATCATAATATACACCCCTGGCTGAAGGGGCAGCTTATTCGCTTTTTCCCGCAGCGCGGCAATCTTGTCCATAGTCTCCCCAAGCACGAGGAAAGGGTGTGCCGGAACACACCCTTTTCATCTGGTTCTTATTACCCGCCCGGCAGGCACTCCCTGCCGGGAGATGCGGAATTACTCCACAAATTCCCTGTCTATTAGATCGGTCAGGGTATCCACCGCCTCGGTCTCATCGACGCCGTCGGCGATGATATTGATGGTTGTCCCCTTGACGATACCAAGAGACAGAACGCCCAGTAGGCTCTTTGCGTTTACGCGGCGATCATCCTTCTCCACCCAGATGGTGCTTTTAAACTCATTGGCCTTCTGGATAAAAAAGGTTGCGGGTCTGGCGTGCAGCCCCACCTGGTTGTTAATAGTCACTTCACGATTGATCATTGTGGAACCCCCATTCCTGATATTGCAAGCAATTATTACTTATACTCTATCAAAAATCTTCACAGTTCGCAAACCTTTTTTAACGTTTTGGAGGATTGCACAGTTGTCACGGCTTTGGGGTTCCCGTTTTATTTCAGTTCCACAACGGTAACGCCCGTCTCGCCCTCTCCATAGCGGCCCAGCCGGAAGCTCTTGACCAGCTTATTCCGCCGGAGGAGCTGCTGCACCGCGGCCCGCAGGGCGCCGGTTCCCTTGCCGTGGATGATGGTGACGGTTTCCAGCCGGGCGGCGCTGGCGGAATCCAGATAGCGCTCCACCACAAGCTCCGCCTCGTCCGCCATCATGCCCCGGATGTCCAGCTCCGGGGCCACGGCGGCCCGGCGGAGGGTCTGCCCGCCCCCGGAGGACACCGCCTGCTTTTTCTTCGGCGCGTTCTCCACCAGGCGCACCTCCTGGGGGGAGGCCGTCACCTTCATAATGCCCGCCTGGAGATACAGGGTGCCGTTGTCGTTTACCTTTATCACATCCGCCTTTAGCCCCGCGGACAGAAGCTCCACCGTGTCCCCCGCCTTGATGGGGCGGCTGGGCGTATTCGGCACAGCCGGCTCCTGGGGCCGGCGGAGGCGGCTCTCCGCCTGGTTCAGCTTCCGGCGCATATCCGCCCGGGCCTCGTTTATCCTCTGGTGATCCGCCGCCTCATTGGCCATGGCCCGCTCTCGATCTATCTCCCGGTACGCCTCATCTGCGGCGGCGCGGGCTTCCTGCAAAATCCGCTCCGCCTCCCGGCGGGCCTTCAGCTCCGCCTTTTCTAGGCGCACCTCCAGCTCCCGGCGCAGGGCGTCCGCCTTTTTCGCGTCCTCCTCCGCCTGGCGGCGGGCCTTTTCCCGTTCCTCCGTCTGGCGCTCCATGGCCTGGCGCTGCTCCTCCAGACGCTGAATGGTACGCTCAAAATCCGCCGACTCCGCGCTCAGCCGCTGCTTCGCGTCCTCGATGATGGTGTCCGGCAGGCCCAGGCGGCTGCTGATGGCGAAGGCGTTGGATTTGCCGGGGATGCCCACCAGAAGCCGATAGGTGGGCCGCAGGGTCTGCACGTCGAACTCGCAGGAGGCGTTCATCACCCCCGCCGTATTGGTGGCGTAGACCTTCAGCTCCGCATAGTGGGTGGTGGCGGCCACCAGCGCCCCGGTCTGGCGCACATATTCCAGAATCGCCACCGCCAGAGCCGCCCCCTCCGTGGGGTCGGTTCCGGCCCCCACCTCGTCCAGCAGCACCAGGGTGCCGGGGCCGCAGGTTTCCAGAATGGAAACAATCGTCACCATATGGCTGGAAAAGGTGGAGAGAGACTGCTCGATGGACTGCTCATCCCCAATGTCCGCCAGGATATTCCGCACCACCGGCACGGCGCTGCCGTCCCCCGCCGGGATATGCAGGCCGCACCCGGCCATGGCGCAGAAAAGGCCCAGGGTTTTCAGCGTCACCGTTTTGCCGCCGGTGTTGGGGCCGGTGATCACCATGGCGTCGTACTCCTCGCCCCCCAGGGACACGTCGATAGGCACCGCCTCCCCCTTCGGCAGCAGCGGGTGGCGGGCTTTTTTGAGAATGATCTGATTTTCCGTTAAAACCGGCTCCCCGCAGTTGAGCTGATAGCTCAGCTCCCCCTTGGCGAAAATCAGGTCAAGCTCCGTGAGAATGGTATAGTCCAGGTCGATGCTGCCCCTGGCGGCGGCGCAGTCCGCACTCAGCTCCATCAGGATGCACTCGATCTCCGCCTTCTCCTTGGCGGCCAGCTCCCGCAGCTCGTTGTTGGCCTTCACCACCCCCATTGGCTCCACAAAAAGGGTGGCCCCGCTGGAACTTACGTCATGGACAAGGCCGGGCAGGTCGCCCTTCTTCTCTGCCCGCACGGGAACCACATAGCGCCCGTTCCGCTGGGTGATGATGGCCTCCTGCAAGACCTTGGAGTAGGAGGGGGAGGAGATAATGCGCTGCAAATTGTCCCGCACACGGGCGGAGGCGGCCCGCATTTTCCGGCGGATGTCCCCCAGCTCCTGGCTGGCCCCGTTGGCAATCTCCTCCTCCCCGGTGATGGACTGGGTGATTTTATCCTCCAAAAAGCGGTTGGGAGAGATGGCGAAAAACAGCCGCTTCAGGCACCCGCACTCCCCCCGGCCAGAGGCGTAGGAGGAGGCGGCGCGGGCGCAGAACAGCACCCCCGCGATGTCCAGCAGCTCCCGGGTGTTCAGCATACCCCCCATGTCCGCACGGGCCAGGGTGGGCCGCACGTCCTTCAGGCCGGAGAAGGATGGGCTGCCCTTTGTCTCCATCATGGTTTTGGCGTCTGTGGTCTCGGCCAGGCGCTCCCTGACCTGGCGGGCATCCCCAGAGGGCCGCAGGCGGCGGGCCGCCTCCTTGGCCCCCTCCGACGCGGCCTTGGAGGCCAGCAGCTCCAGCACCGCCGGAAGCTCGATGGTCTGCAATGATTTTTCGTATAAATCCATAGCTATCTCACACTTTTCCAGTAATCCAATGTGTTGAAATTTTTGTCGAGCTGGGTGTGGACGAGCTGCTCACAGGCCCGGCACAGGCGTTTTTCCGATTCCTCCGGGATGACGAAGGAATATTCCCTCCTGGCCTCCGCCCCCACAATATGCCGCATAGCGGCCAGGGACGCCTGATCCAGCGGCACCGCCCCGCCGGAAACCGCGCCGCCGCAGGCCCGGCAATGCACCATCCCCCCCTGGGGCGAAAACATCGGCTCGTCCATATCCACCCGCCCGCACACGCCGCAGGCGGACACCTCCGGCTGGAACCCCTCCAGGCACATGAGCCGCAGCTCCAGCACCGCCTTGACGTGTTCCGGCCCGTAAATCCCCCGGCTCAGGGCGTAAAGCCCGTTCAGCGCCAGGGACAGCACCGGCCCCGCCGGAACCTCCTCCTGGCAAACCGTGTCGAGAAGCTGGGCGAAATAGGCCCCCAGGGCAAGCTGGGCAATATCCTCCCGCAGGCCAAGAAACTGGTCGATGGTGACGCCCTCGTTTGCCGACCAGCGCCCCCGGTTCCCGAACAGGGTAAATTCCGAATAGCACAGGGCCTGGCTGGCCGCCCCCAGACGGCTCCCCTTCCGAAGGGCGCCCCTGGCCTTCACCGTCAGCTTTCCCCGCTCCGCCGTCAGGACGGTCAGGAGCAGATCCGCCTCCTTATATTTGACCTGGCGCAGCACCAGGCCCTTGAGGGTTTCAAACATATGTACCGCCTCGGCCTCAGCGGGGAAAGGTGCGCCGGTAAAGCATCCAGCACACAGGATCCCCTGTATCCAGAAAAAGCTGCCATAATAGCTCGGCTTTCAAAATGAATCACCCCGCTGGGATTAGTTTGCCACAGTGGGGCTGATTTGATTACTCGTCCGTAAATCCAAAATTATGCAGCAGGGCGTCGCTGTCCCGCCAGTTTTCCTTCACCTTCACCC
>JAJQFY010000099.1 GCA_021200935.1 Oscillospiraceae bacterium
GCTTTCTGCTGGACGCTATCCCCCACGCCGACCCCCATCTTCGCAACAGCAGCCGCAGGCTCCTGACCGGCGAAATACCAAGCCCTATCGCCCTCCCCAGCGGCTGTTCCTTCCACACCCGCTGCCCCTACGCCACCGAGGAGTGCCGCGCCACAAAGCCGGAGCTGAAAACCTACGGCGACCGCCAATGCGCCTGCCACCACGCGGGGGACTTCCCGCTGTAGCCGGGCGCGGATATAACAAAAACCGTTCACCTTCCAGCGGAACAGGTGAACGGTTTTTTGTGTACAGTGGGTGCCTGGATTACTCCTGAGCCGCCGCAGTCTCGGCGGCAGCTTCCGGGGCAGCCTCTCCTTCGGGCTTGGTCTCGTCAAACACCACCAGGTCGTCCTCGACCTCTTTCCCGGCGTTTTCGTCGATGTGCAGGGCGTTCATGGCTTTTTCCTTGGCCTTGCGCCAGACCACACCGATGACCGCACCGGCCACCACGACCACGCTCACAACAGCCTGGATCGCAAAGGTGGTGACAGAGGGGTCAACATAGGAGGCAAACGCCGGTACCATCAGCAGCACCGCAAAGCAGAGAGTGTAAAAGGCAGTCCGAATCGCTTTCAAGGTTTTGTCCTTCTTTCTTATGGTTTATGTATAAGTATATCATCGTTATGGCGTTTTCGCAAGACATATTTCCAGGGAAAGCACACCATTCTATAAAATTGAGGAGCCGTGTCCATGACATGGCCCCTCAATTTCTGTTCGCTTAGTCTGCCAGAACGGCAGCGAAGGCGGCGTTGGCAATGAAGCCAAACTCATCCCGCTGATGCACCTTGTTGGTCAGGGTATTGGCAAACAGCACCACGTTCAGCGTCGCGCCGTCCGCCCCCTCGCCCTCATAGGCGATAGCCTGGATGGAATCGTTCAGGAAGTCCTCATAATGCTCGCCGTCGGAGTTCAAAAAGCCCTCCAGCAGCTCCTGAGAGCCGTCCATCTGCACCAGGATCTCCGCCCCATCGGGGATAACGGAGAAGTAGCCTGCCCCATAGCCATAGAGGATATAGTCACCCTCGGCTACATAGCTGGCAGTAATCAGGCTGTCCGCGGGATAGGTGACATAGCCCAGAGCGTCCATAGAGTTTGAGCTGACCGTCTCACGCACCAGGGTTCCATCCTCAAACAGCGACACGGCGGAGGCAATGGCCCGGCGGCCATACCCGATATAGGGCGTGCCGGACTTAACGGCCTCCAGGGCCTGCTCATCCAGGGCGGCGGCGCCGATGATAAGATCCGCCTCAGAGGCGTCGTCTGTCACCTCGAAGCCCAGTATCTCCATGGCCTGCCGGTCATAGTTATACTCATAGGAGCCGGAAACCAGGGTGGACTTGACAAAGCCGGACGTATTGTCCTCAGGCTCGCCGGAAATATAGACCACCGGGGCCTTAGTCAGCGCCTGGGACGCAGGGGCCTCCCCCTCCACCGCCTGGGCGGTGAGCAGGTAATCGGCGGAAACGCTCTCATAATCCTCCAGAGAGACCAGGAAGCTGCCGATATTATCCCCCTCGGTAATCAGGCTGACGCTCTTGCCCTCCTTCAGCAGGGCGTTGACAGCGGCCACAGCCGCCTCGGAGGTGTTGTTAATGATGACCTGGCTGGCGCTGACCACATCAGACGCCACCGTCCAGGTGTCCGAATCGCTGACGGCGGCCTCGATAATCTCATAGGCGGCAGGCTCCGCGCACACCACCATGTCAAAGCCACGGGTCATATTGAAGGCGGTAATGCCCTCCGAATACAGCACAGGCCATTCCGTGATGACCGTGCCGTCGTACAGCACGCCGTTCGCCACGCTGCGCTTGGCCTGGTACATGGACACCACAGCCGTACCGGCAGGGTACTCCACCCCGTCATAGGCGAAGGCCTCGTCCGCGATCTGGATGGTAACGCCGTTGCGAACCAGGTAGGTCAGCATTTCATCGGCGGCCTGGAGGTTGGACTGATGCTCGCTGTCCAGGGGGATGATGTAGCACTCCGGGTAGAAGTTGCCGTTCTGACCCTCCCCGTCGTACTCCGGGCGGAACAGGTCGGACTCGGCCCCCTCCACATCGTACACGTCGCAGAACCACTGGCCCACCAGCTCATAGGCGTCGGAATTGGCATTGGTAACGCCCCGCTCAAAAATCTGGAGCTGGCAGAGGAAATAGCTCTCCTTGTTCTGAGCAATGTAATTGGACTGACCAAGCTGGCCGTACACCACAGCCTGCACCACGTCGTCGTTATAGGCAGGCACCTCTACGGTGTAGGCCACCGTGCCGTGAAGCATGGCGTACTGGGGGGTATAGGAGGTGGACATATCGTCCCAGGGATCATACCAGCAGGTCTCATACTCCCCGTCCTCCGTCAGCTCCCCTGTGTAGCTCAGGTAATCCCGCTGGGGGATAACATAGCTGTTATAGCTGTCGTTGTTGGCAACCGCCGCAATGCCAAAGGCCTCACCGCCGGTCATCAAATGCTCAGCCAGCAGGTCATACTCAAAGTTTGGCTCATGGGGCGGGTCGCAGGGCTCGCACTGGAAGGTCTGAACCCGGCCATGAAATTCCGTAAAGCTGACAGGGTTCCACATGGCGATAAGCTGGGTCATGTTCTGAGTCTCGGCCTGGGTCTGGAAGGAGTTGTCCCGGTTCAGGTCGAAGCCGCCGGAGGAGGTACGGGTGACATAGGTACGGCCCTCCACGTTTTCCTCAGGCACCAGAATGAAGAACACATCCTCCAGAAGCTCGTCAATATCTACTGTGACAGTCTCTTGGGTGTAGTAGGTATCCAAATCTACAGCGGCGGACACGCTGGAACCCTCGGCCTTGATATAGCCCAAATAGGTGGCGGTGTCGGCCACCAGGTCAGGCACAGCCACGCTGTATTGCTCGCCCTCGGCGCCCATCTGCGCCGCAAGCTCGGCCTCGCCCTCCTCGGTGAAGCCGGTCAGGGTGTTATAGTCGATGGTACCGTCCCCGGCAGCGGCCTCCACCAGCAGCTCCGCAAAGCCCAGCACAGCGTCCGACGCGGAGACCTCGTTGGAGTGAATATTGGAATACATCACGGGAACCTGATAATCGGTCAGCTCACCGCTTTCAATCTTCTCAATAACACTGGTGGGGTCGCTCTCCGCCTCTTCTTTCAGAGACAGCCAGTTCAGCACCGCGTCCTGGTCCTTGGCGATGATGATATAGGGCATATCCAGGCTTTCCAGGCCGTTGTCACCCTGGCTGGAACCCATGGAAAACTCCTCGATATACAGGTCAGTGTTCTCCTGTCCGTAGGCCACCAGCTCCTCTATCGCGTCGTAAATCTCCTGCATAGTGTGGAAGTTGTCATAAGGCGTAATCTTCACCTCCACCCCGCCAAGGGTTTCCCCGTCCACGGCCACACACAGGTCGTAGTAGCCGCACACGTCCAGATAGGAGCCGCCATTGGAATGGGGTACGCTGTAGTCAGCGGTGTACACCGTCTCCCCGTCCTCGCCGGTACGGGAGTTGTAGAAATACAGATAGCTGTCGAAGGACACCTTCAGGCATACCTGACCGTCCACTACCTCCACAGTCGTGACCGGCTCACTGAACAGGGCCTCCTCATTCAGAGCTGTGAAACTGTCAATGGTGCCGCCGGTGGTGTGGTTCGGATAAAGCTCCGGGTCAAGATAGCCCGCCGCCTCATCGTAAATCAGCGACCACACCGCCGACTCCGCGGCAGCCTGGGCCTCCTCCTCGGTCATATCCACGGGAATGACCGCCTCGAAGGAACGGGGAACACACAGGTTAATGTAATCCTCGCCGCCGTCCTCTGACACATTCACAAAGCTGCCGCCGCTCTCCTCCGCCGGTTCCGCCGACTCCAGCGCCGAAGCGGGAACCGCGGCCACCGCCAGGGACAGAAGCAGCGCTACCGTCATAAGCAGAGATACAAGCCGTTTGGTTATGCTCTTTTTCATGCGTTTTTCTTTCCTTTCTCATAATTTTTTCTAATATACTGAGCAATAAATATTCACCCACCCGCCCAGCGCACCAACCCGCTGGTATATAATGGATGAAAACTTATCAAGATAATATTATCACTATATCTTTCCTGCGTCAACTTCATTCCCAGGGATTCAAGCACCGATTTTTTGTTGAAATCGCCTGGATTTTACATGAACCGGCCCACGCCGCAGGGCATGGGCCGGTCTGTCTGTTAGGCTGTATGGATTTTTTCCAGCGCCTGGTACAGCGCCTGGTTGTCCGCCTCGTCCCGGACGGCCACGCGGATAAAATCCGCACCGCCGAAGCCGTTTTTCGCGGACAGGTCTTTGATGAGCAGGTTGTCGTCCCGCAGAAGCTGGCTTGCCAGCGCCTTGGAACTGATGCCCTCCGCCCGGCACATAATATAGTTGGCCTGGGAGGGATAGGGCGTCAGGAAGGGGAAGGCCCCCAGCCGCTCCGCCATTTTCTCCCGCTGGCGAACGATTTTGTTGCAGGCGGTTCTGTACTCCCCGCTGTAAAGGCCCACGATTTGGAAGAAGTACTCCCCGAAGGAGTTGATGTTCCAGATGGGCAGCAGGCCCCGAAGCTGCTCCATCCAGGCCGTGTTGCCGCTGGCGGCCACGCCCAGGCGCAGGCCCGGCACACCGTAGGATTTGCTGATGCTTTTAATGACCATCAGGTTAGGATAGGCGTCCAGAATTTCATTATCCAGCAGGGTGAAGCGCAGCGGCGCCTCCGCGAAATCCACAAAGGACTCATCCACCACAAAGGTCGTCCCATGCTCCCGGCAGATGTCGGCCAGCTCCATGACCTCCTCCCGCTTCAGGAAGCTGCCGCTGGGGTTGTCGGGGTTGATGATCACCAGGTTATCCAGCTCCGCCGCCGCCTTGCGGAGGGCGGCCATATCAAACTGAAAGCCATAGTCCCCGGCCTGGATGGGAACAATTTCGCAGTCCGGGAAACAGCGGACATACTCGTTGAAGG
Source organism: Oscillospiraceae bacterium (assembly GCA_021200935.1). Taxonomy (GTDB): domain Bacteria; phylum Bacillota; class Clostridia; order Oscillospirales; family Oscillospiraceae; genus CAJOIG01. The sequence goes on from JAJQFY010000099.1 coordinate 4,989, forward strand.
CGGGGATGGAAAGGCCCGTCCGGCCCCGCATAGTGCGGCCCAGGGCGTTGATAAGCTCCGCCGCCCCGTTCCCCACCAGGACAAGCTCCTCCCGTATGCCGAACATCTTCCCCGCCATCAGCTTTTGGACATACATCCCGGAGGGATAGCTGGCGAGAAGCTGAGAGTAGGAATACTGCATTTGCTCCAGCATTTTCTTCGGGGGGAAATAGGGGTTCACCAAATAGCAGAAGTCCTTCAGCCCGTCAAACCGCCAATAGCCGCCGAAATGCCGCTCATAGGCGTGGAGCCTGTCCTCCTCCCTGGCGAAAATGGTGTTGGCAATGTCCAGATCCTGCACATCGTCTATCTCATACCATTTCAGATCCCCCATCTTAAAGGCACGCAGACCGGCAAAGGGCAGGTGGGCCAGGGCCTTCAGCACCATTTCGTAATACTGGTTGGCCCCGTAAGCCTGTAGATAGGACATCATAAACGGCACATACTGCCGGGCGGAAAATTCCCGGCTGAACTTGTACACGTTCACGGTTTTATAATAGGTGTCCGCGCTGGCGAAGCTGAAATCTTTTTTCTCAATAAACTCACGAATCAGGCCGTCCTCGTCCACCAGGGTGACGGTGCCGTCCATCCACTGCTCGTATTTTGCCACCGCCACCATGTTCGGCTCCGGGGCCTCCACCAGGCGGCGTATCAGACTGGGGTCATAAATCAGGTCGGATTCCAGAAGAATGGTATCGTCCGCCGTCAGCTCCTCCCGCGCCAGATACAGCGAGTAGATATTATTGGTGGTGGCGTAGTCCGGGTTTTCCACAAAGACCAGGTCAAAGTCGCTGAGCTTTTCCCTGGCGAAGGCTTTCAGCTTCTCCCCCTCGTAGCCCACCACGATGACAAAACGGCTGATGCCCGCCTGCCGCAGGGCCTCCGCTGCGTGTTCCAGCAGCGTATAGCCCCCCACCTTCACCATGCACTTGGTTTGGTTGTTCGTGTAGGCCCCCAGACGCTTTCCCATGCCGGCGGCCAGCATTAATGCCTGCATAGCTGCTCCTCTCAGTCCTCTCGAAGTAACCGGGCGTACAGACCCAAAAAGTCGTAGCCCATTTTGTGGTGCAGGGACAGGGTGTTCTCGTTGTCCGCCCCCAGATAGGCAAGCCCCCGCTTTCCCTCTGTCAGCACCAGGTTCCAGGTGCTGGCGGTAATGGCCCGGCCCAGGCCGTGACCCCGCATTTCCGTGTCTGTCACGAGACCGCTAATCACCGCCAGCTCCTCCGTCTCCGCGCTGGTGGCGTTGGTGGCTACCAGGCGCCCCCCCGGCTCGCGCATGACGAACAGGCGGCCAAAGCCGCTGTCAATGCGGTTTTCCAACTGCTCACACAGGCTTTCATAGGTATAAACGGAATTATAAATCGGCTCCTTCATCATCAGCCGGGCAATTTCCGGCACGTCCGCCTTCCCCGCCTGCTGGACGGACAGGTCGGATTTCCCGTCCATCAGCTTGTCCGTGGTGATAATGTGGCTCAGCTCATAGGCATATGTATCCTTGGTCTTCCCCTTCAGGGGGTCAATGCTCCGCTGCTCCCCCGTTACGCACTTGGGGCGCAGCTTCTCTATCATGGCCAGCGCCTCCCGCTGGGGGAACACCTCCCGGCTGTACAGGTGCAGGGTGTCAAAATAGCGGTACATGACCCCCTCCATCTGGTCGTCCTCCCCGCACATCCAGAGATCCACATCCGGCCCCTGGGCGCCGTATTCCTTCATATCCATATACAGGTAAAAGCACTTGTATTTATCCTCCCCAATGTAGTCAATCACCTGGGGGATATATGAGTTATCACATTGAATCATCATCGCTTTATCTCAATCGTCCTTTTTCTTTTTTTGATTTTCCAGCATACGGCTGATGAGATAGTCGGCGGCGTACCTGCCGCTCTCGCCGAAGTGATAGAGCTTCTCCTGCCGAACGGTTTCCAGGGTCTCCGCGTAGGCCGCCCGGTTTTCAATCATGTCCAGGGCCGTGGCCGCCGCCTTTTCCCGCACATCGGCCACCTCCAGCGCCGCCCCCATTACATCCCGGAGCTTGGCGTCCGGGGCGCAGCGGGCGATGTCCTCGTCTGTCCAGACCTCGTTGACCCGCTTCATGGGGGTGTTAATGTACAGCACCGGCTTTTTCGTCGCCAGGGCATATTCACAGCCGATGTTCGACCAGTCTGTCACCAGAATATCGGCGGAGAACACCGTCTCGTTGGAGCTGAAATTGAGCTGGAAGCGGAACCGTTCCTTATCATAGCCCTCACAGTCGTGAATGAGCTTCTCCAGCCGCTGGGGGAACCGGCGGATATACTGGGGGTGGGGCCGGACGGTCACGTCAAAGCCCGCCGCCAGCAGCGGCTCCACCAAATCCGCGAGGCAGCTATCCAAAATGTTGTCCTCCTGCCAGGAGGGGGCGACAAGCACGGTTTTCACGGGATTTTCCCGCTTTTCCATGCGGTCATATTCCGCCGCCATATTGTCGATGACGCCATAGCCGCAGGGAATCATTTTCTGGTTCGGCAGGCCCATTTTCTCGTTCCAGCCCCGCATTTCCACCTCGAAGCCGGGGGTTGGCGTCAGCAGGGTGTCGAAATGGTCAAGGGCCCCCTTCCGCAGCGTCACCAGGCCGGAGAATATGCCGTGGAACATATAGACGTATTCCACGTCCTTACGCACATAGCTGCGCTTGAAATGGTAGGTGTCCAGATCCGGCATGGTCATCACCACGATGTCCGCGTCCATCTTCATAAACAGGGTAATCATCCGCCGCTCGCCGATATAATAGGGCTGAATGCGGGGTTCCTTTTCCGCCAGGGCAAAGATCTGGTCGTCCGGGTCGCTGGTGACGTAGTTTATCACCACGTTCGTCCGGGCCAGCAGCGCCTCGATGGTGTTCTGGAAATACTTGTAAAACCCGCTGGCCTCGGAATAGAACACCAGCCGCTTGTTGGCCACATGGAAGAAGCGCTTGTAATCCGCCCGCTCCCGCTTTTTCAGCTCCTTGGTCTGGGTCTGACCGAACTGATCCAGCGCCTCCAGCTCCTTCCGGCTGGCCTCCAGCGCCTCATAGTCCACATACTTCTTCGGCGGCATGATGGCGTTGCAGGCAAGCTGCACCAGGATGGAAAACAGATTGCTGTAAATCCAGTACAGCGCCACGCCAGTGGAGACGAACACGCCCAGCACCAGGGAAATGCCCACAGACACCCCGTTGGAGGAGAGCTGCTCGGCGCTGCTCTGCTCCCGCTGGAGGGGATTGATGCGGTTTTGCGCGAAGCTCAGCACCACCGCCGCAAGCCCCGCCCCCAGCGGCATGAGCCACGTCCAGCCCCCGTCTGTCACCGGGATAAGGCCCAGGGCCGGGGCCGCGCCGGTGTCCGTCACCGAATGGATGACCCCAATCATCCCCAAAAGGATGATGATTTGAATAATCAGCGGAACGGTACTCAGCAGGGGCCGGTAGTGCTTTTCCTTATACAGGGCGGCCTGCTCGTCGCCGATTTTTTCCCGGTCTCCGTAATACTGCGCCTTAATGTGGTTCAGCTCCGGCATTAGGGCCACCATTTTCAGGCCGTTGCGGTTCGTCCACAGGGACACAGGCATGAGAATGATTTTAGTCAGCAGGGTAAACAGGGCGATAGCCACCACGTAATTCGGCACGATGGCGTAGCACAGATCCATCACATAGCCGAATATTTTTGCCAGAAAGTCTATCATTTCTTACTCTCTCAGCCTCCCGCAATATCAATAGAAGGAGTCGTACAGCGGCTCAATGGCGTCGGCCACGCCGTACAGATACCAGTAGCGTTCTTCCTCATAGATGGTGTCCCGGTCGCCGATATAGTTGAACACACCGAACACGTTATAGCGGTAGGAGCCGTTGGCCTGGGCGTCCCACTGGTTCAGGTTGCCGACCCAGTCCACCTCCGGGTAAGACCGCATATAGCCCCACACGCGGGTCGTCCGCTCCCGGACGTCTCCCTCCTCCCAGTCGAAGACGGTGGTGCCATAGTCGCTGTAATCCTCGCCCAGGGCATACAGGATGGTGGGCATAATGTCCTCCTGGGCCACAGGCGCGCTTGTGACCTGCATTTCCTCAAACTCCTGGCCGGGCATTTTGATGAGGAACGCTGCCTGGAAGCACTCGAAATAACCGTGGTCGGCGGAGATGATGATGGTGGCGTCGTCATAGATGCCCTGCTCCTTCATCTGCTCCAAAAATTCGCCGACGGCCAGCAGATAGCCGTGGAGCTGGCTCATGCGGTCAGTCTCGTCCTCGTCGCACAGATAGCCCTCATAGTCCACCACATAGGGGAAGTGGGTGCCCTGGAGGTGGTACCAGCTAAAGACCTTGGTGTCGTCCGTCAGGCTGATGCGCTCCTCCTGAAGCTCGGTGTAGAAGTCATAGTTGATGTGCAGCTTTTCCACGCCCTGATACTGGGCCACGTCCACAATGCCGCCGGTGGAGACGTAGAAATCATTTTTCAGCATGGTGGGCAGATAGCGGTACAGGGACATATACACCACGTTTTCCAGCAACTCCCCCGTCACCACCAGGTCTCCGGCCTCGGCGATATTGTCCACCTTGCCCAGCATATTCTCCGTGTCTATCGCCGCGTAGTTGGACTCAAGATAGAGATTCACCGTGTACCCGTTGTCGTGGAGGGTGTCATAGAAATTGTTCGCCAGGTCGCTGTGCCAAGCGTTATACACCGCCTCCACGGTGGGGATGGTGGTGTCGAAATACTCATGGGTCAGCAGATAGCACAGGGACGGGAAGGTGAAGGAATAGCAGGAGGACATATTATCGTAGTAGATAAAGTCCTGGAAAAATTCCGCCAGGGCGGGGTCTTCCTCCAGCGCCTCCTCAAAAATCAGCGGGGACATCTGATCCAGGGTAATGACAATGATGTTCTCGTCTGACGACAGGACAAACTCCTCATCTCCCGCGAGCTGATAGTTAATAGCGTCCGGGTCCTCCGCCTGCCAGGTGGTCACGAGACTGACAGCCTGGGCCAGCACCAGGGCGGCGCAGAGGATATACCCCGCCGTGCGGTAGATTCCATGGAAGAACCACCCGGCCACCACAATGACCACCAGCGCCACGGCCCATATGGCAATGTTGATGTACGCGGCCTGGGCATCGTCGTGCCAGTCAAAGCCGGAGCCGTCCAGCACCGTCAGCTCGCCGTTGAGCAGCGCCCCCTGGAAATAGAGCAGCAGGGCAACGCCCAGCAGCAGGGCGTAAATAATGCGCTGCGCCTTGCCCGGCACAAAGGCCAGCACGGCGGCCAGCAGCACCGTAGCCGCCGCTGTCACCCCGGCCAAAGCCCAGAACAGCGTCCCCGCCGAGAAGGTCAGGTATGCCTGATTCGCGTTTACAATGTCCAGCGGGCCGAAAAACAGCCCGGTGAAGCACAGCAGAAAGGCCGGCGCCAGCAGTCCCAGAAAACGATGGAGCCAGTTTTTCCAATAGTCCTTGCCGGACACGGCCTTTTTCTTGTTTTCTTCCATGATGTTACGGGTTCCTCCTAGAATTTTGGGTTTTTGCGTTTGAACGTCTCCCCCACGTCTTTCACACGCAAACAAAGGTGTACGGACAGCCTATATGTTTACAAATATTTAATATAAATATATCACAGCTTTTGCCGGAATACAACAGAAATCCGCCACTTGTTACAAAATAAATCTTACATCTTCCTTAACAAAGTGACTATTGACGAATTTGACAGAACCATCTATAATGATTTACAAAACGTTCACAAGGATAACAAGGAGCTGTCTTATGGAAACTTTAGCGACCCCCGCCCCTGCCGCCGCCGCGAAAAAGCGCTGGTACCGGGCCGACAACATCCGCTGGATTCTGCTGTTTAATGTCATTGCGGAGCATATGCTCACCCAGACGGATATCACCTACAACTGGCTTATCACCGTGATTGTGTGCTGGTCACGCATGATCACCATGCCCGCCTTCTGCTTTTTATCCGGGTACTTCTCCAAAAAGGGTGATAAGTGCTACCAGAGCGCTATTTTCGACTTCCTGATCCCCTATCTGATTTTCAACTCCCTCTTCGCGCTGATATTCGGCTCATCCGCGCCGAACATCTTCACCCCCACCTTCGTCTACTGGTATCTGATGTGTATGTTCTGCTGGAAGCTGATGACCAAGGCATTACAGCAGATAAAATACATACTGCCGCTCTCCATCGTGGTGGCCCTGCTGGTGGGCGGCCTGAACGATGTGGGACACTTCCTCAGCCTGAGCCGCACTATTGGCTTCCTCCCCTTCTATATCGTCGGCATGAAGATGAGCCGGGAGGACGTGGCCAAGGTGGAAAAGCTGCCCAAGCTGCCTGTCCTTCTGCTCACCCTGGCCGTCATGGGCGTTTGGGGCTGGCTGAACGTGAAGGGCGTGTATCACATCGACTTCTACTATTACTGGGAGCCTTACGCCGGTGTGGCCGGTGATCCCCTGAGTATGTTCTCCTATAGCTTTTTGAAGGGCATTATCCTGCGGGCGCTGGGCTACGTCATCTCCGGGCTTCTGATCGTGTTCCTGTTCTGCTTCGTGCCAGATCGGTCTCTCCCCATCATCCGGGACGGCGGCACCCGCACCATGGTTCCCTACCTGCTGCACACCTACTTCATTATCAATATGGGCTACCTGTACAGCTTCGTCCCCGCCCTGGATCACTGGTACTTCACCATCCCCATTGCCGTGATTATGGCCGTGTTCCTCCTCTGGCTTCTGGGCCTGCCCGCCCTGGATCAGCTCTACAAGGATTTGATGGGCTTCATCAAAAAGCTTCTGTACAAGGAGCCGGACACCCCAAAGACGTGAGCCTGTAAAAGTCTATATGAAAAACCGCCCCCAGCCTGAGCCGGGAGCAATGCAGCCGGTGTATCGCCAAACGCGATGCACCGGCTTTTTGTGCGGGATATTCATCAGAGGGCTTCTTATCACATCAGCACATCCCATCCCCAAAACAGATGATGCAGTGAAACCGCTTCTCCTCCGCTCCGTAGTACATCTTGAGAATCCCGCCGTATTTTTTTATGACCCTTTCAATGCTTTTTGTGCCAAAGCCGTGGGCCTCTGTATTTTTCTTTCTTGTTTTTTAATTTCCCGCCTCGTCTGTAATCGGGGCGGCGTCGCATGAGTTGACAATGGAAATAATGACTGTGTTTTGCTCCGTGGGTCTCACAAACACCTCCACCAGCCTCTCCTCAGACAGCTCCGCCGCCTCCACGGCGTTTGACAGGAGGTTTCCGAACAGGGCTGTTTTGCTCGCGTCGTCGATAAAGGAAATGCAGTCTGAGCGGACGTCGCACTCAAAGCTGATTTGCTTTTCCCCGCATCACTGGGAATACCGCAGGAGGATCACGTTCAGAACCGGGTTATTGCAAAAGCGTATATTTTGCTGAAACGCCGGTAGGGTAAATAACGCCGCGATATAGGCGGAAATTCCCTTGGTGTCCCCTTCCCGCGCAAGACTGTCAACGGTGTTCAGGTGATTTTTTATATCATGGATCAAAATTCTTTGCCCGTCGTACTGCTTTTGCAGCATATGGTAATATTCCATGTCAGCCTGGTCTCTCAGGCCGCTCATCTGTAAAAGCGTGTATTTGGTGTTCATCTCCTGAATGTGGCGATAGACCACCAAAAAGATAATGTTTAATATCAGCAGCATCAGGGCGCTGGCGGCCATTAAAATTTCCGCCGCCTTTGTAAGCGGAAAGGTAAGGCCGATATAGACAATCCCAACGGCGATCACAACGGACGCAATGGGCAAAACGCATAACAGCACAAGGTACCCCGGGTCGCTTGTCAAGGCCCGGCTGGACTCGAGAAGCTGCGCGACAGAAATCGCGATCAGCAAATACAACAGCTTGCTGCTTACGGCCAGGGCAATCATTACGGAGAGGTTTTCCTGGTAAGCGGTGTATTCCTGAGCCGCGGCGCTTATAAGCAGGGCCATAAGCAGCTCCGCCGCGCTCATAACAAAGCTCAGGAACGCGGCGTGCAAAACCGCGTGATGCCATTTGGCGCGATAGCATAGCTTCAGCAATAATACATGAACCAAAAGGAACCCGGCTGTATTGAGGGCGGCGCTGTCCAGCAGCGAGACCGCGTACAGCAGCACATACCCGAATCCCAGGGAGGAAATGATAATGCCCCGGCTCCTTTTGCGCTCGAACAAAATTTCAAAGTACAGCCAGGTTATAATCGCCTCCACGACAAACACAACCGCGTAGCAAATTTGTTCACCCTTCATCGTGTACTCTCCAAAAACAGCATATAGGCATCCCGAAACTGCGTATATCGCCTTCTCGCTAAATAGGCCTCCTTCGTTTTTCCGCCGTATTTTAAGACGATTAAATCCTTCCTGATTTGGGAGACATAGCGCATATTAATAATAAAGCTCCTGTACGGCGTATAGAAGCAGGGAAGCGATAATGCAGCACGCATCCTTTCCATGCTGTCGGTGGTGCGAAGGGTTTCCTCTGTGGTATACACATAGGTTTTCCGCTCCACGGTTTCAACACACACGATTTTTTCGGCGGGCAGGATGATAACGCCGTCGGCTGTGCAAATCGGGATTTCATGGGTGTCCATATTGTACTGATACACAGCATCCTTCAGGTTGCGAAAGAGACGGTTCCTGTCAATCGGCTTGGAGAGATATCGGAACACCTGAACCCGCATGGCCTCGTCCAAATAGTCGGCAAAGGAGGTTATGATGAAAATTTTGATTTTGGGGTTGTACTCCTTGAGCTGGGCGCCGACATGAATCCCGCTTTCTCCCGGCATCTCAATATCCAGAAAGGCTATGTCGGCATATGCCTCACCGGCCAGCAGCGCGTCTCCGCTTGTGTACGCGGCAAAGTCCGGCTGCGCTCCCCCCAGGGACTGAAAAAATTCCTTTACATAAGCCTGTACCTGCGCGAGCGTCTCCCTGTCATCGTCGCAGAAAAGTATTCGCATGATGGAAAACCATCTCCCGTTCGATTGATTCTCCTATTATATCATGTCTTGCGGTTCCGCCCAGCGGGCGGGAGCAAGACGATTGAAATCAAGATATAATAACGGCCTGCCGTTATTATATCACATGGAATCCTTGTGTCCATGAGCCAAACAGGGTCGTTTTTTGTCATTTCGCGCATTTGCCGTTGTAATTACGGGGAATATTTGCTATGAATGGACAGAGGGCGGATTCATTCTGCGCCTCTTCTTTCTTTTTGTATGAAATTCCCGAAACCGCGAATATGTGAGGTGCCGAATCCAATGACAGGGATGATTTTAGTTTTGGCCGGGCTTCTGCTTGGAATTGTGTGCTTTGTCTTAGCCGTTCGCTGCGCCAGCGGGGACCAGGCGCGCCCGGCCATTGACCCAAGCCTACAGGGAGAACTATTTACCGCCGTCATGGGCCTGAAGGCCGCGGCCTGGGGGGCTGGGTTTTTATGCGCCGTGTATGGCGTGAGCTTTTTATACTGCGCCGCAGCCAGGGGGTCTGTGAGCTGGGAGACATTTTACAGCGTCTGGGCCAAGGCGGATTCGGTGCATTACCGCAACCTGGCGGAGCTGGGGTACTTTGATTACGCAGAGGACGGGCAGCATTTATTCCTTGTCTTTTTCCCTCTGTATCCCTGGCTTGTGCGGCTGCTTTATTTTGTGATGCCCAACTATGACCTGTGCGGACATCTCCTGTCCGCCGCTGCCTACATTGGGGGCTGCTATGTGCTGGCCCGGCTGGTGACGGAGGACTTCGGCTGGCGCACCGCCAAAAACAGTCTCCTGCTGTTTTCCGCCTACCCGTTCGCCTTCTTCTTCGCCGGTGTTTTTACGGAGAGCCTGTTTTTCCTGCTGTCCGTCAGCACTTTTTACTGCATCCGAAAGCACCGCTATCTTGCCGCCGGACTGCTGGGGGCTTTCAGCGCCCTCACCCGAATGCAGGGGGTGCTGCTTATTTTGGCGGGTGTCGCGGAGTATGTCGTTTCCGAAAATGCTGTAGAAAAATGCAAGGCCCGCGCCTGGAAGCAGCTCTGGCGGGGATTCCGGCAAAGATTGTTGCCGCTTTCGATTATGCTGGTGGGCGTGGGCGTCTATCTCTGGCTGAATTACGCGGTGGAAGGGAACCCCTTCCAATTCACCGTTTACCAGCGGGAACACTGGTATCAGCATCTGGTACCTGTGACAAAATGCCTGTCGGTTATTCTGGGTCAATTCAGCACAAGCAGCATAGGACTGCTGTTTACCATATGGCTGCCGGAATTTATGATTTTTCTGTTATGCCTGGGCGCGCTGCTGTATGGGGCGCGGCGCCTGCCGGTGACGTATGGGGTGTATTTTCTGGGCTGTGTGCTGCTGAATTATTCCCTGAGCTGGCCTCTGAGCTGCGGGCGATATATGGCCTGCGCCTTTCCCCTACCCGTAACGATGGCCGCCGCCAGCGAACGCCGCCAGCTGCTGGGCCAAGGCATGGCCTGTTTGTTCGCCCTTTTGCAGGGGGCCTATCTATACGCCTTTTTGTCCGGGGCCTCTATATGGTAGTGGCAGAAAATCCACCATTTAATACTCAAATCATATGGTTTTAACGAAAAATTGCTTTACGAAGCAGCCGCACGTCCGCCTCTTTTCGGGGCCGTATATGCAGAATTGATGCAAGCCAGGTTTATAATGCCGGAAAACAAGTCTTTATGAAAGAGAGAACGGCATATGTCATCATTATTTTTTACCCCGGCAAGGGAGCCAACGGATGACCAGGATTTTCTCACCCGTCTGTATCAGGACTATCGCGGGCTTATGTTTTACACCGCCTCCAGGTACACCCAAAACGTCCAGGAAAAAGAGGAGATTGTCCAGACGGCTCTTGTAAGGATGATTGAAAATACCGGGAAAATCCGGCGGACCGTTCCGCCTGAAAGGCCCTACCTGGTAACGGGAATCGTGCGAAACACGGCGATTAATTTTGTGAAGCACCGACAGGCGATAGAAAAGCACACTGTCCATGGGGTAAGCGGCGATATATTTTTATGGCCGGATTTGTCCGCCCCGCTGGATGAAATTGTAATCCGGCGGGAGGCCCTGGCCCGCCTGAACGCCATATGGCCCCGCCTATCGACGGAGCATCGGCTCCTTTTAAAAGGAAAATACATACAGGGCCTCTCCGACCAAGAGCTGGCCGCCCTCGTAAACTGCAAACCCAGCAGCATACGAATGAAGCTGACCAGAGCAAGAAACAGCGCCCTTCAGGAGATGAAGGGGAGGGAGTTGTGCAACTAAAAATAGTTGCAATCATGCTCTCTGTGTGGTATAGTACCAGCAATCGAGGAGGGGCTTTTATGAATAACACGATGAGCTACAAGGGTTATGTGGGCAGTGTGGAGTTTTCGGAGGCGGACGGGGTGTTTTTTGGTAAGGTTATGGGCATTCGGGCCTTAATCTCCTATGAGGGGGAGACAGCGAAGGAGCTGGTGGCGGATTTCCACGGGGCTGTGGATAATTATTTGGCACTGTGCGAGGCAGAGGGGACAGAGCCAGAGAAGGCGTACAAAGGCAGCTTTAATGTTCGCATTTCGCCGGAACTGCACCGGGAGGCGGCTATTTTCGCTGCAACACATCAGATGAGCCTGAACAGCTTTGTGGAGAACACCGTGAGCCATGAATTGTCCAGAGCTTAATCCATACGAAATACGCAAAACGAGCAGCGCCGGTGAGTGCTGCTTGTTGTACCACCAAAAAATCGGGGTCAGGCGATTTGCCTGACCCTGGATTTATTTATATGGGGTGAAATTGACATAGGACGCATAAAAGCCGAGATGCAATTAGCACCTCAGCTTTTCGCTTTATTATGGTCGTTTATATATCACTGCTAGGGCTGTCCCCGCCATAGCTTGATGTTCCAGAAGCTCCGCCGCCTCCTTCTTGGCTGCCGTTTAAATCCAATCCAAAGATGTCGTTATCTCCGAAGAGAATTACATTCATTTCATGCTCCACATACATAACCATCCGCCCTCGTTATTGGTCTGCGGTGTTCGGGTTGACTGAATTTACCACGGTTCCACCTTCAGGCCCACCGCTAACTTCAAGATCCGCAAACACGCAGTTGTCTTCAAAGCTGATGATTTCCATATTATGCTGTACGTATGTGTATTTATTAGTCGTCATCTGGTAATACATCTATATCTCCAACATTAGTGCCGCTACCGCTCAAATTCTCGGTCTCGCTTGCAGCTACAAAGGCGTTCTCTCGGTAGGCTATGGCCTCCATGGTATGCTTCACGTACATCACAATCGCCCTCCACACACATTCATTATGTATTGTTATGACGATATTGTACGC
>JAJQFY010000128.1 GCA_021200935.1 Oscillospiraceae bacterium
GTAGACTCGATTTTTGTTTTTTCGAGTGTCTACTCTATGGGGACTATATCAAATGTAAAGAATAAGGGTTGCATTTTTTGGCCCTGTCTTGGCGCCTAAGAAACCCCATAAGTAACTGCATGGAATAGCAACGATAGCGATAACCGTCATGGATGCAATTGCTACAGTTGAGTCTATACCTTTGAGTGTAAGGTTGTTACAAAGGTGCTGAGCACACCAACCGTGATCAACATGATGATGCCGTACCCAATAGCAATTTGCCATGTCTGCTTTGTTTTCAGAAGCTTTTTCACGGTCCAGGGGCTGGTCTTTTTGTACTCCTCACCAATTCGATGCATTTCCATGGCCTGTTCGCGAGTCATGTCCTTGTCGTTATCAGGGAAACAACCAGCATCTTCAGGGTTATCCTTAAAAAGAACATAGGATAGAATGCCAACGATGATAAAAGCAACACCACAGACAAAAAAGGTTTCTCCGATACTCATTACTGCAAGCAAAGCGCTAAGTACAATCAAAGCAAGTGCAGTAGCCAGGTTAGAACCTATTGTTGCATATCCCTGAACCAAGTCCTTCTTCGTGGGGCACCAGTTGGCAATCAGCCCATTCAATCCAATCGTAATGCCCCCAACGCTGGCAAAGTTTACGAAAATACGGCCAATGCAATAAAGAACATATCCGCTGGAGATGCCCATAACAAAGAGGCCTAGACCGCCAAGAATCCAGGTCGTTGCCATAACAAAGCGTGGGCCTTTCCTTGTCATAAAAATCCCTGCCGCAACACTAAGGGGTATGCCGAAGAGAGAGGCGATTGTGGAAATCGTATACAAGCCAGCCGTTCCGACCCCGTGTGCTTCCGCGTAGGCGGGTATGATTAGGTTCGAGCCTTCTACCAATACCGATGCAGAGCAAAAATACATCAGTGCGCCGAGGACGATTATAAGCCATCCATACTTGCCAAAGTTACTTTTGGCGTCCTTTGCTCGGATGGAGTTGTTTTGGTCGTTCATTGGGAAACCTCCGATTGTATTATTCAAGCCTTGTTAATTGTATATTTAGTATAGGGCAACACGCGCTTTTTGTGAAACAAAAAATTTCCCCCATTTACAACCATGACATTGTAAATGGGGAGTGCTCATTTTCTCAGTTCAAGGCTTAAGCATCGTACAAAGTGCTTAATTAACGGAGAATCCTTGTCTTTCTTCCAGATAGCAATCAAGGTATCTGACGGGAGTAGCGGAATTCGTGATAGTTGCGTATTGCGATGAAGTAGTGAATACCGATCTCCCATGCCAACTCCTTGCCCACTCTCTATAAGCATCCTCTCGACGGACGGTGTGATCTTGCGTTCATAAAACTTTGGCGAGTAGCCATATTCGCGGCATCTTTCTTCCAACAAATCACGAACAACTTTGCACTCAGTACCGACAAAAAAGGTAGCATCTCGCAAGTCTCCAAGGGCGTAACCATTCTTTGCAGCATTTGGACAGAGGGCAGGAGAGAAGTAGAGGTTAAGCATAGAGTCTTTTATTATAGGTTGAACGCTGTAGGCTGCGGTAGAAAAGTCGCTCCCATGCGGTGCAATGGCTAGATCAGCATCGTTGCCTTCCAAAGCCTGGATAATATCGGAAAAATAAGCTCGATACGAAAACGTGAAATCCACGTCTGGGTACTCTTTCAGGCAGGCATCCCGCGTAGATATTAACTGCGAGCCTATATCCATATCTTCAAAATACACAATGCGCATTACATTCTGGTCTTTCGATCTTGCATGCATGAGAATTTGCTCCAGTGATTGTTTGCTGGCTGTAAAAAGCTCATACAACTCTAGACCAACCTCTGTGAGCGACACACTCCTGGTTGTTCGTATAAAAAGCCGGACACCTAAGTCGGCTTCCAATGAAGCAATCTGTGCGCTCAAAGCTTGTTGGCTGATGTACAGAGTGGATGCCGCCTTGCTGAAATTCAGTTGCTCCGCAAGTGCCATAAAGCTGTAAACTCGTGCATCCTGGAAAAAATTCTTGTTTTTCATCCTAGTATAGTGGCAAACAGATCCCCATCTCGGAGATAATAACAGTAGCCGTTAGAGTCAATGCCCTTCAATAGAGCATCCGCAGGCAGCGTACTCAGACTCTCGTAGCTAGCGTCCTGCCAGTAGTAGATGCGTAGTTTTTTCGTTTTCATAGAGTGCTCCTTTTGCGATGCGGTTTCTAGTCCCCTTATGGATTAAACTGGGCATTATACTACTAGTTGTTAGTATTATACACCAGGGAAAGATGGTTCGTCTAGCAACAGTCGGTAAAAGTAATCTATTTGTGAGATCATTAATCCAAACATTTATATGCGGTTGTCCAGATATGTGCGATTCCCGCACGAAAACAGATCTTTATTCCCCGCTTTCAGCAAACAGATGCCCATCTAGGCCAAGTATATCGTCAAAAGCGATGCAGGTATTATCTTCAAGCCGCACTCTCTCATCATACTCGTCAATCTTATGAACCACCCCGGTAACTGTTCGATATGCGCCGCCATCCTTGGTCTCGTCCGGAACAAAATATGTAATGGAAACTTCCACCCGTTCATTGATGTGTTCCTGTATGAGTCGCATCTTCTGGTTAATCTCCAGCTTCTGCTCCTCGCAGAGTTCGATGCGTTCTTTTGTCAGCCGGGAAGACTCATAGATACGACCTCCGAAGCCAGTCAGAGCATCAAATGGGGCAAACTGCGCCGCCCGGTTATGCATACTCATTGGCTTGTGGTTCGAGTCGCAAGGGCGGCCCAGGTGTATGATATTCTCGTATTTTCCCATAACGCACCTCACGCCTTATGGCCTCCGATTTGACCGTTGCGTTCCATCATGGTGGCCCCCTCCTGCATATTCATCCCCTTGACCAAGCTGTTCTTCCCATAGCGTTTTTGGATGGCCAGCACAGCATCCTGTAGCTTTTTCTCCTGGGCCAGCGCTGCTTCCTCCTTTTCCAGCGCTTCCAACTGCTCCTCTATCGGAGAGAATAGGTCAAACTGCTCATGCATTGGCACTCTAGCCTGGGCCTCTTTCGTAATCTTCCCAGCCGTGATGTTAATGCGTCGTATCAGTAGCCTGGGGTCAACGATACGCTCGAACAACTCCATCGCAGCCTTCGTGATCATGGCTGTGGATGCGGTCTGCCTGGATAGATTAATCGTTCCGTGTGCATGACTTGGTACCCTGCGGCCATACCAGTCCATAGACACTTTGCCCTTGTAATCCTTGGCGATTTTTTTGTCTTCCAAGCTGGCTCGATCATAGCCAATGGTCAGCACGATCTGATCCGTTACCAGATGCCTGGCCGCCAGGTCAAGGGACAGCGCATCTGCCATCTCTCTTGTTACCAATCTTGCCTTGGTATATTCGTAGGGTTCCTTGAGAACCTGTCCGGCACCAAGGCTTTTTCGCTCTGCGCCGTACTCTTTAATTGCCCGCATAGTGCAAGGCTCATAGCCCCAGGCGTGGTCGATAAGAAGCTCCGCATTAACACCAAAGAGCCGGAACAGCTTGTCCCGACCGTATTGGGTTGTGGAAAACTCAGCTATATCGCCCATAGTATGTAGGTTGATGGATTCCAGCTTCTTCGCATAGCCACCGCCCACACGCCAGAAATCAGTAAGGGGAGTATGCTCCCAAAGCTGCTCCCTGAAGCTGTACTCATCTAGTTCTGCGATTCGGACACCATCTTTGTCCGCAGGCATCTTTTTCGCAACAATATCCATGGCGATCTTGCAGAGAAACAAATTACTCCCAACACCGGCAGTGGCAGTGATGCCGGTCTTGTCCAGCACATCCCGAATCATTAACATGGCAAGGTCATGGGCTGAGCAGTGATAGGTAGACAGATAGTCGGTAACATCCATAAAAACCTCGTCGATGGAGTACACATGGATGTCGTCCGGCGATATGTACTTCAGATAGGTCTCGTAAATCTGTGCGGATATTTCAATATACTTCGCCATCTGCGGTGTCGCTATTACAAAGTCCAGCTCCAGGGTTGGGTCAGCTTTGACTTCCGGGTCATAAAAGGACTTTCCCCGGAAGAAGTGCTGGGGGGCCTTTCTCAGGCGTTCGTCATTCACTTCTTTCACCCTCTGTAGGGCTTCAAACAAACGCGCCCGCCCCGAAATTCCATATGCCTTTAGCGACGGTGATACTGCCAGACAAATCGTCTTTTCCGTCCTGGATTTATCTGCTACCACCAGGTTGGTTGTCAGCGGGTCGTAACCACGCTGAACACATTCCACGGAAGCATAAAATGACTTCAGGTCGATTGCAATATAAGCCCGTTGTTTATCGGCCATGTGCTACCCCTCCCTTAGCGCAAGCAAAATATATGTACTTCAGAGTACTCAGAGGATTCTCATATTATAAAATTATAAAACATATAGTGTCCCAAAAAACATACATCTACAGAACCCGGCCTACCAGTCGGAAATCAGAGGCGGGCATGACAGGTTTGGGGGGGTAATTCTGGTTATAAGAAACCAGGACAGGCTGCATATGCAGTTCTCCATAGACATCGGTAAATTCCTCTTGAACATCTGTTTCCGGCTCTTGCTCATCATAACATTTGATATAGCCGTCACCGTCCAGCGTAAAGATGCCAACTTCTCCAACGCTGATGGTATCACATTGTTTGACCCAGACGATCTGTCCGTCATGGTATACAGGCTCCATGGAGTCACCAGATACACGGATACCAAACTCTGCCCCATTTGGGATGGTATTCTCCGGGAAACTGATCATCTCTACGTTGTCATCATCCAGAAGTGCACCCGTACCGGCAGAGGCTGCCAACGTACTGACCGGCATCTCAACATACCGAATCTTGTGCTTCTGTGTGGGACGGTATTTTCCGCTTGCCACCAAGTCAGCTCGATACTCCATGGCCTTTCGCTCCCCCTCGTCATTCAATAGGGATGCCGATTTCTTGGAGAAGTACCGCAGGACATCATCCATGCCCAACGCAGCACATACTGCCATAAGCTGATATGCACCGGGAACCGTATCGCCGGTTTCCCATTTTGATTCGGCATACTTGCTGACAGACACGCCAAACTGCGGCAGATAATCTACCAGTTCCTGCTGAGTCATTCCCATTCGTTTTCTAGCATTAGCGATAATCTGGCCGATGATGTTTTCCGAGCGTTCTTCTTTCGCATCATAAAGGCCAACAGAGGCGTTCATCGGTATGATTCTGCCATTTTTAGTAGCCATAGGTGTCCTCATCCTTTCCATTGGTGGTTTTATTATATATACGAAAACACTTCCTGTCAATAGAAAATTGAACCAAACTCTATAAACACGGCATTGACAAACCGTAAAAAGGAATTTATAATCAGGCCATAGATTCAAGCGAAGGGGGGTCAACACCGCCACAAATGCGGGTGGCGCATCATGGACAAGCTCACGCCCGCTAAATGAGCATCAAGTACAGAAGAATCACCGCCCGCCAGGGGCAAAGAAATTAGGAAAGGAACGACAATTTCATAGCAGAACAACTGTCAAAAGGTCGATTCTTCCCAAATAATACAGCGCTGTCTTGGATTCATTAATCCAAAAGGTTGAAACTTGTCGATGGTTCGTGTATAATATAAAATGTATTTTATGTTGAATTGATGGTGTCGGAGGTAGCTTCTGCTGTGCTTTAACACCAGAAAGCACAGCAATGAACATATTTATTATAGTGAGGACAGTTATTGTGTTGTGGTCTACAGTTCCAAGCGTGATAATACCACCAATGACCGTGTTGACCGTATGGAGGACATTCAAAAACTTAGACGGTATTTGACCATAGCAGCATTGCAGAAAGAGAGGTTTGCATGGAAAGCCAAGAAATCAGGGAGGCCCTCCAAAACGTTTTAGACAGCATTGCCAATCACACGCCGGAACGCAAGGATGAAGAGATCCGCGCATGGCTTATGGCGGCGGCCTTTCAGATTTGGTCTGCCAATAAGCTGTTTTCCCAGGATTATATTACGGTTTTATCCATCCTTAAAGAGCAACGGTACACCCCGGCGCAGGTAATCACTGCG
Source organism: Oscillospiraceae bacterium (assembly GCA_021200935.1). GTDB lineage: Bacteria > Bacillota > Clostridia > Oscillospirales > Oscillospiraceae > CAJOIG01. The sequence continues at coordinate 6,064 of JAJQFY010000128.1, forward strand.
CTGGACTGCGCCGGTGAGGAAGGCCGGGAGCTGAATGTACCCGCCTTTTTCAAGGCGGTTGTGGAGGCGGACAAGGAAAACCACACCAGCGAAAGCCGGTCCATTGCGGTGCTGATCGGTCAATTCCTGATGCTGGCCGCCTCGGTAAATGGCGATTTCACCCGGGAGGAGGTGGGGGCGCTGCAACGTATTTGCGACCTTCTTTTGGGGTATTGTGACCGCCAGGGCATTGCCGCGGGAAAGACGTGGGACAAGCATTCCAAAAGGATTACGCGGCTCAACAAAAGCAGCTACTGTCAGCCGTCGGCGGCGGAACAAAAGCAGGCCAAAAATGGGGAGGAAAACGTATTCTCTGAGCCTGTAAACCCGCTGCCAGCGGCTGCGCTTCCCGCCGAAAGGGAGGAAACCACCCCGGCCATCACCCTAAACCTCCATCTTGGGTTTGGCGATTTGGCTGCGGATACAGCGGAGGATGCACAGGCGGAGGGCATAGGTGTGAAAAAAGTGGAACAGAGCAATGCCTCAGAGGAAACATTGGAAAGCGTCCTCTCCGAGCTGGACAGCCTGGTTGGGCTGGAAAAAGTCAAAAGTGATGTCCACAGCCTGTTTAATTTCATAAAAATCAATCAGCTCCGAAGCCAGCGGGGTATGAAGGTGCCAACGGTATCCTATCATTTGGTTTTCACCGGAAACCCTGGCACGGGCAAGACCACGGTGGCTCGTCTGGTCGCGAAGCTGTACTATCTTATGGGAATTTTGCCCGAAGGGCAGTTGGTGGAAACTGACCGCAGCGGCCTCGTCGCGGGCTATCTTGGGCAGACGGCCATCAAAACCCAGAAGGTGATTCAGCAGGCCCTTGGCGGCGTCCTTTTTATTGATGAGGCATATGCCCTTGCCAATGATAAAGAGGATGTCTACGGAAAGGAAGCCATCGAAACGATCCTGAAGGCCATGGAGGATCACCGGGATGAGCTGGTGGTGATCGTTGCCGGGTACGATGGCCTGATGCATAAATTTATCGACTCCAATCCCGGGCTGCGTTCCCGGTTCAATAAATATCTTCACTTCCCGGATTATAATGGTGAGGATTTGATGCGGATCCTACAGCGGTTTTGCGGCACCAATGGTTATGTACTGGCCGAAAATGCTGTCCCATATTTGCAGGAGAAGCTCAACGAGATGTTTGAAAACCGCGAGGAGCATTTCGGCAATGCCCGAACCGTGCGGAACCTCTTTGAACACGCCATCAGTCACCAGGCGGATCGCCTTGTTTTGGACGGTGATATCACGGACCGGGAATTGGCGGAGCTGACCCTGGAGGATTTGCTTTCGGCTATGGAGGAAATGTGAAATGAGCAGGCATACCTTTGCGTTATGGCTTCATGAGGAGGTGGCGTCCAGCCGATGCGCCCTGCTTGCCCTGTATGAGCAGCGGGACAAGCTGCAATATATGGAAGGGCCGCGCCTGGAAAAAGCGTATATGGATGCTGTGGGGAGCTTTGAGGAGACGGTCATCAAGGAGGAAATGGAATGTGAACTCCTCGAAAAGAAAAAGCAGATGATTCAGGTCGCCCTAAACAGGCATGAGGTCATAGATGAGGCCGCCATGGAGGCCGCCCTCCAATTAGAGCGCCAGAAAATGCTCCAGGAGGCTGCCGGGCCAGCCGCTCCCTCTGAGTACGCGGAGCTTACGGCGGAGCAGAGTGACGCCCTGCAGGAGCTGTACCATGATATTGTGAAAACCTTTCATCCCCAAACGCACCCGGAATTGACAGCGGTTCATCGTCAGCTTTTCCAGAAGGCGCAGGAGGCATACCGGCGCAGAGATTTAGAGGCGCTGAAGCTCATACATGAAATGCTGTTCGGTGCGGCGGAAACCATACCCTTAGAGACGCTCCTTGCCCTGTTATCCCAAATGAATCAAGAGGGAGACCATGAGGAGACGCCAGGCGTGGATTATTCCACAGATTATGCGGCTGCGTCACAGATTTACGGCGCGTTTTGCCCGACGGCGGAGGAAGCGGCGATTCAGGAGGAATGGACACGCTGTCGGCAGGAGATCAGCGCTGTGATGGCGGAAATGGAACGCCTTCGCTCGGTATTTCCCTATACAGCGGCGGAAATGCTTTCCAGCCCGGATAAAATTGAAGCATATAAGGAAGACCTTGCGTACCGTCTGCGAACCGCCAGCGCGGAGCGTCAGCGGCGGGAAAGGGAAATCCAGGAGATGCTGAAGGGGGTTCAGACTCGTGAATAAAATGGCGCAGGAGGCGCCGCAATCCCTTCGGGGCAGAATGTTTCAGCAGGATACCGCCCGCCCAAAGGAGCAGCGGATATTGGTTTTGAAAACAGGCATTGCCGGTCTGGATTTTAACATCGAAAGCGATGAGGAGCGGGAGGCGCTTGAGAATCTGACGCCCGGCACAGAGCTTTTTCTCTATCGGGAGCCTGACAACAAGTATGACGAGTGGGCCATTAGCGTTTACCGCACAGAGGACGACAAGCTGGGCTTTATCACTCGCTATAAAAACGAAACCATTGCCCGGTTAATGGACGCGGGGAAGCGATTTGTCGCTGTGGTGGATGACCCGGAGACGGATGCCGCCGCCAAGAAAATTGTGGAAACAGAGATGCGGCGCAGCCGCCGTGCGCCCACGGAAAACATGGCCCTCCCGTTTTCTGTTTATCTGATAGAGGAGCGGTAAAGTTGATTGTTGGCAGATAGATGTCCAGTTGATAAACTATATTAATAATACCAGACTTTTATAGGGTGATGGCAATGGGAGCGCGTGAGTTTCAATCAATCTTGGAGAAGGTGGAGCGGGGGCAGTCTGCCGTGCTGGTTCGGGAGGCGGAGGGAGCTGTTTACCGCCGACGGTTCTGCCCGAAGGAGCGGCTCATTCTGCTGGGGGGCGGGCATATTGCCAAGGTGCTGTGTACCATGGGGGTGCTGCTGGATTATGCCGTCACGGTGGTGGACGACCGGCCCGCCTATGCACAGCCCAGCCGGTTCCCGGAGGCGGAGCAGGTGGTTTGCGACGGCTTTGTGGAGGCCATCGGGCGTCTGGAAATCCGGGAAAATGATTATGTGTGCGTCATCACCCGCGGCCATCGCTGGGATGGGGACTGTCTGCGGAAAATCCTCTCCGGCCCCATGCCCTACTATCTTGGCATGATCGGCTCCAGCCGCCGGGTGGCGGCCCTGCTGGGGCTGCTGGCGGAGGAGGGCTTTGATGTGCAGGCGCTGTCCCAGATACACGCGCCTATTGGCCTGCGTATCGGGGCGCTGACCCCGGCGGAGATCGCCGTTTCCATCTGCGGGGAGCTGGTGCAGTGCCGCCGTCAGAGACCGGCGGATGAACAGCCGGAGGATTATATGCCCCAGGAGAACACCGACCTTGCCATGCTGCGCTTTCTGGCGGCGGGAGATGGGCCGAAGGCCATGTGCCTTGTGCTGTCCACCCAAGGCTCCACCCCGGTAAAGGCCGGGGCCATGATGGCCGTTGACCGGCTGGGCCGGGGCTATGGCACCGTAGGCGGCGGCTGCGGGGAGGCAGAGGTAATGACTACCGCCCGGCGCGTTATCGCCTCCGGCACATCCCGCGTTGTGGAGGTTTCCATGGACGAGGACATAACCGCCCAGGAGGGCATGGCCTGCGGCGGCACCATGCGGGTGCTGGTGGAAAACGTGCCGTAAGACGCAGTGAGAAATATCAAGAGCAAGAGAGGGCGCGTTCTCGATTCCCTGCGGAATTTACATGAAAAGCCGGTGCATCGCTAAACACGACGCACCGGCTTCGGCTTTAAATATTCACTTACAGTCCCTTTTGTTCCCGGAAATATTACAGGCCGGGGAACAGAATGAACAGGACAGTCACGATTACCACAGCGATTGCGGTAAACAGGAGGGTTGTCATGCCAACAGGGCCATAGCCGTCCTTCATCTTGATGCCCGTTAGCTGGAAAATGGTGGCCGGGCCAGGGAAGCAGGGCAGCGTGTCGAACACGGTGGCGGTTGTCACCAGAATGCGGAAGGCTGCACCGGCTGTGATGGCGCCAGCGGGAATGAAGGCATCAGCGGCCAGGGCTGCGGCGATCATCATTCCGGCGGGGCCGCAGGAGGCGCCGACAAGAACGGTGCTGACCAGGGCCAGAGACAGGGCGGCGGGCAGGCTCACGCCGGTGAAGAAGCTGGTAATGATTTCATAAGCCGGAGCGCCCTGAATGCAGGAGGCGAGACCGAAGGAGATCAGCATAATGGCCGGGATACCGGCGTTCCCCACGCCCTCGTTCAGGCTGTCCACCACGCCGTAGCATTTGGCAAAGAACCTATTGCTGCCGGTATAGGACTTGGAGGAATCCAGATAGGGGAAGAACAGCACGACGGCGAAGATAACCCCAATGGCTATCGCGGCGAAGGCTTCCATTCCAATCAGGTTGTAGCACACGATTACGGCGACCAGGGGCAGGCAGGCGACAATGGGATTGGGGAGCTTTTCCTTGCTCTCTACGGCGGCCTGAGGCCCGTTGCACTCCGGCTCCGTCCACCCCTTGCCAGCGGCGGTGTCCTTGTTTATCAGCCGCCTCAGATAGAACAGGGAGGCGGCGGCAACAAAGATGGTGACGATCAGGCCGGGAACAAAACCGGCAGTGGAGCGAACGCCCAATACCTGACTGGCTACCAGCGAGGCGATATACAGAGATCCGGGCATCAGCGCACCCACTGCCGTGGGGGCGATCAGAAGCACAGGCGGATAGCGGCGGGGGATGTTGGTCTCCCGCATCAGGCTGGAAACAATGGCCATCATGGTGAAGATGACGGAGAAGTTGTCAATGCCGCAGTAGGTCAGCACAGCGCCGATTACAAAGGCGACGATCAGGCCGATCATCTGGCGGCGCTGAACGCTGGCGTTTTTGCCGAACAGATTCAGCAAGCCGGAGGCGATGGAGGTGGCGGCCCCGGAATTGACAAACAGCGCGCCAAGAATACCGCCCAGCAGATAAATCAGAAGAAGGGAAGCGGCCTGTGTGCCTACCCCGGACATTACTACGTCGGAAATGGTGGAAACAATCGGCATACCGTTTGTTACCATTATGATGACGCAGGCAATCAGGGACAGATAGGTCAGGTTAAGACCCTTGATGGAAAAATAAAACAGAAAGACAAACGCAATAAGTATACCAATAACGCCTATCATGGGACACCTCTACTTTTCTATGATTTTTTGGGTTTGGATGAGTGCAGGCAAGGGAATACAGGGTAAGCGGAACGCCGCAGGTGGGCGGCAGGCTCTGCTTTTGCCAACAATATAACATGAAGGAGAGCAGGCTGTAAAATATCCGTTTAGAAATTGCGCTATTCCAAAACGGTTATAGTTGTGTCATAACCATTTTGGAATAGCGCTGAAGAAAACGAGATATTTTACATTTTGCCCCCGTGATGTTAAACTAAAAACGTAGATCGGGAATGCAGGGGAGCGGTTTAGCTCCCAAACAGATACAACCAGCTTTTTCAATTTAAGGAGGGTTGCTTTTATGGCAAATATTATGACGCTGGAGGAATTAAACCAGGGCTATGAAAAAATGAGAGCGGTGCGTGAAATCGAAAATATCATGGGCCGATATTCCTTTTTCCACACATCCATGCGGCATTTGGATTATTTGAAGCTGTGGTCCAAGCGTGACGACTGCATATTGGATATGCCCTGGGGAAGCTATGACGGTTACAAGGGCGTGGAGCGGTGCTATCTGCTCGACCACGGCGACCGCAGCTACCCGGAGATTTGGGACTTTATGATCGGGCTTTTCCCCATGCACACCCATACCACTGGGGTGATAGAGGTAGCGGATGACTTGGAAACCGCCAGGGGCTGCTGGCTCTCCCCCGGCCAGGAGACCTTTGCGGAGAACGGCAAGGGGGAGGCCACCTGGGCCTGGAGCAAAATCGGCGCGGACTTCATTCAGGAGGACGGCGTGTGGAAGGTCTGGCGGATGAGGGTGTACCCGGTGTTTCAGGCGCCCTACGATACCTGCTGGACGGACGTGCCGCCCTACGAGGGCTTTGTCCAGGAGACCCACTGCGACAGACCGGCCCGTGACGCGGTGAATTACCACCCGGATTACATTTACCCGGAAAACGAGCCGCTGCCGCCGGTTCCCTATAAGACCTACGCGGATGTCGGATATATCTGGTAAGGAGGAGAGCAAAGTGAAAACAGCGGAACAACTGGCCTTTGAGCTGGATCGCCTGGGCGCGGCCCAGAAGTGCGAGCAGCTAATGAGCGTTTACGTCTCCCTTCATGCGGAGATGCGGCATATTGAATATATGAACCTGTGGACACACCGGGAGGACTGCAAGCTGGAAATGCCCTGGGGCGCTTACGAGGGCTTCGCGGGCGTGGAGTGCTGCTACCTGAAGGATCACGGCGACCGCTCCATGCCGGAGATTCAGGAGCTTCTGCACGGCCTGCTGTGCGTACACTGCATTGGAACCTCGGTCATCGAGGTGGCGGAGGACGGGCAGACAGCCCGCGGCGTGTGGATCTCGCCCGGCTTTGAGACAGCAAACGAAGGGCCTGAGGGGCCGCAGGGTATGTGGGCCTGGAGCAAATACGGCGTGGATTTCATCCTGGAAGACGGACAGTGGAAAATCTGGAAAATGAAGGTTTACCCGCTGTTCCAGGCGCCCTATGACACCTGCTGGACGGATGTGCCGCCCTATGACGGATTTATGCTGGACACGACCTGCGACCACCCGCTGGAGCGGCCAATCTGGAACTACGACCCGAACGGGCGGTACCCGGACGACCAGCCAGCGCCCCCGGCTCCCTATAAGACCTACGATGACGTAGGCTACACCTGGTAAAGGAGGATATGCGAACAATGACAGACGCGAATCTGGAGGCGCTGACCCACGAGCTTCAGCGTCAGATGGCGATACATGACTGCAAGAACCTGATGGGAAAGGTTATGTATTACGGCGTGGCCTGGCTGAACCAAAAGCTGGTGGAGCTGTGGTCTCAGCGGGAGGACTGCCTGCTGGAGATGCCCTGGGGCATATACGATGGCCGCAAGGGCGTGGAGCGCTGCTATCTTCAGGATTTTGGCGACAGAAACGCCATGGACGAAAACCAGCTCAAGGGCATTATGATGCTGTATACGGTGGACACGCCGATTGTAGAGGTGGCGGAGGACGGGCAGACCGCCAAGGGCGTTTGGGTGTCCTCCGGCGCGGATACCTGGCGCGAGGGAGACGAGCATCCCCAGGGCTATTGGAGATGGGGCAAGTACGCCGTGGATTTCATTTTGGAGGATGGACAGTGGAAAATCTGGCATATGCGGTTTTATCCCTTCTTCCTCACCAAATATGACGTTTCCTGGACGGAGGCGCCAGCCTATGATTGGGCGTTTTTCCCCGTGACGCCGGATCGTCCCCGCGAGACCCCGGTGTATCACTACGACGGCCAGTCCGTGTACCCAACCGGCCAGCCTGCCATTCCCGCGCCCTACGCGCACTACGAGTAACACCGCGAATACCACAATAAATAAAAGAGTGGCTGTATCAAACGATTCTTTGATACAGCCACTTTCTTGACAATCTTAGCAAAAAGGTATATCGTGGAGGCAGATTCAACAGGGGGTGCGTGATGAACAGCCTTCAAATCCAATATTTTCTTCATCTGTGCCAGACACTGAGCGTTTCCGAGACGGCCCGGCAGCTTTATGTGGTCCAACCGGCGGTGAGCAAGCAGATCACCGCGCTGGAAAAGGAACTGGGCGTGGTGCTTTTCGACAGAACCAACCGAGGGGTCAGCCTTACGCCCAGCGGGGAGCTGATTTACACATTTCTCAGCGGCGCGCAGGAGCGGTTTCAAAAAACCCTGACCCAGGCGAAAAAGCTCCAAACGCAAAAGAAATCCCTGACTTTGGGTCTGCTGGAGCGCCTGGAGCTGGATGAGCTTACCGCTGTGGTGAAGGAAATGCAGCGCCAGCACCCGGATCTGGAGGTGACGCTGGTCAGGCTGGACAATCCGGCGCTGCTGTCGCGGCTGTCCGATGGCCGGGTGGACGCTATCGTCACGCTGGATCACGCAATGGATGTAAGGCTGGGCGTACAGTATACGGAGCTTTGCCTGGTGGAGGCGGTTTTTGTCATCAGTCGCTTTCATCCCTTGGCAGACCGAGAGACACTGCGGCCACGGGAGCTTTCCGGGCAGATGATTTGCCGGGTCATGTCCCGGCAGGGCGATGCCTCCGATGATTTTTTGACGCGGGTGCTGCCACTCCTGCACATTAAGCCAAAGGGCTTCTTCCCTGTGGATAACCTGGAAAGCGGCCTGGCCGCCGTGGAATCCAATGACGCCGTGGCTCTGATCGACAAGCGGCTTCAGCTAATGCACCCGGAAAAATACCGTTTTGTGCCAACCGGCACATACCAAAGCGTGGTCTGCGCGTACTTGGAAAAAAACAACACACCCCTCCTGGAGGAGCTGATTCACCGGCTTCAGGAAAAGCTGCACACCGGGGAACTGGACGTGGATGCGCCCCGTTCGTAATCCCCATTCAGCGCACCAGTCAGCCCTGCCCCTCCGAAAACTGCTCCCGCACCGCGTCCAGAAACAGCTTGGCGGCGGGGTTTGGCATGGCCTTGCGCCAGGCGATTACATAGGTTCGCACCGCGTCGTCGCCGGGGATGGGGATGAAGCGGACGTTTTCCGCGTAAAACACCCGGCTGATGCCCTCCGGGATGATGGAAACACCCATGCCCGCCCCTACGGACAAAACCACTGCCTCCGCCCGGTCGTAGGTACACACCACACTGGGCCGGTAGCCCCTGGCGGCGCAGACCTCCATAATCTGCCGGTACAGGCCGGGGCTGTCTGATTCGGAAACGGCGATAAACCGCTCGTTCTGGAGCTTAGAGAAATCCAACGTCATATCCGCCAGGGGATGCCCAGCGGGGATGGCGACGCACAGCCGGTCAGTGTGGGATGGGAGCATATCGAAGCTGTCCCCGGCGGGAACCATCTCCCGCTCGGCAAAATGGAAGTCGTACTTCGCCTCGCTCATGGCGGCCATCTGCCCCCGGCCAGAGGTGAAGGATATATCCGTCAAAACATTTGGATAGCGGGAGGAGAAAACGGTCAGGCACCGGGACAGCACAGCGCTGCAGGTGGTCAGGGCGGAGATAGACAGACTGCCGGAGTCCCCCTGTTCCATCCGGCGGATCCGCAGCGCGGTCTTTTCCGCGATATCCACAATCTCGATGGCTCGCGGCAGAAGCTCCCGGCCCGCGTCCGTCATGGCTACCGCTTTCCGGGAGCGGAGAAACAGCGGTGCGCCAAGCTGCTTTTCCAGCTCCACAATGCTGTGGCTGATGGATGGCTGGGTGATGCCGCACCGCCGCGCCGCCTCGGAAAAATTCAGCGTCTGGGCCACGGTGATGAAATACTTTAGCTGATTGATGTCCATAGGAATACGCCTCCTCCTGCTTTACTCCCTTATTTTAAATAAAATCGCTGAAATGTCAAGAACGGTATGTGCCACAGCGCCCTGTCACCAATAAGTTTGCAATATTTCGCAAAATCACTTGATTTTATTGATGTAACGCTTTATAATGGTAATGCGCTAATGAGTCAGAACGGCGGGGAGCGCTGCGGCCCTTCCTGACCCGGACGTATCATTGGGCTGAAATCATTTTTAACAGAAGGGAAAAGCAGTATGAAAAAAAGAAGTTCTTTGAGCAAGCTGCTCTGCGCGGTGTTGGCGGTTGCGCTGATGCTGTCCGGCACAGCCGCATTCGCGGCCAGCGACGAGGCCAGCGCTGAAGCCAGCGGCGAGGCCGTCCTTGAGGTACCCGGCACGCCGGAGGTCATCCCGGAAGGGCTTGAGATCGACTGGACTGTGCGGTACGCCTACGCGGAGCTGGAGGATCAGGTGGAGGCGCTTGCGGAGGCCTATCCTGAGATTTCCACCCTGTATTCCATCGGCACCTCCTGGCAGGAGCGTGACCTGTGGTGCCTTGAAATCACCAACCAAGAGATTTCCGAGGAGGACAAGACCGGCATTGCCGTTATCGGGCCTATTCACGGCGGCGAGCGGGAGGCCGCGTCCTGCGCCATGTACTTTGCCTGGTGGATGCTTCTGAACTCCGAGACGGAGTATGTGCAGAATCTGCTGGATAACTACATTATTTATGTGATTCCCAGCATTAACCCGGACGGCTATGAGCAGTCCTTTGTTATCAACACCCGGCAGAACCTGCGGCCCCGCGACCTGAACGGGGACGGCGTGGTTTTCAGCGACCCCTATAACGACATCGACGGGGACGGCTTTATCGCCACCCTTTACGGCGGCACTGCCGACATGGAGCCGGAAAGCCCCTATAACCTGCCGGAGGGCATGGTAGCCTTTGGCACTGAAAGCTCCGACTGGGACGGCAACGGCATTCTGGGCGACGACCCCCGCAACAGCGGCATTGACCTGAACCGTACCTTTGACTATCAGTGGGGCCGCTACGACATTGAGACCGATGTCCTGGACGATGTCTCTCTGGTTGGTTCTGTTACCACCACCAACGGCACCGGCCCGGCTACCGAGCCGGAGGTTCAGGCGGTTCAGCAGTTCCTGCAAACCCATGAAATCAACGCGCTGACCGTTCTGCACACCGGCGAGCAGTCCGTTCTCTATCCCTGGTGCTACCGCGCCTACGACGAGACCGAGGAGGACGACGCGGAGATCCCCTTCATGGCGGAGACCGCTGCGGCAATGGCTGAGGCCGCTTCGGAAGGCACTGGCCGTGACTTCTACAGCTCCAGCTCCTATGACGATTATCCCACCACGGCGGAGCTGATTGACTATGCCTACGGCAAGTTCAACATTCACGCGTACACCATCGAGGTATATTGCAGCGGCACCGGCGAGTATAGCTGGGGCGACACGCTGCCGGAGGCCACTTGGGTGTTCTATACCCAGGAGGAGCTGGCTGAAATGGGCGTGGACGTGGAGAATCTCCAGAACGCCGACGGCGTGACCCTGGCCGAGGACGAGGGCCTGTGGTTCTACACCAGCAGCCGAAACCAGATGGTGAACACAGCGGCTGAGGATCAGGACGT
>JAJQFY010000067.1 GCA_021200935.1 Oscillospiraceae bacterium
CAAAACAAAAATAAGGGTAGAAGACACTAAATGTCACTTTGCTAAATGTCGGACGGCAAAGGGACATTTCTTTTTTTTCTGAAATTCCGGGAAAAGAAGAAAAGCCAAGAGGAAGAAAACACCATTTTATTAACAAATCGTTCCCGTTCCGCCGGGGGCGGGAGGCAGAATTTGGAGGGAGACACTTGAGCAAAAAACAGAAACGAGGCTTTATCATCGCCGTGTGCGTCATTCTGGCGGCGCTCCTGGCGGGGATATTCCTGACCGGCTCCGGGGGAGAGGAGGAATCCATCCGGCAGGTGATGAAGGACGCGGTGCTTCACGAGGACAACAGGGTCAGCTTCCTGGGGCTGAAGGACGTGAACCCGGCCGATATATCCTCCTGCGTGGTGGTGGGGGTGCTGCTGCTGCTTGCGGCCCTGATTCGGATTTTCGCCATTCCCCGGTTCAAGTATGTGCCGGGAAAATTCCAGCTTTTAATCGAGGAGCTGGTAGGGATGTTTGACGGCATGGCGAAATCCAACAGTCCCCAGCGGAACAAATTCCTGGGCGCCTATATCTTTGCCGCCGGAACCTATATCTTTGTGGGAACCATCTTCGAGCTGTTCGGCCTCCAGGTGGTGACGACAGACGGGCTGTCCATCGCCCTGCCCGCCCCCCTGTCGGACATTAACGGGGCCATCGCCGTGGGGTGCTTCTCCTACCTGGTTATCCTGTCCGGGGGCATTGCCGGAAACGGCTTCAAGGGCGTGGGGAAGACCCTGAAGGATTTCTCCCTGCCCATCTCCATGAGCTTCCGTCTCTTTGGCGCGCTGCTCAGCGGCCTGCTGGTGACGGAGCTGGTGTATTATTACACGGCCCTCAGCTTTGTGCTGCCGGTGATTGTGGGGGTGCTGTTCACCCTGCTCCATGCCCTGATCCAGAGCTATGTGCTGACCATGCTGACGGCTCTGTTCTATGGAGAGGTGTCCGAGCGGGCGGAGGAAAAGCCGAAAACCAAAAAATCCAAAAAGCTGAAAGCATCCCAAGCCGACGGCGCGTCCCAGGCGGCGGCCTGACGCCATGAACCCATACATTATAAAAATGCTTTGATAAAAAAACGGAGGTTATATCTATGAAAACCATGAAATCCATGATGAAGACGCTGCCGGTGCTGCTGCTGGCAATCGTGCTGGTGCTGGCCCTGGCCGCCCCCGCCCTGGCGGATGGAGAGGCGGCGGAGACCGCCGCCGAGACGGTGGAGACCACGGATTCCGCTTCCGGGGCCAAGGCTGTGGCTGCTGCTATCGCCATCGGCCTGGCCGCCGCCGCAGGCGCCATCGGCATGGGCATTGCCATTGGTAAGTCCGCCGAGGGCATTTCCCGCCAGCCGGAGGCCACCGGCCAGATCCGTACCAGCCTTATGCTGGGCCTGGTGTTTATCGAGACGGCCATTATCTACGCCCTGATCGTCGCCATCCTTATCATCTTTGTCCTATAATGGGGGACGGGGATAGAATCGGAGAGGAAAGGAGACAGGCATGAACATTCCTCTGAATATTGATTGGCAGCAGATACTGCTGCACCTGTTTAACTTCGTCATACTGATTGCGGGGCTGTACCTGCTGCTGTATAAGCCGGTGAAGAAATTCATGGATCAGCGCACCGCCCATTATCAGGAGGCGGCGGACGAGGCCGCCGAAAAGCTGGCCCAGGCGGAAGCCATGGAGGCGGAATACCAGGCGAAGCTGGCGGACACAGAGGCGGAGATCAGTGAAAAACGGGCGGAGGCCGAGGCGGCCCTGGCCCGCGAGACCGCAAGCCAGATCCAGGCGGCCAAGGAGCAGGCGGATAAGCTGATTTCCGATGCCCGCGTTACCGCCCAGACGGAGCGGGAGCGCATTGTGGCCGCCGCCCAAAAGGATATCGCGGGGCTGGCCGCCGAGGCCGCCGAAAAGCTGGTGTCCGGCAGGGACGGGCTGGACGGGGCCTACGGCTCCTTCCTGAGCGCGGCAAAAGGAGACGGGAGCCATGGGGAGAACTAAGAAAACCGTGCCCCAGGAGGAGACGCTTCGGGCCGTGCTTTACAGCGCGGAACGGCCCAGTCCGTCCCGGTGGGAGGAGCTGCTGTCCTTCCTGCGGGAGCGGTACGGAAGCGTTTCCCTGGAATGGGTGGAGGACGGCTCCATCCCCGGCGGGTTCCGGCTGGAGGCCGGAGCGGACGTGTACAAATGGGACGCGGCGGAGCGGCTGCGTCAGCTCAAGGAAAAATGGACGGCGGCGGTTCAGCAAAGCCAGGGGGACGTGATTCCCCTCCTGCGGGAGACCCTTCAGAGCTGGACGCCGGAGGCGCTGGCGGAGCAGACCGGCACCGTTTTGACGGTGGGGGACGGCATTGCCACGGTCAGCGGCCTGGATGAGGCGGCCTACGGGGAAATTTTGCTGTTCTCCTCCGGCGTGCGGGGCATGGTGCAGGAGCTGCGCCGGGATCATATCGGCTGCATTCTATTTGGAGACGACCAGTATGTGTCCGCCGGAAGCGAGGTCAAGCGCACAGGCCGGGAGGCCGGTGTTCCTGTGGGCGAGGGATTTCTGGGCCGGGTGGTGGACACCCTGGGCCAGCCCATCGACGGCCTTGGCCCTATCGAGGCCCAGGACTATCTGCCTATGGAAAGCCCCGCCCCCGGCATCATAGACAGCCAGCCGGTGAATACGCCGCTGGAGACCGGGCTTTTGGCCATCGACTCCATGTTCCCCATTGGCCGGGGCCAGCGTGAGCTGATTATCGGCGACCGGCAGACCGGCAAGACCGCCATTGCCCTGGACACTATCCTGAACCAGAAGGGGAAGGATATTGTCTGCATTTACGTTGCCATCGGCCAGAAGGCCAGCTCCGTGGCCCAGCTCGCGGAGACATTGCGCCGCCGGGGAGCTATGGATTATTCCATCATCGTGACGGCCAGCGCCAGCGACCCCGCGCCCCTGCAATATATCGCCCCCTACGCGGGCTGCGCTATGGGAGAATATTTTATGAACCAGGGCCGGGACGTGCTGATCGTCTACGACGACCTTTCCAAGCACGCCGTGGCCTACCGGGCCATGTCCCTGCTGCTGGAACGCTCCCCTGGCCGCGAGGCCTATCCGGGGGACGTGTTCTATCTCCACTCCCGGCTTTTGGAGCGGTCAGCGCATCTGTCCGCCGCCAGGGGGGGCGGCAGTCTGACAGCCCTGCCCATTGTGGAGACCCAGGCCGGGGATGTGTCGGCCTATATCCCGACAAACATCATTTCCATTACCGACGGGCAGATATTTTTGGAGAGCGACCTGTTCTTCGCCGGTCAGCGCCCGGCGGTGAACGTGGGCCTGTCCGTGTCCCGTGTGGGCGGGGACGCCCAGACAAAGGCCATGAAATCCGCCGCCGGAACGCTGCGGCTGGAGCTGGCCCAGTACCGGGAGATGGAGGTCTTTACCCAGTTTTCCAGCGACCTGGACGACGTGACCCGCCGTCAGCTCGTTCATGGGGCGGGGCTGATGGCCCTGCTGCGGCAGGAGCAGTATAATCCCCTCAGCCAGCACCGGCAGGTGGTTTTGCTGGTGTCCGCCCTGGCCCATTGCCTTCAGGAGGTTCCCACCGCCCAAATTACCGCCTGCGCCAAGGGCCTTGCGGCCTATGTGGAGGAGAAAGCCCCCGTTCTGTGCCGGGAGATCGACGAGACCGGCCAGCTCACGGCCAATATGCGGCAGGAGATTGAAAGCCTTGCCAAGGCGTTTGTTTCAGCGGGAAAGTGGTGATGTGGGATGGCCAACACCAAGGAGATTAAAAACCGCATCCAAAGCGTACAGGAGACGAAAAAGATTACCAACGCCATGTATCTGATCGCCTCCACCAAAATGCGGAAGGCCAAAAGCGACCTTGACCGCACCCGGCCCTATTTCAACGCCCTGCGCCGGGAGATAAAGCGTATCTTCCGCACCGTATCGGATGTTGAAAATCGGTATTTTTACCCTGCGGACGGCAGCCCGCTGCCGGAGGGTACCTATGGGGTGCTGGTCATCACGGCGGACAAGGGCCTGGCCGGGGCCTATAACATGAACGTGATAAAGCAGGCGATGCAGCTGATGAATGACCACCCGGACGTCCGGCTGTTCGTGGTGGGGGAGTATGGCCGCCAGTTTTTTGCCCGGCGGCATATCCCCATCGAGCAGAGCTTTCTCTACACGGCCCAGAACCCCACGCTGGAGCGGGCCAGGGAGATCAGCGCCTGTATGCTGGATATGTTCAACGAGGGGAAGCTGTCGAAGATATATGTCATCTATACGGACATGAAAAACAGCCTGACCGAGGAGGCCATCAGCACCCGGCTGGTACCCTTTCACCGGGCCCACTTCCTCACCGATGAGGACGAGGAGCTGGCGGGATCCCTGGATTTTGCCCCCTCGGTGGAGGCGGTGCTGGATAACGTGATGTACAGCTATGTAGGCGGCTTTATTTACAGCGCCCTGGTGGACAGCTTTTGCAGCGAGCAGAACGCCCGCATGAACGCCATGAGCGCCGCCGGGCGGAACGCGGATGAAATCCTGACAGACCTGTCCGTCCAATACAACCAGGTGCGGCAGGCCGCCATTACGAACGAGATAACGGAGGTGTCCGCCGGGGCGAAGGCCCAGCGGCAAAAGCACGATAGGGAGGCAAGGAGCCTGTGAACAAGGGAATCATTGCGGAAATATCAGGCCCGGTGGTGGACGTGTCGTTCCAGGCCGGAAGCCTGCCGAAAATAAAGGAGGCCCTCACCGTTCAGGTGGACGGGGAGGAGCGGGTCATGGAGGTGGCCAAGCACATTGACCGGGAGACTGTGCGCTGCGTCATGCTGGCGGGGAGCGAAAAGCTCCGCCGGGGCATGGAGGTGACAGCCGCCGGAACGGGCATCCAGGTGCCGGTGGGGCAGTGTACCCTGGGCCGGATGTTCAACGTCCTGGGCCAGCCCATCGACGGCGGCGAGCCGGTGCCGGAATCGGCCCCCCGGTGGGAAATACACCGGCCCGTGCCGTCCTTTGAGGAGCAGCGCCCCACGGTGGAGCTGCTGGAGACGGGCATCAAGGTCATAGACCTGCTGGGGCCGTACCCAAGAGGGGGCAAAATCGGCCTGTTCGGCGGCGCGGGCGTGGGCAAGACCGTGCTGATACAGGAGCTGATTCATAACGTAGCCATGGAGCAGGGGGGTTATTCCGTCTTCACCGGCGTGGGCGAGCGCAGCCGGGAGGGCAACGACCTCTGGCTGGAAATGCAGGAGAGCGGCGTTCTGGATAAGACCGCCCTGGTGTTCGGCCAGATGAACGAAAGCCCCGGCGTCCGTATGCGGGTGGCCCTGTCCGGGCTGACCATGGCGGAGTATTTCCGCGACCAGGAGCATAAGGACGTGCTGCTGTTTATCGACAACATCTTCCGCTTCGTCCAGGCGGGCAGCGAGGTGTCCACCCTGCTGGGCCGTATGCCCTCCGCCGTGGGCTATCAGCCCACCCTGGCCCAGGAGATGGGCGCCCTCCAGGAGCGCATTACCACCACCAAGAGCGGCTCCGTCACCTCTGTCCAGGCGGTGTATGTCCCGGCGGACGACCTGACAGACCCGGCCCCCGCCACCACCTTCACCCATCTGGACGCCACCACGGTTCTGAGCCGGAAAATCGCGGAGCAGGGTCTCTACCCGGCGGTTGACCCCCTGGCCTCCACCTCTCGGATATTGGAGGCGGATATTGTGGGCCAGGAGCATTACCGGGTGGCCCGCCGGGTGCAGGAGATATTGCAGAAATACAACGAGCTTCAGGACATCATTGCCATCCTGGGCATGGAGGAGCTGAGCGAGGAGGATCGCCAGACCGTGGCCCGCGCCCGGAAAATACAGCGCTTTCTGGCCCAGCCCACCCATGTGGCGGAGAAATTCACCGGCCTGCCCGGCGTGTATGTGCCGCTGGCCGAGACCGTCCGGGGCTTTGGGGCCATTGTGGACGGGGCCATGGACGAATACCCTGAAGCGGCGTTTTACAACGTAGGAACCATTGACGATGTGGTGAAGAAGGCGGCGGAGCTGGAGGGGCAGTGATATGAGGTCTTTCCAAGTCTATATCCTGTCGGCTGGCCGCGTCTTTTATGAGGGGCCATGCGAGTCGCTGGTCATCCCCACCCTCCGGGGGCAATACGGCATTTGGGCCGGACACCGGGATCTTATCAGCGCCGCGGTGCCGGGGTCTCTGCTCTACCGGGTTCCCGGCCAGGAGATGCAGGAGGTCGCCGTGTCCGAGGGGCTGTTCAAAATTGAAAACGGCGAGGTGCTTGTGCTGGTGGATTCCGCCGAAAGGCCGGAGGAGATAGACGAAAACCGCGCCCGCCGTGCCGCCGACCAGGCCCGCGAGGCCATGCTCCAGCGCCGCAGCATTGTGGAATACCGCAGCGCCCAGGCAAACCTGGCCCGCGCCGCCAGCCGCCTTCGGGTAAAAGGCCACGCCGGGCTGAAATAACGTGAAGCGCACCCCCGACAGAAGGAAGCATACCTTTTGTCGGGGGTTTTGCTGTGGCGCAATACGCAGCAAAATAACAGCAGGATGGGTGAAGGTTTCTTCACCCATCCTGTGCGTCATGGGAAAATGGCGTGAGACCCGATTACTTCATGCCGTTTTCGTAGGCTTCGATCATTTTCTTGACCATCTGACCGCCGACGGAACCGGCCTGCTTGCTGGTCAGGTCGCCGTTGTAGCCCTGCTTCAGGTTGACGCCCACCTCGGAGGCGGCCTCCATCTTGAAGCGATCCATGGCCTCGCGGGCGTTAGGGTTCACAAGATTATTAGAATTAGACATTTCATCGCATCTCCTTTTCTCTGCTTTGGACGGGGAGGATCGGCTGTCCGAAACGGCCATTGGCCATGTCGCGCTGCCGCCCTCTTGACTTGTCCGGCTATATGTTCTGCATTTTTGCCCCGGATATGAAAGGCAATTTTTTGTGCGTTTTGATGATTCATGGCAATTCGCAGAAAACGGGGCCTGGATTGACGGCGGGCGGCCAAAAGTATATAATAGCACCATCAAAATCCACGGAAAAGCGGAGAGAAAACGGCTATGATAACCAACGTATTGGAATACCTGGACGCCTCGGCGGCGCGGGTTCCTGATAAACTTGCCTTTGGAGACGAGAAAACGACCCTGACCTTCGCCCGGCTTCGGGAGAAAGCCCGGCGGGCGGGGAGCTGCCTGGCGGGACGCATTGGGCGGGGCCTGCCGGTGGCGGTGTTTATGGAAAAAACGCCGGACTGCCTGGCGGCCTTTTTCGCGGCGGTCAGCGCCGGGTGCTTTTATGTCCCCCTGGACACGAAAATGCCCCCCGACCGTGTGCGGCTTATATTCGACACCCTGCACCCCGCCTTTGTGTTTTATGACGGGAAAAACGCCGGAACGGCCCAGGCCCTGGCGGGGGACGTCCCCGCCGCCCTCTTTGAGGACGCCTGTGAAACGGCGGAGGACGAGGGGCTGCTGGCGGCGGTTCGGGCCGCCCATGTGGACACGGATTTGTTATATGTGCTGTTCACCAGCGGCTCCACCGGCGTACCCAAGGGCGTCACCATCAGCCACCGCAGCATGATAGACTATGCGGAGTGGCTCCACAGCACCCTGGGGATAGACGAACACTGTGTTTTTGGAAACCAGGCCCCCTTTGTGTTCGATAACTCCACGCTGGATATCTACAGCACCCTGAAAAATGGGGCCACCACCTGGATCATTCCGCGAAAGTGCTTCTCCTTCCACAAGTCTATGATGCGCTTTTTGGGGGAGCATAGCATTAATACCATCTTTTTTGTGCCGTCGGCCCTGATTGCCATTGCCAATTCCGGCATTCTGGAAACCACCCAGCCCACCAGCCTGGAGCGGGTGTATTTCTGTGGGGAGGTCATGCCGAACCGGCAGCTAAACCAGTGGCGGCGGGCCTTGCCAAATGCCAGCTTCTGCAATATGTACGGCCCGACGGAGATCACCGACGTCTGCGCCTATTATGTCGTAGACCGCCCCTTTGACGACGATGAACCCCTTCCTATCGGCAAAGCCTGCGAGAACACCCGGCTGCTGCTGCTGAACCAGGGCGACCAGCCTGTGGGGGAGGGCGAGACCGGGGAGATTTGTGTCCTTGGCACCTGCCTGTCTCTGGGGTATTACAACAGCCCGGAGCAGACGGCCAGGGCCTTTGTCCAAAATCCGCTGAACCGGGCCTTTTCTGAGCGAATGTACCGCACCGGCGACCTGGCGAAATATAACGAGCGGGGCGAGCTGCTGTTTCTGGGCCGGAAGGATTTCCAGATAAAGCACCAGGGCTGCTACCGGGTGGAGCTTGGGGAGATCGAGAACATCCTGCTGTCCATCCCCTCCGTGTCCAA
This sequence comes from Oscillospiraceae bacterium, assembly GCA_021200935.1. Lineage (GTDB taxonomy): Bacteria > Bacillota > Clostridia > Oscillospirales > Oscillospiraceae > CAJOIG01. Next base: position 8,395 of record JAJQFY010000067.1, read on the forward strand.
CGGCTGCTGCCTGTTCGACGAGGAAAACGACGAGATATACTGCCTCTATGTGGGGGAGGAGGACGAGGTCGCTATGGTGCCGCGGCTGCGGGAAAAGCTGCCCTCCTATATGATGCCAAACCGCTATGTGCGCCTGGAACGGCTGCCTATGACCATCAACGACAAAATAGACCGGGTCGCCCTGCGAAAGACCTATATTGTACAGTAAGGAGAAGAACATGGAGCTTATACACGGTTCGCCCCTGGATATGACCGGGCGGCTTGACAAGGAAATCCGGGCCTATCGCCTGCTGGACGGCCAGGGGGTGGCGTTTGACCGCACCGACCACCCCGACCGGCCCGCCACCAGCATGGAGGTCTGCGCCAGCGTGGACGGGATTTTGCAGGTGCATATATGCAAGAACCTGTTTCTGTGCAACCGCCAGAAGACCAGCTTCTACCTGCTCATTATGCCGGGGGATAAGCCCTTCCGCACCAAGGAGCTGTCCCATCAGCTTGGGGTGGCGCGGCTGTCCTTTGCCGACGCGGAGAATATGGAGGAATACCTGGATGTCACCCCCGGCAGCGTGTCTGTGCTGGGACTGGCGAACGACAGGGAAAACCATGTCCAGCTCGTCATCGACGAGGACGTGCTGGGGGAGGAGATGTTCGCCTGCCACCCCTGCGTCAACACCAGCTCCGTCCGCTTTCGGACGGCGGATTTAGTGGAAAAGCTCCTGCCCGCCATGGGGCATACCTATATTTCCGTCCATTTGGAGGGGGACGAAGGGGAACGCCCATGAAAAGACCCTGGCGCTGGATTCTGGCGGCGCTGCTGCTTCTTCTTTTGCCCGGCTGTACCCTGGGGGAGGCGGCGGCTGGCATTGGGAGCGCGGCGGACGCCCTGTTCACGGCGGCTGCGGCGCTGACAGAGACCGCTGCCGCGTCACCTCTAAGCGCGGAGGAGCTGTATGAGCAGGTCCTCACCGGCCTGGAAAATTACGAGACGGAGATCGTACTGGATAACTGCGAGGGGGAGGCTGCGGCGGCTGCCTATAAGCAGGTGGTGGCGGAGCATCCAGAGCTGTTCTGGGTCAGCGACGGCTATTGGTGGTCTTCCGTCACCAAGGGCGGGGAAACCACCGTCACCCTGACCCCAGGCGCCTCCGGGGAGACGGCGGCGCAAATCCGGGGAAAGCAGGCGACTCTGGAGGCGGTGACGGAGGCCATTGTCAGCCAGTTGGGCGAGGCCACGGACTATGAAAAGGCCCTGTTTATCCACGACTATCTTGTGGCCGCCGTGGATTATGACCAGCAGGAGGCGGCGCTGATCGCCTCCGATTATTATCAGGACACTATCCCTGACTGCGCCACCGCTTACGGCGCGCTGGTAAACGGCAGCGCGGTCTGCTCCGGCTACGCCAGGGCCTTTCAGCTTTTGGCACAGCGGCTGGGGCTGACCTGCGTCCGGGTGTCCGGCCAGGGGCTGGAGGGGGGCGCCCATGAGTGGAACGCCGTGGTCATGGACGGGGAATGGTACTATGTGGACGTGACCTGGGACGACCCGGTGTATGCGGGCCTTTCCACCAGCGTGGTGTCTCACGAGTTTTTTGGCGTCACCACGGCGGAGCTGCTGCTGACCCACACCATCCAGGATGAGCAGAGCGCCCCGGACTGCACGGCGGTGACGTATGACTATTTCCGCTGGAACGGCCTGTATTTTGAGGATTATGACCTGGCGGCCCTGGCGGCCCTGAATCTGGGGGACGCCTTTCAAATCAAATTCGCCGATTCGGAGGCGCTGAACCAGGCGGTGGAGGATCTGTTCAGCGGTCAGGGCGTGTTTGAGCTGGCCCCGTCCTGGGCCAGCAGCGTGCAGTATGCCCAGGGAACCTCCGGCCTGGTGCTGACGGTAGAATTTAGTTAAGGAGACGAGCGCTGTGCTGCAACGATTTGCCCTTGAGAGCGAGACCCTGGCCCAGGCCAGGCTGGCGGCGAAAAAGCCCAGTCTGGTGTTTCAGCTTCTTATTTTCCTGGGGGTGATGCTGGTATCCAGCGGCATGATGAGCATACTCATCGGACTGCCCCTGGGGATTTTGTGGGGCCTGGGAATGGGGGCGGGCGAGTCCTGGTATACCCTTCTGGCCCTGCTGGCCTGCGCCGCGGAAATCGCGGTGCCGATTATATACTGTGTCTGCCTGGAACGGCGGCCTGCGCGCTCTATGGGCTGCAGGAAAAGGGGCTGGCTGAGGGAATACCTGCTGGGCTTTGCCGCTGGCGCTGCCGCGCTGTGCGCGGCGGCGGGGCTGGCGGCGGCCTTTGGCACCATGTCCTTCCGGCTGAACAGCGGCGTTTCCTGGGGGATGCTGATCCCGTTCCTCCTGGGCTTTCTCATCCAGGGGGCTGGGGAGGAGTTTATGCTCCGGGGCTATTTTATGGTGTCCCTGGCAAACCGCGTCCCCCTGGCGGCGGCGGTGGGGATCAGCGCCGTGGTCTTTGCCCTGCTGCACCTGGGAAACGACGGGGCCACGGCCCTGGCCATTGTGAACCTGACCCTGTTCGGGGTGCTGGCGGGGGCATATATGCTTCGGCGGGACAGCATATGGGGGGCGTGCGCCTTTCACAGTGCCTGGAATTTCTTCCAAGGAAACGTTTTGGGCGTTCAGGTCAGCGGCGGGAGCATGGGGCCGTCCCTGTTCAGCGCCTCCGTCGGCGGCAGTGATTTAATAACCGGCGGCAGCTTCGGCCTGGAGGGCGGGCTGGCCGCAACGGCGGCGCTGACCGCCGGAATCGCCCTGGTGCTGCTCCTGCCAAGGAAAGGGAGAGAGCGAACAATCAAATCTTAACAAAGATGTAATAATATTGTAACATCTAATTCACCCATGGAAATGGCTTTTTCTGTAAAATCCTATCATACAATCCCTTATACATTTGGGAGCGTAATTTACCAGAGCTTGTGCGGATAGCGCGCAGGCTGTGGAATTATCAAAAATTCAGGAGGCTATACCATGAAAAAGCTGTTGTCCATTATGCTTGTGTTATGCCTGTGCCTGACCTGTATGGTCGGATGCAGCAGCTCCTCCGATGAGACGGAGGAAACAGATACCACCGAGACCGAGGAGACTGCCACGGAAGAATCCACTGAAACCGAAGACGCCGCCGAAACGGAGGAATCCGCCGACACCGAGGAATCCACCGAAACGGAAGAATCCGCCGAGACGGAGGAAGCCCCTGAAACGGAGGAAACCGCCGAAACAGAGGAATCCGCTGAAGCCGAAGAGTCCACAGAGGAAGCTGACGACGCCAGCGAAACGGAGGAAACCGCTGAAGCAGAGTCCGAGACCGGGGATGAGGCGGAAACGGATTAACAAGTTCATGCGGCAGGGGCCTGAATCGAAACTGTGTTTCCATTCAGGCCCCTGTTTTACCATCTTCGGATGTTGGCGGATATATCCCCCAGCGCCTCCGCCGCCTCCATGGAGCAGGCGTCCCGGCGGGCCAGGTCGCACAGGCTTACCATGCCCACAAGCCTGCCCCCGTCCATGACCGGCAGGCGGCGAACCTGCTGCTGGCGCATGGTCTGGGCGGCGGCGTCTATGTCGTCCCCGGCGGCGCAGGTGTTTACGCCCCGGCTCATCACCTCCCGAATCTGGGTGCTTCCGGCGGGGAGGTCTACCGCCACGCAGCGGGTGACAATGTCCCGGTCGGTGACAATGCCCAGCAAACGGCCACCGTCGCCGCAGACCGGCAGCGCCCCTAAATTATGCCGCTTCATAAGCCTGGCGGCGGCGGACACCGGCTCCTGCTGGCCGATGGAGACAATGCTGTCTGTCATAATATCCCATACTTTCATTTTCTGCCCCCTGGTGGTATAATAAACTATAGCCCATGGCTATGTAGGGGTGGATAATGATAGTATGCCCGGCCTGCGGGCGGCTTATTCCACCAGGCCCAAAAGGGTTGGGGCCACAGCGTCCGCGAAAAGCTGCACGGCGGTGATGGCCTCCTGCAAGGTGTTCCCGGCGGTGCCGACCTCCATGAGAAGGCTGCCGGTGGTGAGCTGCTGGTTATAGCGGTAATCGCACAGGGTCGTAGGCCGCATCAGGGTCTCATACCGAAGGGCCACCGTCTGCTGAAGGGTCAGGGCCAGGGCGAGATTTTCCCGCCAGTTGGGGTGAGACAGGTTCACGTCCGAACCCATGACGAACATGATTTGGGCCACGGTCTCCCCGGCGGCCTGGGTCACAGTTTTGTATATGGTGTCCCCCTCGCCCAGGGCGTCCCGGTGCAGGTCGATGACAAGGGCAATGCCGGGGTTTTCCGCCAAGTACGCCTCGATGGCCTCGCCGGAGCGGGCGTAGGAGCCGTTGTAGCTGGGGTAGTCGTACAGCTCCGTGTCGTGCAGCACCCGCAGCCCATAGGCGGACAGGCTGTCCGCCAGCGCCTGGCCCACCCGCACCACGCTGTAGCTGATGTCCGTGGTGCGGTATTCGGCGGTGGCCTGGTATACGTCGTCCTCCTCCGGGGTGTACGCCTCTGTCCCGTGGGTGTGCATAATGAGGATTTGATACCCCTCCGCCGGAAGGGTCAGGCGCAGCCCCTCCGCCAGCAGGGCGGACACATCCACCTCGTAATCGGTGCCGTTATTGAGGGCGTCGCCAGTGACGGTGGTGGATAAAACCGTGGTGTCCAGGCTCCAGTCCGGCATGGCGGGGACGGGCGTGGCCTCCGGCGTGGGTGCGGGTGTAGGTGTGGGCGCGGGCGTGGGAACATATGTAGCCTCCGGCGTGGGCGTGATGCCCGGCTCCGGCTCCGGCTCTGGCTCCGGCTCCGCCGTGGCGGCGGGCGTGGGGACGGTGATTTCCTCCGTGGCGGAAACGTCTGTGTCGGCGGCTTCGGACTCCTCCTCCGCCAGCACTGGGATGGCCCCGGACAGGATGGCCAGCGCGCTGAAGCAGCACAGCAGAAGCAGCGCGGACAGCAGCTTGGTTTTCATGGACAGACCCCCATTTCTTCTGTTATATCCGTCGTGCGGAATGTACCTATATGAAGTATATGCGGGGAAAATTTTGAATATGAATCTTTTTTGCAAAAAAATTTCGCCGTTGGCGGCAGGAAAGGAGAAAACATAAAAATGACCGTAACGTACAAGCCCAAGGGCGTTTGCTCCCGCCTGATGCGGGTGACAGCCGAGGAGGGCGTCATCAAAAGTGTGGAGGTAGTGGGGGGATGCGACGGAAATTTGCAGGGTATTTCCCGCCTGGTGGTGGACATGCCGGTTCAGGAGGCCATTTCCCGCCTGGAGGGCATTCGCTGCGGCAGCAAGCCCACATCCTGCCCCGATCAGCTCGCCAAGGCACTGAAACAGTTGACATAAAATGACGGAAAAATTGAAAATTCCTTTCCATAATTTAGGATTATGACAACTGAATAAAAAACGATTTTTCCAATTTTTTTGCCAAATTTGGGGGTGGGAGCAAATTTTTTCCAATTTAAGGACACAAGATATTGATTTTTATTGGGCATAAATATTAAAAATCGGCACAAGTTCTTGTGCATTTGTCACAATTCCCAGTTTTTGAAGCTGTCATTTAGACACAATGCCGATTGCATTCGACAATTTCCATTCGCTATAATAAGAGTGTACCTGATGAAAGTCAGGGCATTCTATCCTGCAAAACCATAGGCAGGTTCAAAGGAGGCGGCTGGATGAAGAGAAAATGGCTGGAGAAATCGCTGGCTGTGGCGTGTGCCCTGGTTTTAACGGCAGCGGTGATGAGCAAGCCCGTTTTTACCCAGGCGGAGGCGGCAGAGGCGTCGGCGGAGACGGCGGCCCTGGCGGAGAGCTATGTGGTGTTTGGCGACAGCTCCGGGGAGATGCCGCAGCTTGAGGTGACGGATAACCGCACCACTGTTCCCTATTATGTGGGGCAGACGGAATATGGCGAGTGTACGCTGATAGATGGAACGCCCTATGTGAATGTGACTGCATTTTTGTCCGCCCTGGGCGTGGAAGGCACGGCCTGTGACAGCGGGGACAGCCTGACCCTGACCGGGGAGGCGCTGAGCCTGACGGCGGAGGCCGGGGCGATTTATTTCACCTGCAATGGCCGGTATCTGTATGTGGAAAGCGGCGTGCAGAGCATAGACGGCGGCATATGCCTGCCGGTGGAGGCGCTGGTAAAATGCACAGGCGCTTCCGTCGCCTGGGACCGGGTGGAATGGCGTATTACGGTGGAGGAGGGGGAGCTTACCCCCCTGACCAGCGGAACCGCCTATTACAGCGAGACGGATGTCTATTGGCTCAGCCGTGTGATTTACGCGGAGGCCGGGGGAGAGTCCCTGGCGGCCCAGGCCGCTGTCGGCAGCGTGATTATGAACCGGGTGGCGGACGAATCCTTCCCGGACACGGTGTATGAGGTCATCTTCGCGAAAAATCAGTTCGACGTGGTCATCAATGGCATGGTTTACATGACCCCGAACGACACGGCGATTATCGTGGCAAAGCTGGCCCTGGAGGGCTGTGACCTGGCCTGCGGTGCCACCTATTTCACCCGCGAGGGCGACGACGTAGACGACGGTGTCATCGGCGAGGAGGGGTACGACTGCGTGACCCAGGTGGGGGACATTCGCTTCCTGGTACCGGCTTGAAAGACGGCCCGGAGTGTGATACAATAGCCCTAGGGCAGAAGCAACAACACAAAAAGGATGCGCCTGATGCGCGTCCTTTTTCCGTTTTTATATAAGGAGACGCAATGGAAAACATCCTGACAGCGGGGCTGGAGGCCCTGGGAATCCCGGCGGAGCGGGAAGCGGTTGAGACGCTGGCGGCCTATGGGCGGCTTCTGGCGGACGCCAACCGAATCACGAACCTGACCGCCATTACTGACCCGGCAGACATGGCCCGGCTCCATTTTTTGGACAGCGCTGCCCTGCTGACTGTGGCGGATTTTTCCGGCAGGCGGGTGGCGGACGTGGGTTCCGGGGCCGGGTTTCCCGGCATACCCCTGCGGGCGCTTCAGCCGGATATGCACCTGACGGTGATGGACAGCGTGGGGAAAAAGGTGGACTTTGTGGATGCCTCCTGCCGCCGCCTGGGGATTGAGAATGTGAACTGCATATGGGGCCGGGCGGAGGAGCTGGTGCAGCTTCGGGAGCGGTTCGACATTGTAGTTAGCCGGGCTGTGGCGGAGCTGGACGTGCTGGCGGAGCTGTGCCTGCCCCTGGTGAGGCGGGGCGGCCTGTTTATCGCCATGAAGGGGCCGGACTGCCAGGAGGAGGCAGACCAGGCGGATTACGCCATCCGCACCCTGGGGGGCAGTCTCCGGGAGATCCATCCCTACGTCATCCCCGGCACGGACATCACCCACACGGCCCTGGTGGTGGAAAAGATGGCTCCCACCCCGATTCGATACCCCCGGCGGTATGCCCAAATCAAAAAGAACCCTCTCCGGGAGACATGATCCTGCCCCGGAGGGAGCGCAATTATGAACAAATTGAAAAATCAATCGCTTGCTATTGACAGCAGGCGATTGATTTGCTATGATTTACCTTGTAAATTTTGAAAGCATGAAAGGCGGGCAGACACAGGATGCGGGAGGATGAATGTTATCTGGGGCCGGATGGCCAGGTGGAGTGCGGCGCGCTGATCAAGCGGATTAATGACACCCTGGAAAAACGGGCCAACAGCGCCCTGCAGAAGCATGACATCACCTTTTTTCAGATGAGAATGCTGATTATCCTGTTTCAGTCGAAGGACGGCACCGCCACGCTGAAGGAACTGGAGCGTGGGTTTGGGGTGGCCCAGTCCACTGCCGCAGGGGTGGCTGTGCGGCTTGAAAAGAAGGGGCTTATCACCAGCTACGCCGACGCCCATGACCGGCGGGTGAAGCGGGTGCAGATTACCCCGGCGGGCCGGGCGCTGTGCGAGGCGCACCATGAGGAGATGGGGCAAAACGAGGCGATCCTTCTCAAAGACCTGTCCGGCCAGGAGCAGGAGCAGCTTAAATCCCTGCTTCTGCGGGTGTATGCTTCTTTGGAGGAGTGAGGCTCTTTTGTTTGGGACAATCAATCGTGTGCTTTCAAAGTGCAGATGAAGGACGAATCAATGTGAAAATTCAACAGGAGGGATGAGACAACATATCATGAATACCTTAAAAACCCTTGGCCGTCAGGTGAAGGAGTATAAGCGGGACTCCATTCTCTGCCCGGTGTTTACGGCGCTGGAGGTGCTGATGGAGGTGCTGATCCCCTTTGTCACGGCGGAAATTATCGACTCCGGGATTCAGGGCGGCGATATGAATAAGGTGCTGCTCTATGGCGGG
>JAJQFY010000134.1 GCA_021200935.1 Oscillospiraceae bacterium
TTTTATAACAATTAATAAAATTAATTAATTGCCCGCGTGATATTTCCCGGCGGCAGGAGGAATAAAAAATCCTGCCCCAGCATGATACTGCTGGGACAGGATGAAATAACATATCCTGCGGTGCCACCCGGCTTGACGCTTTCGCGCCCGCTTTGCTCCGTACTGTCATACGGCGGCGTTGATCACGGAGCGCCCTCTCCGTCGCACATAGAGCGGAACCTACACGCCCCGCTTTCCGATTGCCCTCAGGAGTCCATTCACACGAACCTGTCTGTACCGCATTTCCAGCGCCTGCGGCTCTCTGTGCCACACAAGGAAGGGCTACTTACTCTCCGTCATCGGTTTGAGATTCAATTTACCTGTAATTTTACACTTCCCAACGGGAATTGTCAAGTGTTTTTTCTTACTTTCCCTTCGCCAGCACGGCGGCGGTGTCGGCGGCCAGGGCGGCGTTATTCAGCACCAGCTTAATATTGGCCTCCAGGCTGTCCCCGCCGGTGATGTCCTTGACCCGGGCCAGGAGGAAGGGCGTCACCTGCTTGCCCTTGATGCCCTGGGCCACGCTGTCCGCCACGGCCTGGTCGATGGCGGCGTTGATCACCGCCGGGTCCATGGAGTACTCCTCTGGGATGGGGTTTGTGCAGAGCATACCGCCGGGGTAGCCCAGATCCCGCTGGGCGGCGAAGGCGGCGGCCAGCTCCTCCGGCGTGTCCGCCCGGAAGTCCACCCCGAAGCCGCTTACGCGGGTGTAGAAGGCGGGCAGCTCGTCGGTCTGATAGCCGCAGACGGGAACCCCCTTGGTCTCCAGGTATTCCAGGGTCAGGCCCAGATCCAGAATGGACTTGGCCCCGGCGCAGACCACCAGCACAGGGGTGCGGGCCAGCTCCTCCAGGTCGGCGGAGATGTCCATCGTCACCTCGGCCCCCCGGTGTACGCCGCCGATGCCCCCGGTGGCAAACACGGATATCCCCGCCATAGCCGCCACGATCATGGTGGAGGCCACGGTGGTGGCCCCGTCCTGCCCCCGGGCGCACAGCACCGGCAGATCCCGGCGGCTGGCCTTGGTCACGGCCTGGCCCTTTTTGGCCAGGTACTCGATCTGCTCCTTATCCAGCCCGGCCTTCAGGCGGCCCCCGATAATGGCCACGGTGGCCGGAACGGCCCCGTGGGCCCGGATGACATCCTCCACGGCGAAGGCGGTCTCCGCGTTCTGGGGCCAGGGCATACCGTGGGAGATGATGGTGCTTTCCAGGGCCACCACCGGCCTGCCCTCCGCCAGGGCCTGGGCCACCTCCGGCTTAATATCCAATCGCTGATTCATACTTGACGTACCTCCAAAATGCTCTTATACTTTAATTCAATAGCCTACTGCGAAAAACAAAAGCAGGGCGAAAAACACCTGCATCCCCAAAATCATGGGGACGCCCACCGTAAATTTTTTCTTTCTCGTCTTGTGGCGGAACAGATACATCCCGCCCATGGCCCCAATGCTGCCGCCGATCACCGCCAGGGTCATCAGCGCCGCCTCCGGGATCCGCTCCCGGTTGGTCTTGGCCCGGTGCTTGTCTATGCCCATCATCACCAGGGCCAGCAGATTCACAAGCTCAAAGTATATCAGTAAAACAGAAAATGTATCCATAGACGTTTAGTATACACTTTTTTTCTTTGGAGGTCAACCATGCCCACGCGAAAGCTATATTACGAAAATGCCTTCACCCAGTCCTTCCAGGCCGCCGTTCTCTCCTGCGAGGCCGCCGGAGAGGGGTGGGATATTGTCCTTGACCAGACCGCCTTTTTCCCGGAGGGCGGGGGCCAGACGGCGGACACAGGCCGCCTGGGCGGCGCGGCGGTGCTGGACGTCCACGAGCGGGGCGGCCTCATTTATCACCGCACGGACGCCCCACTGCCGGTGGGAGATACTGTAGAGGGCCGCATTGACTGGCCAGACCGCTTCCGCAAAATGCAGAACCACTCCGGGGAGCATATTGTCTCCGGCCTGATCCACAGCCGGTACGGCTATGAAAACGTGGGCTTCCATCTGGGGGAGGACGGCTGCACCATGGACTTCAGCGGGGAGCTGACCCGCGCCCAGCTCGACGAGATCGAGGACGCGGCCAACGCCGCCGTGTGGGCCAACCTGCCCGTGACAGCCGCCTTCCCCCCGGCGGAGGAGCTGGCCGCCATGCCCTATCGCAGCAAGCTGGAGCTGACGGAAAACGTGCGGATCGTCACCATCCCCGGCATAGATATGTGCGCCTGCTGCGCCCCCCATGTGTCCGCCACCGGGCAGATTGGGCTGATTAAAATCCTGGACTTCATGCGCCACCGGGGCGGCATACGGCTTTGGATGCGGGCCGGGCGGGACGCCCTTTCCGACTACCGCCGCCGGTACGGGGACACCGCCGCCCTCTCCGCCCTGCTGAACGTCCCCCAGAAAAAGATTGTCCCCGCCGGGGAGAAGCTGCTGGCCCAGCGGGACGAGCTGAAGCACCAGCTCACCGGCCTTCAGCGCCAGCAGATTGAGGCCCAGGCCGCCGCCCTGAAGGAGACGGAGGGGAATCTGGCCCTGTTCGTTCAGGGGGACGACGCCGCCATGCGGATCCTTGCAAACGCCGGGATGGAAAAATGCGGCGGCGTCTGCGCCGTGTTCTCCGGCCAGGAGGGATCCTATCAGTTCGTCATGGCGAGCCGGGCCGTCAATATGCGGGCCTTTATCAAAGCCCACGGCCCCGCCCTGAAGGCTCGCGGCGGCGGTCAGGAGTGCATGGTCTCTGGCCGCTGCGCCGGAACCAGGGCGGAGATCCAGGCGTTTTTCGAATCTGCCCCCCTCTGACGCAGCCACAGGGGAAAATACAAATCGGGCAGGAGAAGGGCCAGTCAGCGGCCAATCTCCTGCCCGATTGTTGGGCTGGCGCTCCCGTGAAGGAACTCATCCCTTCACGGGGGCGCTGTTTTTATGTCTCCTGAATCCGATCCGCCATGATTTTGAACCCGGCGCGGGTCAGCTCGTCCTTAATGGTCTGGATCTGGGCAAAGTCCCTGGTCTCCATGCCGATTTTCAAAAAGCAGCTAGAGATAGCCATATTGGCGTCGGAGCGCTCGTGGTGGACGGAGACCACATTGGCCCCGCAGCGGGAGACGATTTCCGACACCCCCACAAGCTGGCCGGGCTTGTCCTCCAGGGCGATCTGCAAAACGCTGTTGCGCCCGCCCATGACAAGGCCCCTGGTGATCACCCGGGAGAGGATGCTCACGTCGATGTTGCCGCCGGAGACCAGGCACACCGCCTTCTGCCCCTGGATGGGCAGCTTGTCGAACATGGCGGCGGCCACGCTGACGGCTCCGGCCCCCTCCGCGATCAGCTTCTGCTGCTCGATCAGGGCCAGGATGGCGGCGGCGATCTCATCCTCGGAAACTGTCACCACGTCGTCCACATATTCCCGGGTCATGGCGAAGGCGGTCTCCCCCGGCGTCTTCACCGCAATGCCGTCGGCAAAGGTGGAGACCGTGTCCAGGGTGATGATATGGCCCTGGGCCTGGCTCTCCGCCATGCTGGGGGCGTTGGCGGCCTGGACGCCGTAGACCTTCACCTTGGGGTTCAGGCTCTTGATGGCGCAGGCCACGCCGGAGATCAGTCCGCCGCCGCCCACCGGCACGATGACCGCGTCCACCTCCGGGAGCTGGTCGAGGATCTCCAGGCCGATGGTACCCTGCCCGGCGATAACCAGCTCGTCGTCAAAGGGGTGGATGAAGGTGGCCCCCGTCTCCTTCTGGAGCTGGCAGGCGTAGTCGTAGGCGTCGTCATAGGCCCCCTTCACCAGGCGCACCTCCGCCCCCAGGCGCTTGGTAGCCTCCACCTTGCTGATGGGGGCGCCGTCCGGCATACAGACCACGCTTTTTATCCCCATTTTCGTGGCGGCCAGGGCCACGCCCTGGGCGTGGTTCCCGGCGGAGCAGGCGATAATGCCCGCCTCCCGCTGCGCCGGGGTCAGGGCCGATATTTTATTGTAAGCGCCCCGGAGCTTGAAGCTGCCGGTCACTTGCAGGTTTTCCGTTTTTAAGTATATCTGGGCCGTGTGGCTCAGGTTCTGGGCGTAGAGCAGGTCGGTCTTTCTCGCGACGCTTTTCAGCGTGAAGGCCGCCTGGTATATCTTATCCAGGGTCAGCATGGCTCAATCCTCCCTTTCTGTGTCGGTATTTGGCCGGCGGCACAGCAGGTCGTTGATGAACTGCTGGGCGGTGCGGCCAGAGCGGCTTCCGTGGCGCACCTGCCAGGTGCTGGCGGCGGCCCAAAGCTCGTCCTCCGCCATGCCGGACAGGGAACGGCTGCGGTCGGCCAATGTCTGCACGATGCGGTGGTATTCCTCATAGGTGGGGTTGGGGTAATAGATTTGCAGGCCGAACCGCCCCGCCAGGGAGAGCTTCTCCTCCATGGTGTCCGAGCGGTGAACGTCCCCGTCATGCTCCATGTCGCTGCGGTCGTTCCAGGTCTCCCGGATAAGGTGCCGCCGGTTGGAGGTGGCGTATATCAGCACGTTTTCCGGGGCGGCCTCCCCGCCCCCCTCCATGACGGCCTTCAGGTGCTTATACTGCACCTCATTCTCCTCAAAGGAAAGGTCGTCCAGAAACAGGATGAAGCGGTAATTCCGGCCCTTGATCTGGGCCAGGAGCTGAGGGATCAGGCCGAACTGGTGCTTATACAGCTCGATGAGCCGCAGGCCCTGAGGGGCGTATTCCCCGGCGAGGGCCTGGACGCTGGTGGATTTCCCGGTTCCCGCGTCCCCGTAGAGGAGGACGTTGTTGGCCCGCTGGCCGGACAGGAAGGCTTTGGTGTTTTCCAGAAGCTGGGCCTTCTGGCCCTCGTAGCCCACCAGATCCGCCAGCAGGACGGGCCGCCGCCCCTCCACCGGCAGAAGGGCGACGCCCCCTTTCTCCTCCCGGAGGCGGAACACCTGGCCCAGCCCCAGGGGGCCGACCCCGTTGGTCTCGTAATGCCGGGCCAGCACCGCCAGCATGGCCTCCCCGCCGGAGGCGGCGGCCAGGGCTTCCGCCAGGGTCTGCACCCAGTGGCCCGCCTGCTCCTTGGGGGGCCGCTCCCCCCGGTGATGGAAATCCCCCAGGGCGGGCAGAGGCGGCTGCTGGGCGAACAGCTCCGAAAAGACCTCCATATCCGCCGCCGCAATGTCCCACAGGCTGTCCCGCCGGGCCGGGCGGCGCTCCCAGGCCAGGGAGAAGGGGTTTTCACTCTCCGCCAGCGCCTGGGCCAGGCAGCAGTGCCACAGATTCCCCTCCCAGCCGCAGCGGACGGCCTCGCTGAGGATCAGCCCCGCCCCCTGGGCGGGACGGCCCTTTTCCATGGCCCGGGCCGCCTGGGCCAGCAGGCTCCCCCGCCCCGGACGGAACAGGACAAGCCTGTCCAGGGCGGAAGAGATGGTTTGCGCGTCGCTCATTGGAGTATGGCCCCCTTGTCGGCGGACGTGACCTGCTTGGCGTACCGGGCCAGGTACCCGGTGGTGATCTTCGGCGCCGGGCAGACCCAGGCGGCCCGGCGGGCGGCCAGCTCCTCCTCCGGCACCTCCAGGGCAATGGTGTGGGCGGGGATGTCAATGGCAATGCTGTCCCCCTCCTGCACCAGGGCGATCAGACCGCCTGCGGCGGCCTCCGGGCTGACGTGGCCGATGGACGCGCCCCGGGTCGCCCCGGAAAACCGCCCGTCGGTGATCAGGGCCACGCTCTCCCCCAGGCCCATGCCGCAGATGGCGGAGGTGGGGTTCAGCATTTCCCGCATACCGGGGCCGCCCTTGGGGCCTTCGTAGCGGATGACCACCACGTCCCCGGGCTTGATGCCCCCGGCGTAGATCACGGCAATGGCCTCCTCCTCCGAGTCGAACACCCGGGCGGGGCCGCGGTGGGTCATCATCTCCGGGGCCACGGCGCTCTGCTTCACCACGCAGCCGTCCGGGGCCAGGTTTCCGTACAGCACGGCAATGCCGCCGGTGGGGGAAAAGGGCTTTTCCAGGGGCCGGATCAGGCTCTCGTCCCGGTTTTCCACCCCCTCTAAATTCTCCCCCACAGTCCTGCCCGTGACAGTGAGAAGGGAGGTGTCCAAAAGGTCTTTCTTCGTCAGCTCCTTCATAACGGCCCAGACGCCCCCGGCCTGATCCAGATCCTCCATGAAGGTGTCCCCCGCCGGGGCCAGGTGGCACAGGTTCGGGGTGACGGCGCTGATGTCGTTTACCATGTGCAGATCCAGCTCCACCCCGGCCTCATGGGCAATGGCGGGCAGATGGAGCATGGTATTGGTGGAGCAGCCCAGGGCCATGTCCACGGTCTCCGCGTTGTGGAAGGCGGCGGCGGTCATGATATCCCGGGGTTTTATGTCCTTTTCGATCAGCTCCACAATCTTCATGCCGGTGTGCTTGGCAAGGCGGAGCCGGGCGGAATACACGGCGGGAATGGTGCCGTTTCCCCGCAGGGCCATGCCGATGGCCTCCGTCAGGCAGTTCATGGAGTTTGCGGTATACATCCCGGAGCAGCTCCCGCAGGTGGGGCAGGCGTTTTCCGTGTATTCCGCCACCCCGGCCTCGTCCAGGGTTCCGGCGTGATAGGCCCCCACGGCCTCAAACATATGGGACAGGCAGGTGCGGCGGCCATCCCGGAGCTTTCCCGCCAGCATGGGGCCGCCGGAGACGAAGATAGTGGGGATATTCAGCCGGGCCGCCGCCATCAGCAGACCGGGAACGTTTTTGTCGCAGTTGGGAATCATCACCAGGCCGTCGAACTGATGGGCCACGGCCATGGCCTCCGTGGAGTCGGCGATCAGGTCGCGGGTCACAAGGGAGTATTTCATCCCCACATGGCCCATGGCAATGCCGTCGCAGACGGCAATGGCGGGGAACATCACCGGCGTCCCCCCGGCAGCCCGCACCCCGGCCTTCACCGCCTCGGTGATTTTGTCAAGATTCATATGGCCGGGGACGATCTCGTTGTAGGAGCTGACAACGCCCACCAAAGGCCGCTCCAGCTCCTCGTCCGTATAGCCCAAAGCATACAGCAGACTCCGATTCGGCGTCCGCTCCACGCCGGTTTTCACTTGTTCAGAACGCATGGTTATTTCTCCTTGCAGTATGTAGGCAGAGCCAGCCAAAGATATTCTTTGGCTGGCTTGGGTAAATCAGGTAGAGGCGCTGTCCAGGCCCTTGTCGCCCTCGGCGCTGTCCTTCCAGAGCATATTGTCCCGGAGCTGCTGGCCCACGATTTCCATGGGGTGCTTGGCCAGCATGGCCCGCTTGGAGTTGAAGAAGGTGCGGCCATTCTTGTTTTCCGCGATCCACTTCCCGGCGAAGGTGCCGTCCTGGATGTCCGCCAGCACGGCCCGCATATTGGCCTTCACCTGCTCGTGAGGCAATACCCGGGGGCCGGAGACATACTCGCCGTACTCGGCGGTGTCGGAGACGGAGTAGTTCATAGCCGCCACACCGCCCTTGTTGATCAGGTCAACGATCAGCTTCATCTCGTGAATGCACTCGAAATAGGCGTTCTCCGGGGCGTAACCGGCCTCGCACAGCACCTCGAAGCCGCACTGCATCAGATCGACCACGCCGCCGCAGAGGACGGCCTGCTCCCCGAACAGGTCGGTCTCGGTCTCGTCGTGCATGGTGGTCTCCATGATACCGGCCCGGGCGCCGCCGATCCCGGCGATATAGGCCAGAGCAATGTCATAGGCTCTGCCGGTGGCGTCCTGCTCCACGGCCACCAGGCAGGGAACGCCCTTGCCGGACACATACTGGCTGCGGACGGTGTGGCCGGGGCCCTTGGGGGCCGCCATGAACACATCCACGTCCGCGGGGGGGACGATCTGCTGATAGCGGATGTTGAAGCCGTGGGCGAAGGCGATAGCCTTTCCGGCGGTCAGGTTGGGAGCCACGGACTCCTTATAGATGTCCGCCGCCCGCTCGTCGTTTACCAGCATCATAATGATGTCCGCCGCCTTGGTGGCCTCGGCCACGGTCATGACGCTGAAGCCGTCCTCGCTGGCCTTGTCCCAGCTCTTGCCCCTGCGAAGGCCCACGATCACGTCGCAGCCGGAATCCCGCAGGTTCTGTGCGTGGGCGTGGCCCTGGGAGCCGTAGCCGATAATGGCAATCTTCTTGCCGTTCAAAACGTTCAGGTCGCAGTCCTGCTCATAATACATCTTAGCCATGGTATAATATCTCCTTTAATTTAATTAAAAATTGCAGATTTTGGGTGTATGTGCCTATTATAGCACGTTTTTGCCGTAATTGAACTCGCCCTTTTCCTTGGTGTCCTCGTCGATGGTATAAGCACCCCGCTCCAGGGCTACCACGCCGGTGCGGACAAGCTCCAGGATGCCGTTTTTCTCCACCAGGTTCTGGATGGCGACGGTCTTCTCCTCCTCCCCGATGACGGCCAGGGTCAGGCTGGCGGGGGCCACGTCGATGATATTGGCCCGGAACACGCTGGCGATCTGGATGATCTCGTTGCGGGCCTCGCTGGTCTCCGCCCGCACCTTGATCAGCACCAGCTCCCGCCGGATGGCGTGGCTGGCGGTCAGCATTTTCACGGAGTGGACGGGCAGCAGCTTGCGGAGCTGGTTGCAGAGGAGAACCACGTTTGCCTCCTTCTCCGCCAGCACCTCTATGGTGATGCGGCTGATCTCCGGCACGTCCGTGGTACCCACGGCCAGGGACTCGATGTTATAGCCCTTCCGGGAAAACAGGCGGGACACCTGGCTCAGCACGCCGGAGGAGTTGTCCACCAGCACGGCCAGGGTATATCTTTTCTTTTCCATGCTCTTCTCCCCCTTAATTCAGCAAAAACTTGGTGATATGGTCGCCGCCGTTGACCATGGGGCGAACCTTCTCGTCCACGTCGATGGCGCAGTCGATGACGTAGCCGTGGCCGCAGGCCAGGGCCTCCCGCAGGGCGTCCTCGAAGTCCTGGACGGTGGTGACGCGGCGGCCTGAAAGGCCGTAGGCCTCCGCCAGCTTCACATAGTCCGGCTCCACGGCGATATCCGTCTCGCAGTAGCGCTTGTCATAAATAAGGGTCTGCCACTGGCGCACCATGCCCAGGGTGCGGTTGTCGTAGATAATGGTGATAATGGGCAGATGATAATAGGCCACCGTGGCCAGCTCATGGCAGTTCATGCGGAAGCTGCCGTCCCCGGTGATGTGGAGGACGGTCTTGTCCGGGTGGCTGACCTTGGCCCCGATGGCGGCCCCCAGGCCAAAGCCCATGGAGCCGAAGCCCCCGGAGGTGAGAAGCTGGCCGGGATAGTCAAAGTGGAAGTGCTGGATGGCCCACATCTGATGCTGGCCCACGTCCGTAGCCACGATGGTGTCCCAGGGTGCGATCCGGGCCACGGCGTCGGAGATCTGCTTGGGGGTCAGGGTGTCCCCGGCCAGGGAATATTCCGTCTCTGTGGGGAAGGAGAAAACGTATTTCTTCCACGCCTCATGCTCCTGCTGCTCCACCCGCTCGTTTAAAAGCTGCAAAACCCGCTTGGCGTCCCCCACAATGTGGTGGTCGGTCTGGACGTTTTTGTTGATCTCCGAGCGGTCGATGTCCACCTGGACGATCTTGGCGTTCTGGGCGAAGGTGGCGGGGTTCAGGGCCACCCGGTCAGAGAAGCGGCAGCCGAAGGCGATCAGCAGGTCGCAGTTGTCCACGGCCATGTTGCTGGCCTGGGAGCCGTGCATTCCGATCATGCCGGTGGTCAGGGGGTTGCGTCCGTTGAAGCCGCCGCCGCCCATGACGGTGATGGCCACCGGCGCGTCCAGCCGCTGGGCAAACTCCGCGAACTCCTTGTCCGCCCGGCCACGGACGATGCCGCCGCCGCAGATGAGCAGGGGCTTTTCCGCCCCGTTTATCAGCTCCACCAGCTTTTCAATGTCCGCAATGTCCGGCTCCGGGGCCTTCAGGTCGTGACTGGCCCGGCTGATCAGGGCGGCCAGGCGGCCCTGGGTGTGGTGCAGCTCCCGGGGGAGGTATTCATACTCCGCCTCCTCCGCCGTGGCGTTTTTCAGAATGTCGATCAGCACCGGGCCGGGCCGCCCGCTGCGGGCGATGGCGAAGCCCTCCCGCACCACGTCCGCAAGCTGATCCGCGTGGCTCACCAGATAGTTGCACTTGGTAATGGGCATGGTAATGCCGGTGATGTCCACCTCCTGGAAGGAGTCCCGGCCAATCAGGTTCTTCCCCACGTTACAGGTGATGAACACCACGGGGGAGGAGTCCATATAGGCGGTGGCAATGCCTGTCACCAGGTTGGTAGCCCCCGGGCCGGAGGTGGCAAAGCACACCCCCACCTTCCCGGTGGAGCGGGCGTAGCCGTCCGCCGCGTGGCTCGCCCCCTGCTCGTGGGCGGTGCGGATGTGGGTGATCTTGTCCCTGTAGTCATACAGGGCGTCGTAGACGTTCAAAATGGTGCCGCCGGGGTAGCCGAAGACGGTGTCCACGCCCTGCTCCAGCAGACAGTCCAGCAGTATTTTCGCGCCGGTTTCTTTCATACTCGCTTGTTCCCGGCCATAGGCCGGCTCCTTTCATCTCATCAAATTCTCGCCAAAATCTCCTTGGTCATTTCCGTGCAGTTAAGGGTATGCTCCGTCCCGGCGGGGGCCAGATCCGCCGTGCGGCAGCCGTCGTTCAGGGCGGTGTCCACCGCCTTCTCGATGATGTCCGCCTCCGCGCCCAGGTCGAAGGAATACCGCAGCATCATGGCCCCGGACAGAATGGTGGC
Organism: Oscillospiraceae bacterium; assembly: GCA_021200935.1. GTDB lineage: Bacteria > Bacillota > Clostridia > Oscillospirales > Oscillospiraceae > CAJOIG01. Next base: position 10,763 of record JAJQFY010000134.1, read on the forward strand.
AATGGGGTTTGCCCGGCCCGTGCCGGTGAGCCGGGGGGCGGAGCCGTGGATCGGCTCGTACATGCCTCTGCTGCCCGCTCCCAGGGAGGCGGAGGGCAGCATACCGATGGAGCCGGTGATCTGGCTGGCCTCGTCGGAGAGGATGTCCCCGAACATATTGGTGGTAACGATGACGTCAAACTGGGAGGGGTTGCGGATGAGCTGCTGGGCGGCATTGTCCACCAGCATATCCGTCACGGTGACGCCCTCGTACTCCTCCGCAATGCGGTGTACGGTCTCCCGCCACAGCCGGGAGGACTCCAGGACGTTTGCCTTGTCCACGCTGATGACGCTGCCCCGCCGCTTCTGGGCGGCGGCCATGGCCACGCGGGCAATGCGCTCGATTTCCATAACGGAATAGGCCTCCGTGTCGTAGGCCTCCGGGCCGTTCGGCCCCTCCCGGCGGCCCCGCTCGCCGAAGTAAATGCCCCCGGTCAGCTCCCGCACCATCAGCAGGTCGAAGCCCTGCTCTATAATGTCCGCCCGCAGGGGGCATTTCCCCGCCAGGGCGGGGTAGAGCTTGGCGGGGCGCAGGTTCGTGAACAGGCCAAGCTTTGCCCGCAGGCCAAGCAAAGCCTTCTCCGGGCGGATGTCCCCGGGCAGGGTGTCCCACTTGGGGCCGCCCACCGCGCCCAGCAGCACGCTGTCGCTGGCAAGGCAGCCGTCCACCGTCTCCTGGGGCAGGGGAACGCCGGTGGCGTCGATGGCGCAGCCCCCCGCCAGGTACTCTGTGAAGCGGAAGGCGTGGCCGGTCTTGGCGGCGGTCTTTTCCAGTACGGCCACGGCGGATTCCACGATCTCCGGCCCGATGCCGTCTCCCTTTATCAGGGCAATGTTAAGCTCCATGTTTTTTACCTCTTTTATCCTTTTTGGTTTTGGCGGTTCTTCAAGTAGGGAAGAAGGCCGCCCTGTTCGATGATGTTATTGATAAACGCCGGGAAGGCCGCGGCCTGGAAGGTCTGGCCGGTGGTCTTGTCCTCGATGACGCCGGTGGAGAAATCCACGGAAACGGTGTCCCCGTTTCCGATGGCCCGGGCCGCTTCGGGACATTCCAGGATGGGAAAGCCAATGTTAATGGCGTTGCGGTAGAAGATGCGGGCGAAGCTTGCCGCGATCACGCAGGAGGCCCCGCTGGCCTGGATGGCCATAGGCGCGTGCTCCCGGGAGGAGCCGCAGCCGAAGTTCCAGCCCCCCACCATAATGTCCCCAGGCTTCACCGAGGCGGCATAGGCCTTGTCGATGTCCTCCATGCAGTGCTTTGCCAGCTCCGCCGGGGAGGGGGCGTTCAGATACCGGGCCGGGATGATCACATCCGTGTCCACGTTGTCTCCATATTTAAATGCAGTTCCTGTTGCCATGCTCTTTCTCCTCCTCACAGATCCAGGGGCGAGGCCAAACACCCGGCCAGGGCGCTGGCGGCGGCCACGGCGGGGGAGGCCAGAATGACCTTGCTCTCCGTGTGGCCCATGCGGCCCACAAAGTTGCGGTTGGTGGTGGCTACGGCCACCTCCCCCTCCGCCATGCAGCCCATATGCCCGCCCAGGCACGGCCCGCAGGTGGGGGTGGAAAAGGCGCAGCCTGCCTGAATGAATATCTCCGTCAGCCCCTCTCTGGCGCACTGGAGGCTGATCTCCTGGGTGGCGGGAATGACGATGCAGCGGACATTTTCCGCCACGCGGCGGCCCTGCAAAATGCTGGCCGCCATCCGCAGGTCGGAGATGCGCCCGTTGGTGCAGGAGCCGATGACCACCTGGTCGATGGGCAGGCCCTTCACCTCGTCTATGGTCTTGGTGTTGCTGGGCAGGTGGGGCAGGGAGACCGTGGGCTTGAGGCTGTTCAGGTCGATGACCACCTCCCGGTCGTACTCGGCGTCCGGGTCGGCCTCATAGACCGTATAGGGTCTGTCCAGGCGGCCTGTGACATATTCCACCGTCTTCTCGTCCACGGGGAAGATGCCGTTTTTGGCCCCGGCCTCGATGGCCATGTTGGCAATGGTGAAGCGGTCGTCCATGGAGAGGCTTGCCACCCCCTCCCCCTGAAATTCCAGGGACTTATACAGCGCCCCGTCCACCCCAATCAGGCCGATGAGGTGCAAAATCACGTCCTTGCCGCTGACATAGGGGGGCAGGGAGCCGGTCAGCGTCACCCGGATGGCGGCGGGAACCTTGAACCAGTTCTCCCCCATAGCCATCCCGGCGGCCATATCTGTGGAGCCGACCCCAGTGGAGAAGGCCCCCAATGCGCCGTAGGTGCAGGTGTGGCTGTCCGCCCCGATGATGCAGTCGCCGGGGCCGACCAGGCCCTTTTCCGGCAGGAGGGCGTGTTCTATTCCCACCTGGCCCACGTCGTAGAAATGGGTGATATTGAATCTGTGGGCAAATTCCCGCGCCTGCTTGCAGAGCTGGGCGGATTTAATGTCCTTGCATGGGGTGTAGTGGTCTAAGACGATGGCGATCTTGTCCTTGTCGAAGATCTTTTCAAGCCCCGCCTCATCGAACACGGTGACGGCCACGGGGGTGGTGACGTCGTTTCCCAGCACCAGGTCCAGCTTTGCCTCGATCAAATCCCCGGCCTTTACGCTTTCAAGCCCCGCGTGGGCCGCCAGCACCTTTTGGGTCATGGTCATTCCCATAGGTTTACGCCTCCTTCTTTTCCGTGGCGGTACAGAGCTTGTTCACGGCGTTAATGTAGGCGGTGATGCTGGCCTGGATAATATCTGTGGAAAGGCCCTTGCCGGTATAGGTTCTGCCGCCGCTCATCAGCTTCACGGTGACGTCGCCCAGGGTGTCCTTGCCCTGGGACACGGAATGGATGTTATAAATGTCAAAGGTATGCTCCGCCGGCTGGGCGATTTTGTCCACCGCCTTGAAGGCCGCGTCGATAGGCCCGTCGCCCAGGCACACGTCCTCCTGCTTCTCCCCGTCCTTCTCCAGGCTGACGGTGCAGGTGGCGGTGGTGAAGTTGCTGGTGTGGACGGAGAACCAGTCCAGCTTGTAGCCCTTCTCGTCCTCCCCGTCCTTGGCGACGGTCCGATGCTCCGCCAGGGCCTCCAGATCCGCGTCCGTGACGGTCTTTTTCTTGTCGCAGAGGATTTTAAACTCCTCAAAGCAGGCGGCCAGCTCCTCCTTGGAGAGGGTATAGCCCAGCTCCCGGAGCCGCTCGTCCACCGCGTGCTTGCCGGAGTGCTTGCCCAGGACGATGCTGTTTGTCTGCACGCCAACGGACTCCGGGGTCAGGATCTCGTAGGTCTGCTTGTTGGCCAGAACCCCGTGCTGGTGGATGCCCGCCTCGTGGGCGAAGGCGTTCCGGCCCACGATGGGCTTATTCAGGGGCGCGCTCTGGCCGATGATGCTGTACACCGTCCGGCTGGCCCGGGCGATCTGGGTAGTGTCGATGCCCGTCTCATAGGGGTAGACCGTGGGCCGGGTACGCATGGCCATAATGACCTCCTCCAGGGCGGTGTTGCCGCTGCGCTCGCCCAGGCCGTTTACGGTACACTCGATCTGCCGGGCGCCCCCCTGGACACCGGCCAGGGAGTTTGCGGTGGCAAGGCCCAGGTCGTTGTGGCAGTGGACGGAGAAAATGGCCTTGTCGCTGTCGGGAACCTTCTCCCGCAGGTACTGGATGAGGGCGGTCATCTCCGCCGGGGTGGTATAGCCCACCGTGTCCGGGATGTTCACCGTGGTGGCCCCGGCCCGGATGACTGCGTCCACTACCTTTACCAGAAAATCCCAGTCGCTTCTGGTGGCGTCCTCGGCGGAAAACTCGATATTGTCGCAGTATTTTTTCGCGTGGGCGGTCATGGCGGCGGCGGATTCCAGCACCTCCTGCTCCGTCATTTTCAGCTTGTACTCCATGTGCAGGGGGGAGGTGGCGATAAACAGGTGGATGCGGGGGTCGGCGGCGTGCTTCACCGCGTCCCAGGCGGTGTCGATGTCCAGAACGCTGGCCCTGGCCAGGGACGCCACGGTGCAGTCCTTCACCGTAGAGGCGATGGTGCTGACGCTCTCAAAGTCGCCCGGCGAGGAGATGGCGAAGCCCGCCTCGATGACATCCACATGGAGCTTTTCCAGGCATTTGGCCACCTCGATCTTCTCCTTCAGGCTCATGGAGCAGCCGGGGGACTGCTCCCCATCCCGGAGGGTGGTGTCGAAAATTACGATCTTATCCATGAGTCTTGCCTTCCTTTCTAAATGCAAGAAATTTTTCCGCGCTTTAATTCGCAAAACAAAAGCCGCATGGTCTGAAAAGTCAGTCCATACGGCGTTAGCTGCGGGTTGTTGGCTGGGCGTCCAGCGGCTTCAGCATCCGGCTTTTACAGCATGACTTTTCGCGCTATTATTGAAGACCCACAGTCGTACAATAATAACGCCAATAAGCAGGATGCTGTTGAGGACGGAAAGGGAACTCATAAAGGAAACCTCTGTCTGCTCATATAATAATACTTTTGTTACTATACCACAGCCTTTCGCCCCTGTCAAACATTTTTGGGAAAAATTTTGGCAAAATCCCGTTACAGGCAAAAAACCAGTGTGCAAAGACGGAATTGTGTGCTATAATAACGGGGATTGTGCTGGAATCAAAGACTGCGGAATAGGAGAGAGCATGAACACACATCTGCTGAACCGGCCCGCCCCATCCCTTCAAGGAGCGTTTTGAGCCGTGTGGAAATATTTTGGCGTTTTTTTGAATGTAGCCACCGTCCTGCTGGGCGGGAGCATTGGACTTTTTCTCCGCCGCCGGAAGGCGAAGCCGGGGGCGGCCTCCGGCAGCCTGCCGGAGCGGGAGAAGCTGACGGATTCCATGATGGCCTGCCTAGGGCTGTGTACCATCTTCGCCGGGGCCTCCGGCCTGGTGGGGATCGAGAGCGGCGTCCAGGCCCTGATCACCGTGGCCTCCCTGGTAGGGGGGTATCTTATCGGCTGGCTGCTGCGGCTGGATGACCGGGTGAACCGGCTGGGGGATCACATCGTGTCCCGCCTGGGGGGCGGAAACGGGCAGGGCAGCCCGGCGGAGGGCTTTGTCACCGCCTGTATGCTGTTTTGCATCGGCTCCATGACCGTCCTTGGCTCCTTTGAGAGCGCGGCGAACCCCGCCGGTTCTCTTCAGCTCGACTGCCACACCACGCTGCTGATAAAATCTTTGATGGACTTTGTCTCCTCCACCTGCCTGGCCGCCAGCTACGGCGCGTCGGTGCTGCTGTCCGCCGGGTTTGTGCTGCTGCTGGAGGGGGCGCTGGTGTTCCTGGCCGCCGCCATTCAGCCCTTTCTGGAGGCCATCGGGGCCATGCCCGTCATCGACTGCGTGGGGGCGCTGATCCTGATGGCGATCGCCATGAATCTGCTGGGCATCAAAAAGCTGAAAACCGTGGACTACCTCCCCGCCCTGTTTCTCCCCATCCTGATCTGCTGGGTGCTGACCAGGTGCGGCGTCGCCATATAACTTATACATAAAATAACCGCCGTCTGTCCCGTCCTTACAGCCGCCGGGAATTGACAAAAGCCCGCCTCTCATGGTATATGTTAATAGCCCGCGGCAGCGGAGCCGGGGTTTAGGTTGAGTTTAGGTTCCCAGGGTATTATATTCACGGCATATTAGACGCTTATATGATTTGAGTCTAAATAAAAAATGCTGCAAATTGCAAGAGCAAGTTGAACACTTCCGTGAAAAGTTTTTAATAGAGT
>JAJQFY010000004.1 GCA_021200935.1 Oscillospiraceae bacterium
CCCCTAGCTTGACTTGTGTGTGGGGCGCGTAGATGTTTAAAAGATCCCGGCCCCCGTCGGGCCGGCGGTTGGATAAATTTTTTTCCGGGTGGATGGCACGGGCGCCGTTGCCCCCGTCCCCGGCTTTTACAGTTATGGTTACTTTATCAACAAACATAGGTCAACACCACACAAAATAATAAAGAAAAGGGGCGGTTGCAAAACCGCCCCTTGTTGTTTGAAAAATTACTGCTGAACCTCGTAAACGGAGACCTTTTTGCGGTCAGCGCCCATGCGCTCAAAACGAACAACGCCGTCCGCCTTGGCGTAAAGCGTGTCGTCGCCGCCGATGCCCACGTTGGTGCCGGGGTGGATTTTTGTGCCGCGCTGGCGCACCAGGATGTTGCCGGCCAGGACAAACTGACCGTCCGCCCGCTTCGCGCCCAGACGTTTGGAATTACTGTCGCGCCCGTTTTTGGTGGAGCCGCCGCCCTTTTTATGTGCCATGATTGATTACCTCCTGCTGTCAGCCGATGGCGCCGATCTCAACCTTGGTGTAAGGCTGACGATGGCCCTTGGTGTTGCGATAGCCCTTTTTGGGCTTCATTTTGTAAACCCGGATCTTCTTGCTCCGGCCCTGCTTCACGACGGTGCCGGGGACAACCGCGCCCTTGATATAGGGAGCGCCAAAGGTGCTGTCCTCCTCGCCGATGAGGGCCAGAACCTTGTCGAACTTAACAGCGGCGCCCTCCTCGGCGTCCAGCTTCTCGACAAAAATTACATCGCCCTCGGCCACGCGGTACTGCTTGCCGCCGGTCTCGATGATTGCGTGCTTCATTGCCCTTTTGTTATTTCCTTCCTTTCGGACTCGCTATCCTGGGAGCGGCTGTGGGCCGACTTGATAAAACCCCTTTCAAAGCGGCTGAATTATAATACCACAACCATGTGTTTCTGTCAAATGATTTTTGCCGTAAAACGGCGGGGAGGCCATGCCAAAGCAGCCGCCCTGGCATGGCCCCTGTCTCTGCGCCGACCGGCAGCGCATCATACCATTGCTGTCAGGTCGTTCATGCAGGTTTGGCAGACGTTTTTGCCCTTGTAGCTGATAATGCTCTTGGTGCTGGAGCAGAAAACGCAGGAGGCTTGGTGCTTCTTCAGGACAATGGTATCGTCCGAGACGAAGATTTCCAGCGCGTCCTTTTCCGCGATATCCAGTGTGCGCCGCAGCTCGATGGGAAGAACGATGCGGCCCAGCTCGTCTACCTTTCGTACAATGCCTGTTGCTTTCAAGATACCTTTCCGCCCTTTCTGTATTTATTGCGTTCTCTGATTTATATTATAATACCTTGTTATTGATAAAAAGTCAACGGGGAAGGAGAATAAATTTGGAAATTTTGGCTGTTTTTTACATATTAAAGTGATGAACGGACAAATTTTTTCGGTTGTGGGCCGTATTCTCCGCCGCGGGGCGGCTTTTCGGAAAAATGGGCGAAGGGGAATCTGGTAATATAAAAAATATTTAATTTGAATATTTTAATATAGCCAGATGGGAATATAATAAGACCTATCAAATCAGTCAAGGGAGATATGACCTATGGAAAAGACCAGATACGAGCTGAACAAGGAGCTGGCGCAGATGCTCAAGGGCGGGGTGATTATGGACGTCACCACCCCGGAGCAGGCGCAAATCGCCCAGGAGGCGGGGGCCTGCGCGGTGATGGCGCTGGAGCGCATTCCGGCGGATATCCGCGCCGCGGGGGGCGTGGCCCGGATGAGTGACCCGGCCCTGATTCGCAGCATTCAGGACGCGGTTTCCATCCCTGTGATGGCGAAATGCCGCATTGGGCATTTCGCGGAGGCCCAGGTGCTGGAGGCCCTGGAAATAGACTACATCGACGAGAGCGAGGTGTTGTCCCCGGCGGACGACGTGTATCACATCCAAAAGACACAGTTTAAGGTTCCCTTCGTCTGCGGAGCCAGGAATCTGGGGGAGGCCCTGCGGCGCATTGCGGAGGGCGCAGCCATGATCCGCACCAAGGGCGAGCCGGGTACCGGCGACGTGGTGCAGGCTGTGCGCCATATGCGGGCCATGAACGCGGAGATCCGCCGGGTGCAGAGCCTGCGGCCTGACGAGCTGGCGGAGGCGGCCAAGGAGCTTCAGGCCCCCCTGTCCCTGGTGGAATATGTCCACGAAAACGGAAAGCTCCCCGTGGTGAACTTCGCCGCCGGCGGCATTGCCACCCCGGCGGACGCGGCCCTGATGATGCAGTTGGGGGCGGAGGGGGTCTTTGTCGGCTCCGGCATATTTAAATCCGGCGACCCGGCCCGCCGGGCGGCGGCCATCGTGCAGGCTGTCACAAACTATACAGACGCAAAGCTCATCGCGGAGGTGTCCGCCGGGCTGGGGCAGGCCATGGTGGGCATCAATCAGGAGGAGATAAACCTGATCATGGAAGAACGGGGCGTCTGACATGGACATCGGCATCCTGGCCCTCCAGGGGGCCTTTGTGGAACACGCTGCCGTGCTGGAACGCCTGGGCGCGGGCCATTTCGAGATACGGAGCCGCGCCGCCCTGGAACGGCCTATGGACGGGCTGATTCTCCCCGGCGGGGAGAGTACGGTCATGGGAAAGCTGCTGCGGCAGTTGGGACTGTTTGAATCCCTGCGCGCCCGGATTGCCGGGGGGCTGCCGGTGTTCGGCACCTGCGCGGGGCTGATACTTCTGGCGGAGCGGGTCGAGGGCGGCGAGCCGTGCTTTGGCACCATGGACATCCAGGCGGTGCGAAACGCCTATGGCCGCCAGTTGGGGAGCTTCCATGCGGTCAGTCCCTTTGAGGGCCAGCCCATCCCCATGACCTTCATCCGCGCCCCCTATATCGGCGCGGTGGGGCCGAAGGCCCGCGCCCTGGCCCAGGTGGATGGCCGCATCGTGGCCGCCCGGCAGGAAAACCAGCTTGTCACCGCCTTCCACCCGGAGCTGGACGGGGATTTGACCGTGCATAGGCTGTTTTTGGATATGTGCCGGGAAGGCTCGGCTGCCGCGCTGATGGCGTCGTAAACGCAAAACCCCCGATTCCCCGGACGGGCGAGAGCCGTTGTCTGGGAATCGGGGGCTTGGCTTATTATGTAAACTTATTTCTTTTTCCGCTCGCCGACCTTCATGCCGGTGACGGTCACATAGGCCACCTGGCTGCCCAGGTCGTCGGTGACGGTGACGGCGAACAGGCAGGTCTGGCGGCCTGTGCGAATCTCCTTGGCCTCGGCGGTCAGAACCCTGCCCTGGGAGGCGGTGAGAAAGTGTATTTCCGCGGCGGAGGAGACGAAAACGTCCCTGTCAAAGTTGGAGGCCACCCCAAAGGCAAAATCCGCCAGGGTGAACACCGCCCCGCCCATGGGGACCCCCAGGCTGTTTTTGTGCGCCGGGGTCAGGGTCATAGAGCATTTGGCATAGCCGTCGCCCACCGCGTCAATCACGCAGCCCGTGACCTCCGTGGCAAAGGTAGTGCTGTAAAAAACGCGCCGCGCCCGCTCCAAGTCTGTCATGTGGGTCATCCTTTCCGATTCCAGAAGTTCTAGTGTATATATGTTATATCATGTCTTGCGGTTCTGCCCAACGGGCAGGAGCAAGACGATTAAAATCAAGATATAATAACGGCAGGCCGTTATTATATCATATGTTGCGGCAAAAGGCAACGGCAAGGGAGCCGCCTCCTCCAATAGTGCCATAAAATCGCCCTCTATTCCCCACCTGCTTGCTATTTTGGGGCATTTGTGGTATGTTTTTATGGGAATCATCCCCCTGGAGGAGCAATATTATGTCCCACAACGGCAGAAAAAAGAGAAGAAGGAGATACCGCCTGCGTCCCTGGCAGCGGCTGGGGCTGGTGGCGGTGCTGGTTGTCGTATTTGCTGTCAGCAGCACCCTGTTTATGGATTTCAGCCGCTCCGCCTCCGAGGAGGAGGACATGGTGTACACAAGCTCCGGCTGGACGGACTCTGTGTATGCCTATGTCCTTGCGGAGGACGGCTCTCTGACCGCCACGGTCTATAACGATGGCCTGGCGGAGGCGTACCAGTGTGGCCGGGGCGCTTATGTGGAGATAGAGAGCTGGACGCCCTTTGTGTCGGAGGCGGGGGAGGAATATTACCACATCTTCTATAACGGGCAGTACGGCTATATCCTCTGCGAGTACATCACCGACGACCGCTCCGACCTGCTTCAGGAGAGCATTGTCTATGTCCGCACCCCGGTGACGCTGCTGGCGGAGGTGGACGGCGTGGAAACCGGGAGCCTGGCGGAAAAGGGCGACGCGCTCCAGGTGGTGGGCTACGACTATTTCCGCGAGGACGGCACCGTACATATGTATGAGGTAATGAAGGGTACGGAAATGGGCTGGATCAAGGCGGATTATGTGGTGTCCACCTATGCGGAGAGCATGGAAAACTGGACAAACGACACCAACGTCTACGCGACCCACGTCTACCGGGGCGACAGCTACGGCGGCGGCGATGCGGCGGATTTGGATTACTGGCCCCATGAGAAGGGGGACTTTGCCGACGAGGGCAACGAGATGCCGGAGAGCGTCTACGCCGTGTATGTGATCGCCGAGGACGCGAACCCGGAGAGCATAGCGGAATGTCTTGAGCAGGTGGGGGGGACGGAGATCAACACCTTCGTTTTCACCGTCTACGACAATGGCAAGGTGGCCTACCCGTCCTCCGTGCTGGAGGATTATGGGATTTTAGACGATTATTACTGCGGAAGCACCATGGAGGAGTTTTCCCAGGCGGTGCAAATGGTGCAGGACGCGGGGTATTACTGCGTGGCCCGGATTGCCTGCTTCCGGGATAAGGTGCTGGCCGAGGCGTACCTGGAGTGGGCCATTACGGATACCAGCGGCAGTCCCCTGCAAATAGATGAGTCCTACTGGGTCAGCGCCTACTGCCGGGAGGTGTGGGAGATGAAGGTCTCCCTGGCCATCGAGGTGGTGGACGAGTTCGGCTTTAACGAGATTCAGTTTGATTTTGTCCGCTTCCCGAACCTGCTTCTCAGCTACGAGAACGAGGGAACCGTGGACGTGAAAAACACCTATGATGAGTCCAAGGCCCAGGCGGTGCAGCGGTTTTTGACCTACGCGACCGACCTGATTCACGAGCATGGGGCCTACGTGGCGGCGGATATGCTGGGGGAGACCTCCAACGACTATGTGGCCCCCTGCGGGCAGTATTGGCCCGCCATCAGCACGGTGGTGGACGTGATATGCGGTATGCCCTATCCCGACCATTTCAGCTCCTATTATGTCTCCGGGAGCTACTATGTCCCCTATAAGCACCCCTACAGCGTTTTGTATAACTGGGCGCAGCGGGTGGCCCTGCGGCAAAACGAGTGTGCATCCCCGGCCATTGTCCGCACCTGGATACAGACCTGGGACGACGGGAGCTATGAGTATGACAGCCTGGCCATCCAGCGGCAGATTGTGGGCCTGTACGACGCGGGCATTACCGGCGGCTATATGCTCTGGTATGGCAACGGCACCCTGTACATCCCGGAAAAGCTGGAGGGCGTTATTGAATACGACTACTATGAGCTTTACCAGCAGGCCCAGGAGGCCGGTGAGCTTTTGTCTGACTATATGGGCGTGAACACAGACGAGGACGCGGACGAGGACTGACGCCCGGAATTGACAACCCTCCGGCCCTGTGGTAAGCTGTCCATGTGATGCAATATTTCATGAAGGAGTGTTTTATTATGGAGAAATTGACTGGGGCGACCCCCGCGCTGGGGCCTTATTCCGCCGGTGTGAAGGCGGGGGAGCTGGTGTTTGTGTCCGGGCAGATTCCCACGGACGCGAACGGCAATCTGCCGGAGGGCATTGAGGCCCAGGCGGAGCAGAGCATTTTGAACGTGAAGGCTGTGCTGGAGGCCGGAGGCAGCGATTTGCAGCACGTTGTAAAAACCACCGTGTTCCTGCGGGATATGGAGGACTTCGCCAAGGTGAACGAGGTCTACGCCCGGTACTTCAACGGCGCGGTGCAGCCCGCCCGCTCCTGTGTTCAGGCGGCGAAGCTGCCGAAGAATATGCCCCTGGAGATCGAGGCCATCGGCATTGTTGTGAAATAAGGGCCTGGGGGCCATGTACGCTTTTACGGTCAACGGCGTTCCTGTCGAGACGGAGCGGGACATGAAGCTGCTGCCCTACCTGCGGGACGAGCTTCATCTCACCTCCGTCAAGGACGGGTGCAGCCAGGGAGTATGCGGCGCCTGCACCATTCTGGCCGATGGCCGCCCGGTGCGGGCCTGTGTGCTGACTACCGCCAAGGCCAGCGGCAAAAGCATAACCACCTGCGAGGGGCTTTCCCCTTATGAGCGGGAGGTTTTCGCCTACGCGTTTTCCCACTGCGGGGCCGTCCAGTGCGGCTACTGCACGCCGGGGATGGTGATGGCGGCCAAGGCGCTGCTGGATGAGAATAAGGCCCCCACCCGGCAGGAGGCGGCGAAGGCCGTCCGGGGGAACCTGTGCCGCTGCACCGGCTATGTAAAGATTGTGGACGCCATATTGCTTGCCGGAAGGCTGCTGGCCTCCGGTGAGCCTGTGCCGCAGGATGAGGCCGCCGCCCTGCTGGGGGAGCGGATGCTGCGGGTGGACGCCCCGGAAAAGGCCATCGGGCAGGCGGAATACGCCGGGGACGTGTACCTGGACGGCATGGCCTATGGCTCCGCTGTCCGCAGCGAGTATCCCAGGGCGCGGGTGCTTGCCGTTCACAAAGAGAAGGCATTGGCCCTGGAGGGGGTTCTGTGCGTCCTGACGGCGGAGGATGTGCCGGGGACGAATAAGATAGGCCATTTGAAGCAGGATTACGACGTGATGATTCCCGTGGGGGAGATCACCCACTTCCGGGGGGATGCGGTGGCCCTGGTGTGCGCCGAGACGCCGGAGCTTCTGGCCCAGGCCAAGGCGCTGGTGGAGGTGGAATATGAACCCCTCCCCGCCGTGCTGGATTTGGAGACCGCCCAAAAGGGTGATATTATCGTCCATCAGGAGATGGGGGAGGAGACCAACTGCTTCGCGGAGACCCACGTTGTCCGGGGCCACGCGGACGAGGTCATTGCCGCGTCAAAATACGTTGTCACCACCCACTATTCCACCCCGGAGACGGAACACGCCTTCCTGGAGCCGGAAAGCGCCGTGGCCCAGCCCTGGGAGGACGGGGTGCAGGTGTTTTGCGGGGATCAGGGCATTTACCAGACCCGGAAGGAGGTAGCCCAAATGCTGGGCCTGACCCCGGAGCGGGTGCGTATCACGGCGAAAATGGTGGGCGGCGGCTTCGGCGGCAAGGAGGATATGTCCGTCCAGCACCACGCGGCGCTGCTGGCCTGGCACACAAAGCGCCCGGTGAAGGTGACGCTTACGCGGGATGAGTCCATTCTTATTCACCCCAAGCGTCACGGCATGGAGATGGACTTCACCACCGCCTGCGACGAGACGGGCAGGCTTACCGCCATGAAGGCCGTCCTGCTGACGGATTCCGGGGCCTATGCCTCCCTGGGCGGGCCGGTTTTGCAGCGGGCCTGCACCCATGCCGCCGGGCCGTATAACTATCAGGACGTGGACATCCTGGGCCGGGCCTATTATTCCAACAACCCGCCCTGCGGGGCGTTCCGGGGCTTCGGCGTGACACAGTCCTGCTTCGCCGCGGAGATGAATCTCAATCAGCTTGCAAAGCTGGTGGGCATCAGTCCCTGGGAGATACGGTATAAAAACGCCGTCCGCCCTGGGGACACGCTGCCGAACGGCCAGACAGCGGGGCCGGACACCGCCCTGACCGACTGCCTGGAGGCGGTGAAGCCCTATCTTGACAAATACCCCCAGGCGGGGGTGGCCTGCGCCATGAAAAACAGCGGCGTGGGCGTGGGCATCCCGGATATTGGCCGGGTGCGGCTGGTCATACGAAACGGCCTGGTGGAGATTCATTCCAGCGCCGCCTGCATCGGGCAGGGGATGGGTACCGTCCTGACCCAAATCGCCGGGGAGACGGCGGGGCTGAACCGGGCCGTGCTGCGGTATTGCCCGCCGGACACCGCTGATTCCCCGGACGCCGGGAACACCACCGCCTCCCGCCAGACCCTGTTCACCGGGGAGGCCTGCCGCCGGGCGGCAACGGCATTGCGGGACGCGCTGGAAAGCGCCTCTCTTGCGGAGCTGGAGGGGCGGGAGTTTCTGGGGGAGTATCTGGGCGAGACCGACCCCATCGGGTCGGATAAGGCAAACCCCGTCTCCCATATCGCCTACAGCTACGCCGCCGAGGTGGTGATACTGGGGGAGGATGGGAAAATATCCCAGGTGGTGGCCGCCCATGATGTGGGCCGGGCCGTGAATCCCACCGCCCTGGAGGGACAGATAGAGGGGGGCGTGGTTATGTGCCTGGGCTGGGCTTTGACGGAGCGCTTCACCCTGATAGACGGCAAGCCCCAGGAGAAGCTTGGGACCCTGGGTCTGCTCCGGGCTGACCAGATCCCAGAGATTACCACCATCATCGTAGAGAAAAACCCCTCCGACCTGGCCTGCGGGGCCAAGGGGGTGGGGGAGATCGCCGCCATCCCGGCGGCTCCGGCGGCGGCCCTGGCCTGCTGGAACCGGGACGGCCTTTTCCGCGCCAGCCTCCCCCTGGAGGGGACGCCCTACAGCCGGAGGAAATAACCACAGCATATAGGGGAAAGACGCTGCAATTTCGCTGACGAGTTCATTTTGGGTTCATACTTTCCGGGTATACTGTCGTCAAAAAAATTCGGAAAGGAAGCTGCAAGTGGACAACGACAGAATTACCCCTACCATTCAAAGCCCTCTCCGGCATATTCTGAAAATGCCGAAGGAGTGCTACGAGGCCAGCGGCGTTGTGGTCAATGGCCGCCGTATCAAGAGCCTGGTGTTCACCACGGATGTGGCGATCATCCGCAACTGCGACGCGGACGCGGTGTTTGCCGTCTATCCCTTCACGCCCCAGCAGGCCATCAGCGAGGCGCTGGTGCGCTATTCCTACATCCCGGTGTTCTGCGGCGTGGGCGGCGGCACCACCAAGGGGATGCGTACCGTGGGCCTGGCGAGAGACGTAGAGTGTCAGGGGGCCATGGGCGTGGTGCTGAACGCGCCGATCGCGAACCTGAATCTGCTGGCTGTAGCCAAGGCGGTGGACATCCCGGTCATCATCACCGTGGTAAACGAGGAGACGGATATTGCCCAGCGCCTGGCCTCCGGCGCGTCCATTTTAAACGTGGCGGGCGGCCCTAACACCGCCAATATCGTGCGGAAAATTCGGGAGGATTTTCCAGACGTTCCCATCATTGCCAGCGGCGGCAACACCGGCGAGCTGATTAAAAAGACCATCGACGCCGGGGCCAACGCCATCACCTGCACCCCGCCCTCCACAGCGGAGCTGTTCAAGCCAATGATGCAGCGGTATCGCGAACAATAAAAAGACACCACCGGCACGAAGCGTTTTCCGCTTCGTGCCGGTGGATTTTTATTGTGGGCGGGTGTGTTTATACATTGGCGGTTAAGAGCTGGCGGCTTTTCCAGCGGCCTGTGGCAAAGTATATCCAGCCGAATATGACGGACACAAAACCCGCCAGGGCGTTGCCCCACCAGTAGCCGTACAGTCCAAGTCCCACAGGGCCTGCCAGCAGAAGGCTCAGGCCGATGCGGGCCGCGACGCCGTCTATCAGGGCGATAATGAAATTCAGCCGCACGTTGCCGACGCCGCTTATCAGCCCCAGCACCGGGGCCATCAGGGCGAAGGTCAGGAACATCCATATCATGATGAACGTATAATCGCCCGCCATGGCCAGCACCGCCTCGTCCGAGGAGAAGATGCCGAACACGGCTCTTGGAAACAGCAGAAAAAGCGCGGAAAGCACCACCCAGTAAATCATACAGATGCCGGTGGACGTGAACAGGGATTTCTTCACCCGGTCCGTATTGCGGGCGGCGATATTCTGGCCGGTGATGGTAGCCTCCGCTGTCTGCATGGAGTTTGTGACGATGCTGCAAACGGAGTTGAGCTTGCTCCCCACGCCGCCCACAGCCGAGGCCACCACGCCGTAGACATTGACCCAGGAGTTCACAAACATCATGGAGATGTTAATGGCGATTTGCTGAAAGGCCAGCGGCGCGGCCAGGCTGATGACCACCCGCAAAGTGCGCCTGTGGATGCGGAAGCTCTCCCGCTTGAAGTCGAAGCCGAAGGTCTCCCGGTGCTTATACAGATATATCAGCGCAAACAGGAAGCTGACGAGCTGGGCCAGAGAGGTGGCGATAGCCGCGCCCTTGGCCCGCATACCCAGGCCCCAGACCAGAATCAAATCCAGTATCATATTGGTGATGGCAGCCGCCGCGATGATGTACATGGGCCGGGTGGAATCGCCCATGCCCCGCAGCGCGGAGCAAAGAGTGCCGTAGCCGTAGGTGAAGGGGATGCCCAGGCAGCACCAGAACATATACTCCGTGGCGTCCGTCCACGCCTCGCTGGGGGTGTTCAAAAGCCGCAGGACGGGGTTTTTGAATATCAGCCCCAGGGCAGTGACGGCCACGGCCAAAATAACGGTGAAGGACAGGGAGGTGCCGATGGTGCGGCGCACGCCTTCCGTGTCCCCGGAGCCGACCTGCTGGGATATGAAAATCTGACAGCCGCTGCCCAGGCCGATGCCCAGGGCGTACAGCAGGAAGGTGATTTGCCCGGAAATCGAGACGGCGCTCAGTCCCTCGCTGCCCACTACCCGGCCTACCACGGCCAGGTCTACCAGGTTATACAGGGTTTGCAGAAGATTTGCCAGGGCCAGCGGAGCGGCGTACAGGAGAATCTGCTTTGTCAGCGGCCCCTGCGTCAAATCGTTTATCATGGTTTTTTGCTTCATTGTGATGGAAAATAAATTGGCCGGAGCCGATCCTTTCTAAAAAATTAAATTCATTGGATAAGATACATTGCAACCTCAAGAACCTGTATTCATAGGACAGCGCTGGGCGCCCGTGAATACAGGTTCTGGCTCTCTGAAATCGGGAGGGAAAAGGTTCCGCGTCAGTCCAGCACGTCCACCGGGACGACGCTGGCGCCGTACAGGTCGCCGGTTAAATGGTCTCTGCCGTCGTCATAGGAGGTTATCGCGCCCTCGTTGGCGCAGCCCTGGAAGGTGACGACCGGGTCGGTGCCGGTGACGCCGCAGTCGTCGGTCAGGTCAATGCGGGAGGTCTTGTTCCCAATAAAGCCCACCAGGCCGCCGACGGCTACCGTGGTGCCGAACCACTGGTCATCCTCCTCGATTTCGACCTCCGTCAGATCCAGGCTGCCGGAGTTTACGCAGTCTGTCAGGGCTGCGGTGCAGTAGCTGGGGTTCAGATAACCGAGTATGCCGCCGATGACCGGGGCTGTGCCGGTGGCATAGATATACCCGGTATTTTCGCAGCCGTCAAAGGTCAGCGTTACGGCGGGGTAGTCCTGCTCGGTGACAACGCCGGTGGAGTCTATGCACCCGGCGATGCCGCTGATGCCATAGCTGCCGCCCCCGGTCACGTCGCCGCCGTTGACGCACTGAGAAAAGATAATGTCAACGCCGCTGTCTTCATCGCTGAGGGCGGTGGGGGTGTATTCCCCGAAAATGCCGCCGGTATAGAGCGTGCCGCCGGTGACGCTGCCGGTATTGGCGCAGTCTGCCAGGGTAAGCGCCCCGCCGCCCCGCAGGGTCGCGGAGGCCAGGATCCCGGCGGCCACGCCGCTGCCTTCCTGGTCGGAAACGGTTACGTCCCCGGTGTTTTCACAGCTCTCTATGGTCAGATTGCAGACTCCGCTGCCCCCGGTGAAGGCGGCGGCGATCCCCGCCGCGGCAGTGCTGCCGCCGGAAACGGCGCCGGTGTTTTCGCAGCCGCTGATGGTGATAAGGCCGGAGGAGAGGGAGAGGTGGGCCGCAATGCCGCCCGCCGTGTCAGCGCCGGAAACGCTGCCGCTGCTGACGCAGCCGTCGATGAGGGTCTCTGTCTCTGTGCCGTTTGTCTGCTGGGCGTTTACAAGGCCCGTGATGCCCCCGGCCTCCTGGCCGGTGATGTCCCCCTGGTTTTCGCAGTCCTCCAGGACGCTTCCCATGGTCTGACCGGCAATGCCACCGGCGTAGCTGCCGCTGGTGACAGCGCCCTGGTTCACACAGGAGGACACCGTGCCGACGGTGATGCCCACGATGCCCCCGGCGTTGCCGTTGCCCGCTTCGGAGACGGCGGTAACGGCGGCAGCGCTGGAGCAGTCCTGAATCAGGGAGGAGGAGAGGGCGCTGTAGCCCGTGACGCCCCCCGCGTAGAACAGGGCGCTGACGGTGACGTCGTCTGCCACGGTGCAGTTTTCGATGGTGCCGCCGGAAAGCTCACCGGCAATGGCCCCCACCCGGCCCGCGATTTCCACGTTTATGGTGGAATCTGCCAGGGTCAGATTGCAGATGGTGCCAGAGCATTGCCCGAACAGACCGAAGCGGGTCAGCTCCGTGTCGTCGTCTTCCCCGACGCTGATATACAGGCCGCTGATAACATGGCCGTTCCCGTCGAAATAGCCGTTAAAGGAATAGACGCTGTCCAGATAGCCGTCGCCTATGGGCGTCCAGGGATTTTTCTCCCCGCCCAGGTCGATGTCGGCGGTCAGGATATAGCAGGCGTTGATATAGGCGGTGGCGGAATGGGCGGTGCTGTGGGCGTTTATGATGTCGGCCAGGCGGCGAAGCTGGTCTGCTGTGGCGATTTCATAGGGGGACGCCTCGGTGCCGTCGCCGCCGTCGAAGGTCTCTGACTGGTCTTCTATGGTCTGCCACAGCTCGGCCTGAGAGGGGGCTGCGGCGGCCTGCTGGGGGATCAAAGCGGTGAACAGTGCCAGCAGCAGCAATACGGCGGCCAGAAATGCCGCCCCGTTGCGCAGGAGCTTTGTATTCATTGTTATTTCCACCCTTTTCACTTGTTTTGTAAAAAATGCAGCCATCGAGGACGGCTGGCATTTTGGCATCAAATTGTATTTTCCGGTGAGTTTAAAACCGCCTCACCTGGTTTCCCAGGTGAGGCAGCGGTGTGATTAGAACAGGCCGATAACGTTGAAGGCAACGATCAGGCCGGAGAACACGATGGACACGGTGGAGCAGAGCTTAATCAGGATGTTCAGGCTGGGGCCGGAGGTATCCTTGAAGGGGTCGCCCACGGTGTCGCCCACCACAGCGGCCTTGTGCTGCTCGGAACCCTTGCCGCCGTGATTGCCCCGCTCGATGTACTTCTTGGCGTTGTCCCAGGCGCCGCCGGCGTTGGACATGAACACCGCCATGGCGAAGCCGGTGACGGACACGCCGCCCAGCAGACCCACAACGCCGGTGGGCCCAAGAATCAGGCCGGTGACGATGGGGACGATGATAGCCAGCAGCGCGGGGATGACCATCTCATGCAGCGCGCCCTTGGTGCAAAGGGAGACGCAGGTGGAGTAGTCGGGGTCGGCCTTGTATTCCATGATACCGGCGATCTCCCGGAACTGACGGCGAACCTCCTGCACGATGGACTGGGCCGCGGTCTGTACCGCGCTCATGGTGAAGGCGGAGAACACGAACACCAGCATAGCGCCGATGAACAGGCCCACCAGAACGGTCGGGCTGGTCAGGGTGAAGTTCAGGACTACGTCGGTCTTTTCCTGCACGATGTTCACATAGGAAACCAGCAGGGCCAGAGCGGTCAGAGAGGCGGAGCCGATGGCGAAGCCCTTGCCGGTAGCGGCAGTGGTGTTGCCAAGGGAGTCCAGGGCGTCGGTGCGGTCACGAACCTCCTCCGGCAGACCGGCCATCTCGGCGATACCACCGGCGTTGTCGGCCACGGGGCCGTAAGCGTCGGTCGCCAGGGTGATGCCCAGGGTGGACAGCATACCAACACCGGCAATACCGATGCCGTACAGGCCCTGGTTAAAGGCGGCGGTGAACAGGCCGTTCCCGTCCACGATGGTGGAGGAGCCGCCAGCGGCGAAGTAGCTGATAAGCACTGCCGCGCCCACAATCAGGATGGAGGCCATGGTGGACTTGAGGCCCAGGGAGATGCCGCCGATGATGATGGTGGCGGAGCCGGTCTCGGAAGCCGCAGCCAGGTTCTGGGTGGGCTTGTAGTTATCGGAGGTGAAGTACTCGGTGAAGTAGCCGATGGCGGTGCCGCCAGCCAGACCGCACAGAATAGCGATGTAAATGCCCCAGCAGTGATTTTCCGGGCCGAGGATGAAGTAGCACAGAGGCGCGGCCAGAACAGCGCTCAGGATAGCGGCGCTGTAGGTGCCGGTACGCAGGCTCTTCAAAAGGCTGAGCTGGGTGGCGTCTTCCTTGGTCTTTACCAGGAAGCTGCCGATCAGGGAGCAGATGATGCCGCAGACGGCCAGAGCAATGGGCAGGAGCATACCGGCCCAGCTATAACCGGCCACAGCGCCCAGGGCGAAGGTGGCCAGGATGGAGCCAACATAGCTCTCGTACAGGTCAGCGCCCATACCGGCTACGTCGCCCACGTTGTCGCCCACGTTGTCGGCGATGGTGGCGGGGTTGCGGGGGTCGTCCTCAGGGATACCGGCCTCTACCTTGCCCACCAGGTCAGCGCCCACGTCGGCGGCCTTGGTGTAGATGCCGCCGCCCACACGGGCGAACAGAGCCATAAAGGAAGCGCCCATGCCGTTCATAACCATGATGTTGGCCATGGTGGTGGCGTCCATGTGGCCCAGGTACTTCAGGCCGAAGAACCAGAGGGTGATGTCCAGCAGGCCCAGGCCCACCACGGTGAAGCCCATGACGGTGCCGGAGGAGAAGGCCACGTTCAGGCCCTTGTTCAGCCCCTCCTGGGCCGCGTTGGCGGTGCGTGCGTTGGCGTTGGTGGCGATCTTCATGCCGATCAGGCCCGCCAGCATGGACCAGATGCCGCCGGTCAGGAACGCGAAGGGCGTTACACGGGAGAGCATCTGCCCCTTGGAGGCAAAGGCGATGATGAGCAGGATGACGAACACGACGGCGAATACCTTGGCCACAGTGGTGTACTGCGCCTTCAGGTAAGCGTTGGCGCCCTCGCGGATGGCGGAAGCGAGCTTGGCCATCTTCTCGTTGCCTTCAGAGAACTTCATTACCTTTCTTCTCTGCAGGGCGGCGAAGATGAGCGCGATTGCCGCACCCACGAAGCCGATCCAGAATAGGTTTTCAACCATTTTTGAACCACTCCTATCAGTAAGTATTCAGACTTATTAATAATATACTTTTCTGGCGCTTTTTTCAAACAAAACTTTTCAATTCCGGGGAAAATATATTTTTTTGTAAAATATAGCAATTCTGTCCGCTCTGGTTTATAATAAAGTTATAAAAAACATACGAAACAAACCGCCCATTTGGGCCGCTCAGATACGGAAAGGGGATCTGACCATGCGACAGGTAAAGAGCTTACGCTGTGTTTTATGCGGAAAAGAACAGAAAGCGGCTGCGGATGCCACCACCTGCCCCCATTGCGGAGGCATATTGGACGTGGTGTATGACTACGATTACATCCGCTCCGCCACCAGCCGGGAGGCCATCTCCCAAAGCGGGGATTATACCATGTGGCGCTACCGGCCCTTCCTGCCGGTGGAGGCGGACACGGCGCTGCCGCCCCTGGCGGTGGGGTGGACGCCCCTGTATTCTGTTCCCCGGCTGGGGGAGGCGCTGGGGCTGACCCGCTTATGGGTAAAGGACGACGGCCAGAACCCCACGGCCAGCCTGAAGGACAGAGCCTCCGCCCTGGCTGTTGCGAAGGCGGTGGAGGCGGGGTATGACACCGTGGCCTGCTCCTCCACAGGAAACGCTGCGTCCTCCCTGGCGGGGAGCGCCGCTGCGGCGGGGCTGAAATCCTATATCTTTGTGCCGGAGCGGGCGCCCATGGGAAAGCTTACGCAGCTTCTCATCTTCGGGGCCACGGTCATATCCGTCCAGGGCAACTATGAGCAGACCTTCGCCCTCAGCCGGGACGCCATTGAGAAATACGGCTGGTATAACCGCAACGCGGCCATCAACCCATATTTAATGGAGGGGAAAAAGACCGTGGCCCTGGAGATCGCGGAGCAGCTCGGCTGGCAGGCCCCGGAT
>JAJQFY010000055.1 GCA_021200935.1 Oscillospiraceae bacterium
ACTCTATTAAAAACTTTTCACGGAAGTGTTCAACTTGCTCTTGCAATTTGCATAATAATATTTTTGGGAAAATAGCATATTATATCATTGATCGAATCAGCCAAGCCTCTCAACGAAGCTCAAACCGGCTGGACATCATTAAGGGGCGAGGAAAACTTCGTCCCTTTTTCGTCAGTAGAAAAATTATATAAAAGTGTTATCTATCTTAAAATCCTGCCATCAGGTTTTTAAGATAGATAACAAATTGGAGAAAAAACGCCGCCAGAATACCAACCCCACAAACAATGCCCCGTACATTTCTGTACGGGGCAAAGCGTTAGGTTGTGTTGCGTATAAACTATGCTATCTCATGCTGTAGGCAACTCGTTCTCTTTCTTCTTGCGGATAACCAGGACATAGATCCCAGCCACCGGCCATCACGCCCAGCATTCCGGCCAGGACGTTTTAATACAGCTCCTTTTTTCCAATTTTTCTGCAAAGCTGGCCCAAGTATGCTATAATAGCGGAAAACGACAACGAACAGCGCAAGGAGAGGTGACAGCAATGCCCGGACTGGAGGTTTTGTCCCCGGCGGGGGACAGGGAGAAGCTGCGGATGGCCGTGGCCTATGGGGCGGACGCGGTGTATCTGGCGGGGCCGTCCTTTGGGATGCGGGCCGGGGCGGGGTGCTTCGGCCAGGAGGAGATGGCCTGGGCCGTGGACTGCTGCCACAGCCGAGGAGTAAAGGTCTATGTGACCTGCAACACCATCCCGGACGATGAGGAGATCGCGGCCCTGCCCGCCTTTTTGGAGCAGCTCGCGGCGGCGGGGGCGGACGCGGTCATCGCGGCGGATCTGGGGGTTTTGCGCCTGTGCCAAAAATACGCGCCGGGTCTCGCCATCCACATCAGCACCCAGGCCGGGGTGATGAACAGCGAGACGGCCCGGTTCTTCCATGGCCTGGGGGCCAGCCGGGTGGTGCTGGCGCGGGAGATGAGCCTGGCGCAGATCCGCGCCCTGCGGGACAATACGCCCCCGTCGCTGGAGCTGGAGGTATTCTGCCACGGGGCCATGTGCGTGTCCTTTTCCGGGCGGTGCCTGCTGTCCGCCTACATGACCGGACGGGACGCCAACCGGGGCCGCTGCGCCCAGCCCTGCCGGTGGAAATATTATCTCACGGAGGAAAAGCGCCCCGGCGCGCCCATGGAGCTGGTGGAGGACGGGGGGACCTATCTCTACAACGCCCAGGATCTGTGCATGATAGACCACCTTCCCGCCCTGCTGGAGGCGGGGGTAACAAGCATTAAAATCGAGGGCCGGACAAAATCCGCCTATTACGCCGCCGCCGTCACCAACGCCTACCGCCACGGGGCGGACGCGGCCCTGGCGGGTCAGCCCCTGGACGAAATATGGAGCCGGGAGGTTTACAAGGTCAGCCACCGGCCCTATTCCACCGGCTTCTTCTTCGGCCAGCCGGGGCAGTACACGGCGGACGCCTGCTATTTCTCTCAATGCGACGTGGTGGCCCTGGTGGAGGAATGTGACGAGGCAGGCCGCGCCCGGCTGAGCCAGCGGAACCGCTTCTTCCCCGGGGACGAGCTGGAGCTTCTCATGCCGGGGCAGGCCCCTGTTTCCTTCACCGCCGGGGCGCTGTATGACGGGGAGGGGGCCTCTATTCCCGCCGCCAATCACCCGAAGATGACCGTTCAGACGACCCTGCCCCTCCAGGCCCCGCCGGATTCTTTTTTGCGGAAGCGGCGGACGGAGAGCATATCCGGCCACGCCACGGAGCCGGAAGGAGGCTTATAATCTATGGAAAATCTGCTGTTTAGCTTAAACGCCACCATGCCGGTGTTTTTAATGATGCTGCTGGGGGTGCTGTTCCGGCGCATAGGCTGGCTTTCGGAGGACACTGCGGGAAAGCTCAATTCCTTCGTGTTCAAGGCTCTGCTGCCGGTGCTGGTGTTCAGCGACCTGGCCACCGTGGACTTTGCCGTCCTGTGGGACACGAAATTCGTCCTCTTTTGCTTTTTCGCCACCCTGGGCTGTATTCTCATTGCCTGGGCCGTCTCCCTGCTGTGGCGGGACAAGACCATCCGGGGGGAGTTTATCCAGGCCTCCTATCGGAGCAGCGCGGCCCTTTTGGGCGTGGCCTTTATCCAAAATATGTACGGCACCTCCGGCATGGCCCCCCCTGATGATGATCGGCAGCGTGCCGCTGTATAACATCATGGCGGTGCTGGTGCTGTCCATCTTCCATCCCTCCCATTCGGGCCTGGACAAGGGGGCGGTGAAATCAACGCTGAAAGGTGTTGTGACGAACCCCATCCTGATCGCCATCGCCGCCGGACTGCTCTGGTCGGCCCTGCGGCTCCCCATGCCCACCATTCTGGAAAAGACTGTCTCCAGCCTGGGTTCCGCCGCCACGCCTATGGGGCTGATCGCCATGGGGGCGACCTTCAGCCTGAAGCGGGCCTTTGGCCGGGCCAAGCCCGCCATCGTGGCTGCTTTTTTGAAGCTGGTGGGCTTCGGGGCCATATTCATCCCCGTCGCCGTGGCCCTGGGCTTCCGGGAGGACGCCCTGGCCACCATCGTGGTCATGCTTGGCTCCGCCACCACGGTCAGCGGCTTCGTCATGGCCAAAAGCATGGGCCACGAGGGGGTGCTGTCCTCCAGCGTAGTCATGCTCACCACCCTTCTCAGCGCCTTCACCATCACCGCCTGGCTGTGGCTCCTGCGGAGCATGGGGCTGATATAACCATTGCTTTTTCCTTTGGGGGATGATACAATATTTATTTGTGTGCATACGCTATAACAACAATACAAACATTTTAGTAGGCAGGTAATCATATGGCCGATTTGAGACAGGAAATCAACCGGCGGCGGACGTTTGCCATTATATCCCACCCGGACGCGGGCAAGACTACGCTGACCGAAAAGCTGCTTCTGTACGGAGGCGCGATCCAGCTTGCGGGGGCGGTGAAGGGCAAGGCGTCCGCCCGCCACGCCGTATCGGACTGGATGGAGCTGGAAAAGCAGCGGGGCATCTCCATCACCTCCTCCGTCATGCAGTTTGAATATGACGGCTACTGCATCAATATTCTGGACACCCCCGGCCACCAGGATTTCTCCGAGGACACCTACCGCACCCTAATGGCGGCGGACAGCGCCGTCATGGTCATCGACGCGGCCAAAGGCATCGAGCCGCAGACCCGGAAACTGTTCAAGGTCTGCGCCATGCGCCACATCCCCATCTTCACCTTCATCAACAAGCTGGACAGAGACGCCCGCAGCCCCTATGAGCTGACGGAGCAGTTGGAGACGGAATTTGGCATCGGCACCTACGCCATGAACTGGCCCATCGGCAGCGGCAGGGATTTCAAGGGGGTGTACGACCGGGCCAGCGGCAAAATCCTCTCCTTTGGGGAGGCCCACCGGGGCGTCAGCCGCATCCAGGCCACGGAATACGCCCTGGAGGACACCCAGGCCCTGGACGAGCTGATCGGCCCCTCCCTGCGCCAGACCCTGGAGGCGGACGTGGAGCTGCTGGACGGGGCGGGCTACGAGTTCGACCTGGAGCAGGTGCGCCAGGGGCAGCTCAGCCCGGTGTTTTTCGGCTCGGCCCTGACAAATTTCGGCGTGGAGCCGTTTTTGAAGAGCTTTCTGGAAATCACCATGCCGCCCCTCCCCCGCCAGGCGGCGGAGGGTCTGGTAGACCCCTTTGAGGATAATTTCTCCGCCTTCGTGTTCAAAATCCAGGCCAACATGAACAAGGCCCACCGGGACCGCATCGCCTTCATGCGGGTCTGCTCCGGGAAATTCGAGCGGGACAGGGAGTATTACCACGTCCAGGGGGGCAAGACCCTGCGGCTGGCCCAGCCCCAGCAGATGATGGCGGAGTCCCGCCAGGTCATCGACGAGGCCTATGCCGGGGACATCATCGGGGTGTTCGACCCGGGCCTGTTCGCCATTGGGGACACGGTCTGCACCAAGGCCCACAAGGTGACATATGAGGGCATCCCCACCTTCGCGCCGGAGATTTTCGCCGCCGTGGAGCGGTGGACACCATGAAGCGGAAGCAGTTTGAAAAGGGCATGACAGAGATCGCCCAGGAGGGGGCCATTCAAATCTTCCACGTCCCCGGCGGGGGCCTGGAGGAGGTCATTGTGGGCGTGGTGGGCGTATTGCAGCTTGAGGTGCTGGAATACCGGCTGAAAAGCGAGTACGGCGTGGACGTGCGCCGCCGGAGCCTGCCCTACCAGTACGTCCGCTGGGTAGAGAACAAGGACATGGATCTCTCCCGCCTGAACCTGGCCACCGACTCCCGCTGGGTGCAGGATTTCAAGGGAAACGACCTGCTGGTCTTCGGCGGCCAGTGGGCCATCCGCTGGGCCGGGGAGAAAAACCCCGGTCTCATCCTGCGGGATGTTAAGGAAAACTAAACGCCTATATACGCACAGGCGGGGCCAAACCGGCCCCGCCTGCCTTTTCCCGCCGCCCGTCTGGGCGGATTTGGGTGCGAAAAAGCCGGTTGCTTTCGCAACCGGCTTTTGGTGGGGGAAGGTGGATTCGAACCACCGAAGGCATTGCCAGCAGATTTACAGTCTGTCCCCTTTGGCCACTCGGGAATTCCCCCTTATTCAATTCGCTCGCCCATTGTTGCCGGACAGTGGAGCTGGTAGACGGACTCGAACCCCCGACCTGCTGATTACAAATCAGCTGCTCTACCAACTGAGCTATACCAGCTAATCTTGCCAGCCGGATTATAATAGCAAATCCGGGGCGATTTGTCAATAGCAAATTTTAAATTTTTTTATTGCCGGGCCAAAAAATTTCTATTATACTATAACGGTAGCCAACCATAAGCGTACAAAAGGAGGCGATCCCATGGAACAGCTCATTGTGCCGAAGGACAACCCGGCCCAGGCCGCGTTTTGCATGGACGGGGACTATATGGCCCCTTATATTCCCCAGGGGGCGGTGGTGATGGTGGAATGGGAGCTGCCGGAAACGGGGCAGTGCGGACTGTTCCGCGCCGACGGCCAGATTTTGGTGCGGCAGTACTGCGAGGACAGCTTTGGAAACATCCACCTTCTGGTTCTCAACCGCGCCCGGCGGGAGCTGGACGTGACCATTCCCCCCGGGCAGGCGGTGGAGTGCCTGGGGCGGCTGATGATGGAAAACGTTCCCCTGCCCCTGGATTAGCACCGGTTTCGGCCATATTCGCGGGCCGAAGCGCATAGGATACTCTTTGCGTTCATATACAGTACCAGACCGGGAGGGGTTCTATGACACATATACCAACACCGCCCCCGCGGCAGGCCATGACGCCGGAGGGGGACGCCGGGCCGGGGCAGGGGGATTTTCTCCGGCGGCTGGACGCCTTTTTCCAGTGCCTGGCCCCCTGCCTTGACCGATCTCCGGCGTACCGGGAGGCCGGACTGCCGGAGCGGCTGGCGGCCCCGGAGCGGGCGGTGTATTTTTCCGTCTCCTATCCGGGGGACGACGGGCGGGTACACACCGCCCCCTGCTGCTTTATTCAATACACCACGGCCCTTGGCCCCGCCCGCTGCGCCCTGACCCTTGACCCGGCGCTGGACGCCGCCGGGCTGAAATGGCAGGCTTTGAGCCTTTCCCTGGAAAACAGCCTGGCGGGTCTCCCTATGGGCGGCGCCGCCGCCGGGGCCGCCATCGACCCGGCGGCCCTGAGCCAGAGGGAGAGCATGGCCTTCTGCCAGCGGTTCATCACGGCCCTGGCCCCCTTTTTGACCGCCTGCGGGGCGCTGGAGGGGCGTATTCCCCGCCGGGAGCAGGGGTATCTCCGGGGCCAGCTTGACCGGCTGGCCCAGCCCCTCCCCCGTCTGCGCCGTGTGTTCCCCGACCAGGGGGAGCAGGATCGGGCCAGGGGGTACGGGCTGTGCTATTTCGCCCAGGACGTCCTGCGGAAAACCGCCGGTCGGCTGGAGGGCCAGGCCGTCGCCATCGGCGGGCATACCGGCCCCGCGGCCTGGGCGGGGGAAAAGGCCCTGCAGCTTGGGGCCATGGTGACGGCCATCGGCGGCGTCAGCGGCTGCCTACAGGCCCCGGCGGGGCTTCCCCTGGCCCTGCTGCGGGATATGGCGAAAAGCCCGGCCCGGCCTCTGGCCTCCTACGCCAGCGGGACGGCGGGCATCTCCTTCCGCCCCGGCATGGCGGTGTGGGACGCGGGCGGGGACATATACCTCCCCTGCGACCCGGCCTGCCCTTTGGACGAACCGGGGGCCAGGGCCGTTCTCGCCCATGGGGCCGCCGTTTTCCAGGGGCAGGAGAGCGCCTGCACCCCGGAGGCCGTCCGTCTCCTCCGGGAGGCGGGGGCGCTGTACGTCCCCAGCGTGGCCGCCGCCTGCGGCGCGGCCCTGCTCCACAGCGACCCCCCGGAGCCGGGCAGGCGTCTCCGGGCCGGGATACGGGCCGTCCTGGCCCGCCTGTGGGAGACGGCCCGCCCCGCGCCCCCGCAGGATCTGACCGCCGCCGCCTACAGCGCCGCCTTTCAGTCTATTGCCCAGGCCACGCTGGAGCAGGGGGTATAAGCCTCAGCGCGGGAAAGGCCAGGCCCTTCCCGCGCTGAATTTAAATTTTAAATAAACACCCGCCCTGCCGTGGAGGCCCGATATACAACCTGCACAAATTGCAGGTGGGTCGCCTCATGGATGTTTCTGTGCTTCCAACGTCCGGCCAAAGCCAGGAGGCCTGCGCTCCGCACCCGTATATGGCATCCCGTTTGATAATTGTGGGTCCAACCGAGCCTTTGAAACCTCGAACAGGGCAGGATTTTATTGATTCACTCAGCTCTCCGGCTCTTCCTCGTCGGAGAAAATCAGCTCCATATAATACTCATACACCCGCTGGAGCTTTTCCTCGTCGTCCACGGAGACAAACTGCTCCTCCCCGTCTTGCTCCACCACCTGAAGGATGATGTAGCCGTAGTCCGGGTCGTCCACATCTGTATCGGCGGGCAGGAACACCATGTATTCCTCTCCCTCAAACTCCATGGTATCCAGATGCTCCAGCTCAAACTCGTTTCCCTCGTCGTCCTCGACGGTGATATAGTTGGGGCCAAACTCGTCTTCCATATGCCGCCTCCTGTGTCCTGCACGATCTGATTGCTTATATTGTAACGCCCGCGGCGAAATATTGCAAGAGGCAAG
Organism: Oscillospiraceae bacterium; assembly: GCA_021200935.1. Taxonomy (GTDB): domain Bacteria; phylum Bacillota; class Clostridia; order Oscillospirales; family Oscillospiraceae; genus CAJOIG01. The sequence continues at coordinate 7,167 of JAJQFY010000055.1, forward strand.
ACGATTGTTTTTTCATCAAATTTATCACGAACCAAAATCTTCCAGGAGCTGAATCACGCCGCCGTAGTCCTCCGCCCCCACGCCTCCGGCCAGGGACAGCCTGTCGCTGATGGGAAGACCCCGCACCTGGATGTCCGTTACCATCACCGGCGAGGCCGCGTCCGGCGGGCAGAACACCCCCACGCAGCCCTCCCACTCCCGCAGCAGGTACCCCTGCTCCGCCGAGGCGGACACGTCCTCCTCCGGCCAGAGGCCCAGCCCGGCCAGCACCGCCCCCAGGCTTGCCGCGGCGAACACCGCCAGCAGCAGGCACAGGATTATCTTTATCCGCACTTTCATACCCTTCCCCCCTGATGGCAGTATGCCCCCATAACAGGGAATCATGCGCGGACATGACATGGCAAATTTTCCCGCTCAGGCGGCAAATTGATGGCCCTGGGCCGTTGCGTCCGGGGCGGGGGCGGGGTATAATAGGCAGGAAAGACCTTACCAGGGGGAATCCGCCGTGGTCTCCCCGCCGCAGGCTTTCACGGCGGCGAAGGCCAGCACCCGGGTGGGGTCAAGGCACCCCTCCGTCAGTCCCAGTTCTGCGAAGGCGATAGGCAGCTCCGTGCAGGCCAGCAGGAACACCTCCGCCCCCCGGCCCCGCAGGCGGGTCAGAATCTCCCCCACAGGGATTTCCGTCAGGGGGATGGCTCTGGCCTTCACCCCCTGGTATATGAGCCGCATGATCTGGGCCTGGTCTTCCCTGCCGGGGTAGACCGCCCCGATCCCCTCCCGGGCCAGGGCCTTTTCATACACGCCGCTTTCCACCGTGCCGTCCGTGGCCAGAACCCCGGCGGTTTCGACCCCCGCCTGGCGCAGAATCCGGGCCGTCTCCCGGGGCATATGGAGAAGGGGGATGCCCACGGCGGCGGCTGTCTGGTCATAGAAATGGTGAGCGGTGTTGCGGGGCATACAGAGAACCTCCGCCCCGGCGGTCTCCAGCCGGGCCGCGCTTTTTCGCAGCTCCGGCACAGGGTCAGGCCCGCCCCGCAGTATAGCCGCCGTGCGGTCCGGGATGTTGGTATTGCAGTCGGTGATGATGTGCAGATGCTCCTGGTCGCAGGAGGCCCTGGTCAGGGCGATGATCTTCTCCATCAGGTCGCAGGTGGCCGCTGGCCCCATGCCGCCGATAATGCCAAGTGTTTTTTTCATAAAAATCCTCCCCGTTTTTCCCCATTGTAAAGCGCCGGAGGCCGTGCCGTCAAGAGGCAGAGAGAAAAAAGGAGCTTTCACATGAGACAAAGCGGGATATTGCTGCACATCACAAGCCTGCCCTCCCCCTATGGCATAGGCACCATGGGCCGGGCGGCCTATGATTTCGCGGACTTCCTCCATGCCGGGGGCAGAAATGCTGGCAGGTGCTGCCTCTTGGCCCCACGGGGTACGGGGGCAGCCCCTATCAGTCCGCCTCCGCCTTTGGGGGCAATCCCTATTTGATAGACCTGGACATACTGGCCGCCCAGGGGCTTTTGACGGCGGAGGAGATCGCCGCCCCCTTCTGGGGAGACGACCCGGAGGCGGTGGACTACGGGGCTATGTATGAAAACCGCCTGCCTCTGCTGCGGAAAGCCTTCGCCCGCTTCACCCCGGCGGCGGACTACCAGGCGTTTCTGGCCCGCGCCCGGTTCTGGCTGGAGGACTACGCCCTGTTCCAGGCGCTGAAGGAGACCTTTTCCAGCCTGCCCTGGAGCCAGTGGCCGGAGGATATCCGCCTGCGAACGCCGGAGGCCCTGGCCCGGTACAGCGCCCGGCTTTCGGAACAGATGGATTTTCACCGCTTCCTTCAGTTCCAGTTTTTCACCCAATGGGATGCCCTGCGCGCCTACGCCCACCGCCTGGGCATTCAAATCATTGGGGACGTACCCCTGTACCCGCCTTTAGACGCGGCGGACGTGTGGGCCAATCCCCATCTGTTCCAGCTCGACGCGAACCGGCGGCCCGCCTGGGTGGCCGGGGTGCCGCCGGACTATTTTTCCCCGGAGGGGCAGCTTTGGGGCAACCCCATCTATGACTGGGAGCGGATGGAGGCGGACGGCTTCGCCTGGTGGGTCAGCCGTATGCGCTGGGCGGGGACGATGTTCGACACCGTTCGCATCGACCATTTCCGGGGGCTGGAGAGCTATTGGGCCGTCCCGCCGGAGGCACAGTCCGCCGCCGGGGGGCAGTGGCGGCCCGGCCCGTGGCGGGCCTTCGCGGACGCCGTTAAAAAAGGCTGCGGCCCTATGGATTTTATCGCGGAGGATCTGGGCTTTCTCACCCCAGCGGTGCGGGCGCTGCAAAAATACACCGGCTGGCCGGGGATGAAGGTTTTGAACTTCGCCTTTTCCCCCGATGGGAGCAGCCCCTACCTGCCGGGAAAATACGAGGAAAACGCCGTCTGCTACACCGGCACCCACGACAACATGACCCTGGCCCAGTGGACGGAGGAGATGACCCCGGAGGAGCAGTCCTTCGCCCGGCACTATTTAAAGCTGAAGGAAACGGACAGCCTGCCCGATGGGATCCTCCGCGCCGGTATGGTCTCCCGGGCAGATCGGTTCCTCTGCCCCATGCAGGACTGGCTGGGCCTGGGGGCGGATGCAAGGATGAACACCCCCGGCCTGGGGGAGGGCTGGTGGCGCTGGCGGATGCTGCCCGGCGCGGCGAACGACGCCCTGGCCCGGAAAATCAAGACGCTGACCCGCCGCTGCGGGCGGTAAATCACGGATAAAGGAGCGATTGAGATGAGACGGACTGACAGAGAGATCCGGGACATAAACGAGATCATACAGGTGATGGAGCGGTGCGACGTGTGCCGTCTGGCCCTGAACGATGCGGAGGGGTACCCCTATATCCTCCCCCTGAACTTTGGGATGCGCGTGGAGGACGGACAAATAACCCTCTATTTCCACGGGGCGGAAACAGGCCGGAAATATGAGCTGCTGGCCAGGGACAGCCGGGTCAGCTTCGAGATGGACAGGGGCCACCGCCTGGTGCTGGACGAGGAGCAGGGCAACTGCACCATGGAATACGAGAGCGTCATAGGCCGGGGCCGGGTGGATATCCTCCCGGAGGAGGAGAAAATGGACGCCCTCCGCCTCCTGATGGCCCACTACCGCCGGGAGGACTTTCCCTTTAACCCGGCGGCGGTTCCCCACACCGTCATTATGCGCCTGAGGGTGGAGCAGCTCACCGGCAAGCGCCGGGCCAAGGAACGCCCGGCCATGGGCCGGGGCGCGGAATAAGGAGGTCTGCAAGCATGGATAACCGGCCTATTGGAATTTTCGACTCCGGCGTGGGGGGTCTCTCCGCCGTGCGGGTGCTGCTGGAGACGGCGGCGAACGAGCGGTTTGTGTATTTTGGGGACACGGCCCGCGTCCCCTACGGCGACAGAACGGCGGAGGACATCAAGGCCCTCTCCCGCCAGGACGCCCGGTTTCTCCGCACCATGGACGTGAAGGCATTGCTCATCGCCTGCAACACCATCACGGCCAACGCCCTGCCGGAGATTCAGGCGGACAGCGGAGAGATCCCCGTCATCGGGGTGGTGGAACCGGCGGCCCGGGCCGCGGCAGCCGCCACCAAAACCGGGCGCATTGGCCTCATTGCCACCAACGCCACGGTTCGCAGCGGGGTGTATGAAAGGGCCGTCGCCCAGCTTCTCCCCTCCGCCCAGGTGACGGCCCAGGGCTGTCCCAGGCTGGTGCCGCTCATTGAGTCCGGCCACACCCAGGCCGGAGACCCGGCCCTGATGGAGGCGGCGGCGGAATACCTCCGGCCCTTACAGGCGGCGGGCGTGGACACGGTCATACTGGGCTGCACCCACTACCCCCTGATCGCCGGGGCGGTGGGCCAGCTCATGGGGCCGGACGTCCGGCTCATAGACTCCGGCGGCGCGTCTATCGGGGCGCTGTTGGCGGCCCTGAGGGAGCGGGACGCCCTGGCGGATAAAGCCGCCCCCGGCGGACAGGCTTACTATTGCAGCGCCCGGCGGGAGGATTTCGTCTCCGTGGCGGCATCCTTCCTGGGCCGGGACATTGGGAGCCTGACGGAAACAGCGGATATCCAACAGTATTAAGGAGACAGGCCATGTCAAAACGAGGCAGTCAAAAGCTGAAGCTGCTGTATCTGTGCCAATACCTGCTCCGCAACTCGGACGAGGAGCATCCCGTCACCATGAGCGATATGATCGCCTGCCTGGCCCGGCAGGACATAGCCGCCGAGCGGAAGAGCGTTTACGACGACCTGGAGGCCCTGCGCCTGTTTGGGCTGGATGTCCAGACCGTGCGGCTCGGCCCCGTCACCGGGTATTTCATCGGCCAGCGGGATTTTCAGCTCCCGGAGCTGAAGCTGCTGGTGGACAGCGTCCAGTCCTCCCGCTTCATTACGGAGAAGAAGTCCCTGGAGCTGATCGGCAAGCTGGAGAGCCTCGCCAGCGAGCATGAGGCCCAGGCCCTCCACCGGGAGGTATATGTCCGGGGCCGCATTAAGGCCATGAACGAGCCCATTTATTACAACGTGGACGAGATCCACGACGCCATCGACCAGGACAGGGCCATCGTCTTTCAGTATTTCGAGTGGAATGTGGAGAAAAAGCGGGTGCTGCGGCGGAACGGGCAGCGGTACCGGGTCAGCCCCTGGGCCTTGCTGTGGGACAATGAAAATTATTACATGGTGGCCTACGACGGCGAGGCCGGGAAAATCAAGCACTTCCGGGTGGACAAAATGACCGGCATACGCAAAACCGACCTGCCCCGGCAGGGGGCGGAGGATTTTGGCCGGTTCGATATGGCCGCCTATTCCGACAGCCACTTCGGGATGTTTTCCGGCGACGTGCAGCCGGTGCGGCTGGCCTTTGACCGGGGCCTGGCCGGGGCGGTAATAGACCGCTTCGGCCCCGGGGTGAGCCTGGTTCCCCTGGATGAGACCCGGTTTTCCGTCACGGTGAACGTGGCGGTAAACGTGCAGCTTTTCGGCTGGCTGTGCGGCTTCGGCACCCAGGCCCGCATCCTGGCCCCGGACTCCGCGGCGGCGGAAATGGGCCGCCACGCGGCGGCCATTGCGGCGCTGTATGACAGCGCCCATACTACGCCCTGAAAAGCACCCGGCACAGCCCGTCCATCCAGCCCTCGGCGGTGGCGGCCAGGAGCAGGACGCACCAGAAGCCGACGTGACGCAGAACATTTTTTCTCTTTGACATGAAAACATACCGTCCTTTCTCTGTATGCCTTTATTATAGAGCATAGGCTGTCCTATAAAACGGACAGCGGCGGGACGGCGCGAAAATTTTGAGCAAAGGCAGGAAGCTATGGAAATCATACAGGAGAGCGCAGCCCCCGGCGTCCTTTCCATTGTGGGGACGCCCATTGGGAACGCGGGGGATATGTCCCAGCGGGGCATTAAGACCCTGGAGGAGGCGGATCTTATCGCGGCGGAGGACACCCGCCGCAGCGTGGTGCTGCTCAACAAGCTGGGCATCCGGGGAAAGCTGGTGTCCAACCACAAGTTCAACGAGCATGGGAAGGCAAAGTATTTCATCGCGGAGCTGAAGGCGGGGAAAAATGTCGCCGTCATCACCGACGCGGGAACCCCCTGCATCTCCGACCCGGGCAACGAGCTTATCAAAAGCGCCGTGGCGGAGGGGATCCGGGTGACGGCCATCCCCGGGGCCTGCGCCGCCGTGGCGGCCCTGTCCATCTCCGGGTTCGATTTGAGTACCTTTCAGTTCTATGGGTTTTTCCCCAGGGAAAACGCCCCCCGCCGGAAGCTGCTGGAGCAAATGCGCCGGGGCCTGAGCCGGACGTGGGTGTTCTACGAGTCCCCCAAGCGCATTATGGACACGGTGGAGTATTTCGTCCAAGAGGCCGTCCCCTGCCAGATCTGCCTGTGCAACGACCTGACCAAGCTCCACGAGATGACCTTCCGGGGAACCCCGGCGCAGGTGCGGGAGCAGCTTCTGGATAAGGGCAATTATGACAAGGGGGAGTTTGCCCTGGTAGTAGAACTGGCGGAGGAGTATCTCATCCCCAAGCAGGAGCATATCGTCTCCCCGGAGGCCCTGCTGGTGGACAAAATCGTCCGGGAGGGCTGCAACCGCAAGGACGCCATCCGCCTGGTGCTGGCGGAGGAGGGCTGCACCTACAGCAAAAACGAGCTGTACGCCGCCAGCCTCCGGCTGAAGGAGCTGCTGGCATAACCGCGAGCATAGCCATAAAAACAGGAGCCGCGCCAAACCCATGGGTTTTGACGCGGCCCCTTTTCCTTTACGCCGCCCGCTGCTGGGCCTCCAGCATGGTCTCGATAAATATCCCATACCCCCGGGTGGGGTCGTTTACCAGCACATGGGTGACAGCCCCCACCAGCCTGCCGTTTTGCAAAATGGGGCTGCCGGACATCCCCTGGACGATGCCGCCGGTCTGGGCCAGAAGGTCGGGATCGGTCACGCGGACCATCAGATCCCGCCCGCTCCCGGCGGCCATGCCGGTGCGGGAGATCTCCACCTCATATTCCTCCACGGTCTGGCCGGACACACAGGCCAGGATGGTGGCCGGGCCGGAGACGATCTCCTCCGGGGTTCCGATGGGGATGGCCTGCCGAAGGCCGCTCATGTCCCCTGTCACCGCGCCGAAAATGCCGCAGCTCGTGTTGCAGTCGATCCGGCCAATCACGCCGTCCCCGTCAAAGGCCCCGGAAAGCTCCCCCGGCGCGCCGGAGAGGCCCGGCTTCACATCCAGGATTTTGGCCCGGCAAAGGGCGCCCTCCCCAACAGGGAGCAGCACCCCCGTGTCCACATCGTTTACCCCGTGGCCCAGGGCGCCGAAGCTGCCGGTCTCCGGGTCGATATAGGTAATGGTGCCGATCCCGGCCACCCCGTCCCGCAGCCAAAGCCCCAGACGGCCTCCGCCGTCGTCAGCCGGGGCCGGGGTAACGGTGAAGGTAGCCGTCTCGCCGTCCCGCCGCACCGTCACCTCCGCCGGACTGCCGCCCAGTCCGTCCACGGCGGCCATCAGGGACGCGGCGGAGTCCACCCGCTGGCCGTTTACGGAAATGATCACGTCCCCGGCCCGAATCCCCGCCTCTCTGGCGGGCGCCGCCGTTTCCGCCCCCGCCTGAAGCTCGGTGGTTCCCGCCACCAGCACGCCGTCCGTTTGTATCTGTATGCCCACCGGCTCGCCCACGGGAATCAGCATTCCCTCGGCAAAGGCCGACCCCCACAAAAATGTGGAAATAATCCAAAGCGCGGCCACCGTCCGCAGCCGCAAAAGCCATCGTCTGCCCATATTTCCTTCTCCTCCCGTCTTTCTGCCGCCCTGTCTTCCCTTCGGCCTATTCAGTATGTGAGAAAGCCCCGGCTGAAACCCCGCTAAATTCTCTCTTTTCTTCCACCGGCGTCAAAGGGCCTGTATTCCCAGGCGCTCACGGGAGATGGTAAATTTTTACAGGGCAAAAGCCGCCCTTCTTCCCCATAGTATTTGTATGCCCCGCCGTATTTTATGCGGCGGCCCTGTTCCGGCGGCGGCTGGCGGGAAACATTTAAAAAATTTGCCCGCGACGGCATGACAAATCCCTGAAAAGCGTATATTTAGTCGGTTATCTCTCTTGACGGATTTATTCAAATGTTGTAATAGTAATATATTAACAATGTAAGAAAATAGGGGAACGCAGTACCAAAACGTCTGATTTTGGGCAGTCATGACGTTTCGGACGCCGCCGCCCCAGGGAGGAGACGGGAGAAAAATGGCAGCTATCACGGAAGACAAGGCTGAGTATACACAGGTTGTTCCCATAGAGCAGTATGAACCCTCCATGCTGAGGGCGCTCTTTGACCGGCAGGCCGCCGGTATGGTGCCGGTTGACATCCACATAGAGGCCCAGGGCGCGGAGCAGCGCTACAGCACCCAGGGGCTGACCGCCTTTCGGGACGCCGCAGCCGCCTGGCCTTGGGATACCCTTCTCCTGCGGCTGGGCCTGCTGTGCGGGGAGATACAAAATAATCCCCTTCTCATTGGGGAGAGCCTGCGGGTCTTCGCGGAGGACAGGGTCTTTTGGGACGAGACCGCCGGTCAATGGCGGTTCCTGCTGCTGGCCACGGAGGGGGCGGCTTGGGCCGGTCTTTCCGACCACAGGCCCCAGGCCCTGTGGCAGGCCCTTCTTTTGGCCGCCCAGGAGGCCAACCCCCAGGCCGCGTCCCTGCTGGGGCAGGCCATCGGCTTCACCGGCCAGGGGGCCTTTTCCATCAGCAGCCTCCGGCAGCTATTGAGCGATTTGGCGGAGGAGCAGCCCCCGGAACCCGCGCCGGAATCGGAGTCCGCGCCTGCATCGGAGCCGGAGCCGGAGAACCCTTCCGCCCGGCGGCGGACGCCGGGGAGCCGGAGCCTGTCCCCACAGAGGAGACCCAGCCGGAGGAGGAGGCATCCCAGCCCCCAGAGGAGGAGGCGCAGGCCACAGAGGAGAACCCGGGGGATTTGGCCCTGTCCATTAACGAGCTGTTCGACCAAGAGGGCTTTTTCGCCTCGGAGGAGCTGGAAATGTCGATTTCAGCGGAATCCGCGTCTCTCCCGGAGGATGGCCAGGTCTCCGGCCCCCTTCCCGCCGATATAAATTTAATCGATCCAGAGTCTGAGGACATGGAATACCGCCCCTGGGAGAGCGGGCAGGTTCTGCACCAGTCTGGCGGCCCAGAGATCGGCGTCACCGGCGAGCCTGCGGGTACCGCCGCCGCCATGGAAAAGCTCCAGGATTTCCCGGAGCAGCCCCGGATCCCCGGCAGGGAACCCCCGC
>JAJQFY010000165.1 GCA_021200935.1 Oscillospiraceae bacterium
GGCCCAGGAGGTGCAGGAAATCATCATCCCCGCCCCGCCCCCCGCAGAGCCTATGGAGGATGAGGAGAGCGTCAAAAAATAAAATAAGCCCCAGGAATATCACCACGACGGATGATACTCCTGGGACTTCGTATACGCTGAAACTGCCGCCCGCAGGCGGTGTGTGCAGCCGCGCACTGCGCGGGTCAGGCCGCAGCCCATTCATCAGAGATAAAAGCATTGCTTTTATCTCTGATAGATTTATGCCCAGACGATGTCCGCCGCCGGGCGGGTGGGGATGTTGGGGAAGCTAGCCTCTGGCCAGCCTACCACAAAGCAGCCCTGCACGGAGCAGCCGTCGGGGATTCCGAGCATTTGCCGCAGGGCCGGGCAGGCGTTTACTATGCGGCGCATATACCCGCCCCAGCAGGTACCAAGGCCCCGATGCACCAGCAGCAGCTCCGCCGTTTCCATGGCCGCGATGGTGTCCACTGTGGGGTTCAGGCAGTCGTCCGGCGACCAGCCGATGACCATGGCGGAGGCCCCGCAGGTCAGCAGGCCGATGCCCTTTGCGGTCAGCTTCAAAAGCTCCGGGGCGTAGCCTGTGTCCCGGCAGTGCTGCAAAGCCCGGTCAGACACCGCCTCCATCCTGTCCCGGCCATAAATCACCGTCCAGCGGTTGGCCTTGCGGTTTTTTCCGCTGGGGGCGTATGCCGCCCGGTCTAAGGCCCATTGCAGGGCCTCCCGCTCTGGGGGCTGGGGCTTGAAATGCCGGATGGACCGGCGGGACATGACCAGCGCCTCCAGGGGATCCTCCGGCTTGGAAACGGTGGCGGACACCCCGTTCCGGCGTACCGCGTCCCTGGGGCAGACGGCGGCGCATTGCAGGCAGTCCATGCACCCGCCCCGCCCCGTGGCGTCCGGGCCGTAGTCCTCCATACGCAGATGGCCCATGGAGCATATTTTCACGCACCGCCCGCAGCGGACGCAAAGCTCTCTGTCAAAACTTATGTCAGCCATAATATTTGCACCCCTACTATTTTACAATATCCAATTTATTATATCAGAGGTAGCAATATTTTTCAATTCCTGTTACAATAGGGAGGACAAATACTGTCAAAAAAGGAGCGATTCCCATTATGATACAGAACGAGAAGATTACCGCCTGGGTGGACAGCCACCGGGAGGCGCTTTTGGAGGATTTAAAAGCCCTGTGCCGCATTCCCAGTGTGAACGGCCCGGCGGCGGCCAATGCCCCCTATGGGGTCGAACCGGCCCGCGCCCTGGCGGCAGCGGAGGAAATGTGCCGGGGCTATGGCTTTGCCGTGACGGATTATGACCACCGGGTTATGACCGCCGACCTTGGCCCCTCGGAGCCTGGGCTGGATATGCTGGCCCACCTGGATGTGGTGGGGGCCGGGAGCGGCTGGGACACCACCCCCTTTGAGCCGGTCATCAAGGATGACGGCTATATCTATGGCCGGGGCGTGGCGGACGATAAGGGGGCGCGGTGGCGGCCCTGTACGCCATGCGCTGTGTCCAGGCGCTGGGCCTGCCCTGCGTGGCCGGGTTCGGCTGATTTTAGGCACAGACGAGGAGTGCGGCTCCAGCGACGTGGCCTATTATTACCGGCAGCAGCCCCCCGCGCCCCATACCTTCACCCCGGACGCGGATTTCCCCGTCTGCAATGGGGAGAAGGGGTTTTACCGCCTGCGGTTTAAGAAAAGCTGGGAGCCTCAAAACCCGTCCGGGCCATATGTTACCGCCCTCCACGGGGGCTTTCAGATGAATGCCGTCCCCACACAGGCGTGGGCGGAGCTTTCCGGCATCGACCCTGTGAGCATGATGGCCGGGGCTGCCCCTCTGTGTGCGGAGCTGGGGGCGAGCTGCCAGGTGGAGGAGACGGAGCGGGGCGTCCGCCTCACCGTAACAGGCCGAGGCTGCCACGCCGCCAGCCCGGAGCTGGGAATAAACCCCAACACCGCCCTGGTGCAGGTTCTGACCGAGCTGCCCCTGGCGGACGGCCCCTCCACGCGGGTACTCCACGAGCTGCACAGGCTGCTGCCCCACGGGGACAACGGCGGCAGGGCCCTTGGCGTTGCCCAGAGGGACGAAAAGACGGGGGCGCTGACCTGCGCCTTCACCATCCTGGACATATCCCATACCGGGGTGGAGGGCCTGTGCGACTGCCGGGTTCCGCTGTGCGCCACCGCCGCCAACTGCAAGGATGTGGCCGATGGCCGCCTGGCCGCCCTGGGGTATGAGACGGCGGGGATGATGATACCGCCCCACTATACCCCGGCGGAGGGGGCGTTTATCCAGACCCTGCTGGCCAGCTACCAGGCCGTCACCGGCCAGCCGGGGGGATGCTATTCCATGGGCGGCGGCACCTACGTCCACGACGTCCCCGGCGGCGTGGCCTTCGGCTATAAAATGCCGGGGGTGGAGGTCAATATGCACGGCGCGAACGAGCGCTTCCCCGTAGAAGACCTGCTGACCGCGACAAAAATTTTCGCCCACGCCATTGTGGGGATGTGCGGGTAAGCAATGCCATTATTTCGCTTGCAAATGCTTTACAGCCAGGTCGTCCTGCGGGGAGGACTGCCCTTTGACCCGCGGCTTCCCACGTCCAAGCCCGTTGCCGCTGGCGCTTTGACGCGGGAGCAACTGGATGCGGAGCTGACGAAAGGGGTCGCCTCCCTGCAGTCCGGCAGAACCTATACCCTCGATGAGGCAGACGCAGAGTTGGCGAAAAGATTTGGGACATGAGGGGAAAGCAGCGTCCATCCTCCAATCCGAACCATAACAAAACAGGGGCCGTATCAAAGCGCTGGCTTTGATACGACCCCGTTTTTGGGTCTTGAACCGTGGTGGGTTATCGGTTATCGGTTTTTCTGCTTTCGTCCCAGCACTGCCGCTGTGACGCCCAGGTCGGCGGCGGCGCAGAGAAGGAGGGCGGCCCATAGGATGGGGCTGCTCTCATCCCCGGTGCTGACGGTATTTTTAGCGGGGGAGGGGGAGCCTGTCGCAGGGGCTGGCGAGGAGGTGGACTCTGTGCCGGCGGCCGGGATGTCGGTGACGTCCACCGTGTCTGTGTAGGTGACGCCGTTTCGCGTGACCGTGGCGGTGTAGGTGGTGACGCCCTTCTCCGTGGCGGTGGCGGCGGTCTTCACGGCAGATGTCACCGTGGCCGTCACCGTTTCCGTGTGAGTGCTGTCGTTTTTGCAGGTGAAGACAGCGGCGGCGCTGCTGTGGTCGTCCGCCCAGGTGAACGCCGGGTTGTCGTAATCATGGCCCGTGGCGGGAATGACCGTGCTGTCCTTCACCACGCCGCAGTTTTTGCAGTGGATGGATTTGCTGCCCGGCGTGGTGCAGGTGGCCGCCTGGTCGATGGTGTAGTCGGTCTCCCAGTCGTGACCGGTCTCCTCCACGCCCCGCGTTTCGGTGACGCCGCAGACGGAACAGACCCGCTGCTCGCTGCCCTCGGCCTGACAGGAGGGAGATTCAACGGTTTCCCATTCGCCCCAGTTGTGGCCGACGGCGGCTGTCACCGTGTCCTCCAGGGTGATCTCGGCTGTCAGCTCCTTGTCACTGAAATAGCTGCCGCAGTCGGTGCAGTGCCAGTACTCTATGCTGCCCGGCGTGGTGCAGTCGGCGGCGACGGCGGCGTGGTGGTCAACATTTGTGTGGCCTGTGGCGTCAATCACTGTATTCGCCAGGGTGATTTCCGCCGTCAAGTCCTTATCCTCGAAGTATTTGCCGCAGACCTGGCAGTACCAGTATGCAATGTTTCCGTCCTCCGTGCAGGTGGCGTCCTTGGCCTCCACCGCCGTAACGTTGCTGGAGGCGTGATTGCAGACGGTGTACATCCCGCTTGCGTCTGTTGTGGTAACGGGGGAGTACCCCACGGCGCAGTAGGCATCCGGCACTATATCGGAGAAGCTGCCGCCGGAGACCTGGATGGTCCCCTCAAGAACCTCTGTGGCGGTTGAATTGGCGCCGAAGACGGCGGCGGTACTGTAGCCATTGGTATCAAAGGTGCCGCCTTTAATGGTCGCGGACGCGGTGTCCGCCGTGGAGACCATCATCAGGATATACTCTGTGTTTTCGTCCGCAGTGAATGTGCCGCCGGTGATGGTCATAACGCCCTGATCTGTGTCAGCGTCACAGCCGCAGTTATAGAGAACATATGTGCCGCCAGTGAAGCTGCCGCCGGAGATGGCAACAATGCTGTGGTTTTGCAGGGCGCACTGAGAGTAGTTTGTAAAGGTGCCGCCTTCAATGGTCAGGACGGCGCAGTCGTCATTTTTCACGCTGTTCAACCCGCCGGTCACGGTGCCGGATTTGATGGTCAGCGTAGGTGTGGTAGTGCCGGTGATGACCTCTGCGCTGGTTTTGTCGCTGGTGTTATAATACCCGTTCGCGAAGCAGGAGGAAAATTTTCCGCTGTTTTCAATGGCAGCGCCGTCCACGGTCATCTGGCTGTAGTTTTTCACGGCGTACCAGCTATTGTCGCCGCTGTTGCTGGCGGACTGACCGTTCTCCGCGCTGCGGGTGAAGGTGCCGCCGTTCAGATAGGCGGTGCCGTAGTTCACCAGCGCCCCCTTGCTGTGGGTCACGTTGTCCACCGTGCCGCTCAGGGCCGCAGAGGAATCGGTAACGGTCAGGACGCCATAGTTGGTGATGGTGTGGCCGCTGCTGTTGGTCAGGGTCTTGCCGTTCAAATCCAGCGTGATGGTCTGGCCTTTCTCGATGGTGATGTCCTCGGCAGTATTCTGGAGCAGCGTTACAGTTGATGCCGATGTGCCAGCCGCGTCAATGGCGGCCTGGAGGGTGGCATAGTCGATAGTCCCGGTGGAGGTCGTGACGCTGGCCACAACGCCGCTATAAGAGGAAACGGTGGCCGATTCGCTGACGAGAATGGCGGCGGCGCCATCCGAACCGAGATAATAGGCGGAAATTGTCCCGTTCACGGCACCCGCCAGGATATTCAGTTTCGCCTTTTCCGCCACGTTAGCCTTGCCATCGGCGGAGCCGTCGCTGCCGTATTCGACGGTGCCGTTGATGGTGACATCGGCGCTGTCGATGGTCACGGACACACCGTCGGTATAGCCGCCGCTGGGCCAATAAAACACGTCGAAGGCGACCCCGGTGCTTTTTGCCGTGATGGTGGTGCTGCCGGTGATCACGGTATTGCCGCAGTTGTCGCTGAGAACGTAGCCCACATTATTCGATCCTGTTGTGGCGTCCAGGGTCATGTCTTCCAGGGTCAGGCTGCAATAGTTCTGGATCATCATTTTAACGCCGCTGTAATCCGCCACGATGGTGCCGTTTTTCATGGTCAGGCTCCCGGTTGCCTTCAAAAGCTGGAAGCACTGGGTTTCGGTGCCGGTTGACCCGGCGAGGGGAGAGCTGTTGACGGTATAGGTGCATCCGTTAAAATCAATGGTAAAATTCTTTTGTCCGTCGATTGAACCAATAACAATACCGCTTCCGCTGGTGTCTTGCAGCAATGTAACGGTGTCACCCGCTTGTGCCGCGGCTACGGCCTCCGCCAGCGTCTCGTAGGTGGTGTCGCCAATTTTAGCAACCGCCTGCGTTGCTGTTAGTGCTGTTGTCAACGCTGTGGTCTGCCCATTGAAATACTCGGCCAGCGCCTCCAGGGCGGATATTTCCACCGTGGCCTGGTCTGCCTCGGGCAGAGCATAATAGGCATCCCAAATATCGGATAACTTGGTGTAGACATCGTCTTGCTCGCTGTCGCTCATGGCGGACACCTGGTCCGCTGTAGGCAGCGCGTCAATCCTATCCTGCACGGCCTGGGCAGCTTCGGACAGGGGGGGACGCCGGAGAGGCGCTCCCCAGGGTCAGTGCGTTCGCCGCAGAGGCTTGGGTCTCCGGGCTTGCCGGGCTTTCTTGACCCTCCTGGGCCTCTTGACCCTCTTGGTTCTCTTGGTTCTCTTGATTCTCTTGGCTTTCTTGATTTTCCTGGACTTCCGAACTGGCGTCCAGATTCTCGGTGGGGAGCGTGTCTGCGTCGTCCGCCAGGGCTGCGGTGCCGAGGGACAGGCACAGGGCCAGTGCCAGCAGCAGCGACAGCCAACGGGAGATTCGTTGTTGCTTCATGTTATACCTCACCTTTCAAAAATTGTTTCGCCTGCGGCTATGCCGTCAGGACTTGCCTGAAAAACATCTACTCCTATGTTTAAAGTATATCATTGCCTCTCGTGCAAAGTCAACAATTTCTATTCAATCCTTACGATGAATTTATGGCATTATTTCTAATATCTTTGCCGTTTCCCCATTACGAAAAACGCCCCAACGCCGGGGCGTTGGGGGGATAGGGAAGGGGGATTAAAAAAAGAAGCGGCGTATGGCTCACCGCTTCTTTTGGGGGACTGCGTGCGTGCGGCTCCGGGGGCGGTTATGGCTGCCGCCGCCGGGGTTGGCGCACGCGCTGGCTTCCGCAGGCAGATGGAGGTAACAGCCTGGATTGCGGAGCCGCCGCAGGAAGTAATTAATTTTTGCCGGTTAATCCTTTTGCCGGGCGGCCTGACAGGAGCCGCTGGAAGCGCAGTGAGCGCATATATTGGCGTCCTGTGGGTCTGTCCCGCCGGGGGCGGGGTGGGGGTGTGCGCCGCAGTTGGCGCAGTCCCCGCCGCAGCTCACCTTGTTGGTGACGACCGCCCGAATCAGGAAAAACACGATGACCGCTAAAATGGCGGATATGATGATGGTCGCCCCGTTGGCGGCAAGCCATGCAAGCATTTGAAATTCCTCCCAGAGGTGAGACGGCTTACTGTGCCGTCAGGGTAGTGGCTTCCTTATAGGGCCGGAACAGCAGGTACAGCAGACCGGCCAGGAGAATCAGTGCCACGATCAGGCCAATCACATTGGCCGCACCGACGAACAGCAGGCCAAGCTGATAGGTAATCAGGGCAATAACATAGGCGAAAATGCACTCATAGCCAATGGCGAAGGCCGTCCACTTGCCGTTGTTCATCTCCCGCTTGATGGCGCCCATGGCCGCGAAGCAGGGGGCGCACAGGAGGTTGAAGATCATAAAGGCGAAGGCCGCCAGCTTTCCGTGGCCGCCGCTGATGGCGTCGAAGTCGGAGGCTACGTTATCCCAAATTTCCTCGCCTTCCTCATTCAGCTCTTCCTCGCTGTCGTCGTAGTTATACAGCACACCGAAGGTGCCGACCACTTCCTCTTTGGCTACCAGGCCGGTGACGGTGGCTACGGTGGGCCGCCAGCTCCCGAAGCCCAGGGGCTTGAAGACGACGGAGACCGCGTTGCCCACATCCGCCAGCAGGGAATCGTCCATGGGGACAACATCGTCCGCAGAGACGCCGCGCTTGTCGGCCATGTCCTCGATGTATTCCTCTGTTACCAGGGCCTCGTCCTCGTAGAGGTTATCCACCATACCGAACCTGCCGTTCACAATGCCGATGCTGGACAGGAACCAGATGATAATGGAGGCCAGAACAATAACGGTACCGGCCCGCTTAATGAAGCTCCAGCCGCGCTCCCACATGGAGCGGAACACGTTCCCCGCCGTGGGGGCGTGATAAGGGGGCAGCTCCATAACGAAGGGAGCGGGGTCGCCGGAGAACATCTTGGTCTTTTTCAGCAGGATGCCGGAGACGATGATGGCGCCCACGCCGATGAAGTAGGCGGAGACGGCCACAATGCCGCTGCCGCCGAACAGCGCACCGGCAATCAGGCCGATGATGGGCATTTTCGCCCCGCAGGGGATGAAGGTGGTGGTCATAATGGTCATGCGCCGGTCACGCTCGTTTTCGATGGTGCGGGAGGCCATGACGCCGGGAACACCGCAGCCGGTGCCGATGAGCATGGGGATGAAGCTCTTGCCGGAGAGGCCGAACTTGCGGAAAATCCTGTCCATGATGAAGGCGATACGGGCCATGTAGCCGCAGTCCTCCAAAAGGGCCAGCATGATGAACAGAACCAGCATTTGGGGAACGAAGCCAAGCACCGCGCCCACACCGGCGATAATGCCGTCAGAGATCAGGCCGATGAGCCATTCCGCTGCGCCCACGCTTTCCAGCAGGGCGCGGCTGCCGTCTACCAGCCAGGCGCTGCCCAGCACGTCGTTTGTCCAGTCGGTCAGGAAGGAGCCGAATGGCCCCATGGCGATCCAGTAGACCGCGAACATGACCACGGCAAAGATGGGCAGAGCCGCCACACGGTTGGTGACAATCTTGTCGATTTTATCAGAGGTGGTCAGCTTCTGAGTGGACTTGCGGGAATAGCATTTATCAATGATGGAGGAGATGTAGTCATACCGCTGGGCGGTGATGATGGACTCCGCGTCGTCGTCCAGCTCCGCCTCGCAGGCCTGGATGTCGGACTCGATATGCTCCCGAATGTCTTGGCTGAGGCTGAGCTGCTCGGCCACCTTTTCGTCCCGCTCGAACAGCTTGATGGCGTACCAGCGCTGCTGCTCGTCCGGCAGGCTGTGGACTGTCACCTCCTCGATATGGGCCAGGGCGTGTTCCACACACCCGGCGAAGCGGTGCTGGGGAATGGACTTTTTGCCGCTACGGGCCAGGGCCACGGCCCGGTCAGCCGCCTGCTTGATGCCGTCCCCCTTCAGGGCGGAAATTTCCACCACCTCACAGGCCAGTTCCTTGGCGAGCTGGGCGGTGTTGATTTTGTCGCCGTTTTTGCGAACCACGTCCATCATGTTCACAGCCACCAGAACGGGGATGCCAAGCTCCACAAGCTGTGTGGTCAGGTACAGGTTTCGCTCCAGGTTCGTGCCGTCGATGATGTTCAGAATGGCGTCAGGCCGCTCCTGAATCAGATAATTCCGGGCCACTACCTCCTCCAGGGTGTAGGGGGACAGGGAGTAGATGCCGGGAAGGTCGGTGATTGTGACCTCCTTGTGTTCCTTGAGCTTGCCCTCCTTCTTCTCTACCGTTACGCCGGGCCAGTTGCCAACATATTGGTTGGAACCGGTCAGGGCGTTGAACAGCGTTGTCTTGCCGCAGTTGGGGTTTCCGGCAAGGGCAATGGTAACTTTTTGGTCTTCCATATTCAACTGCCTTTCTCCAAGTGAATTTCCCATCGCGCCATAGGCTTTGGCGCGTAATTTTTTTGTGGTCAGGGGCTTGTTATCCTATCAGCTCCACCTGAATCATTTCGCTGTCGGCCTTCCGCAGACTCAGCTCGTAGTTGCGGACGGTGATTTCCACAGGGTCTCCCAGAGGAGCCACCTTGCGGACGAAAATCTTCTCGCCCTTGGTGATGCCCATGTCCATAATGCGGCGCTTTACCGCGCCCTCGCCGCTGATTTTTACTACCTTGACGGTCTGCCCGACCTTCGTCTCTTTCAGCGTCATTTCATTCTCTCCTTTCCTTGGGTTTCTATTGCTAAAATATGCTTGCTCCTAAAATGCCAGACATACTGTAAGCACAAAAATCAGGCGGCGTCAAACAAAAATCTTGGCCGCCATCTCCCGGCTGATCGCCACGCGGGAGTCCATAATATGTACGATAAGGTTTCCGTTGATCTCCGACACCACTGTCACCGGGGTGCCTACCACAAAGCCGAGGTTTTCCAAAAATTTTTTCGTCTCGTCCTTGCCTCCAATATGGGTAATTAAACTGCTCTCTCCATTTCTGAGCATTGTGAGCGGCATTGCCATATATGTCCGCCTCCATTTGGTATGTCTAATGTATATTAGAATTGCCTAACCCTATGCGCCATATATAGGCGTTAGGTATTCCTAACACCGTGCTTATTTTATCCTGATTCCGCGATAATGTCAATACCGCCCGGCGGGTTCTTTATTTTTTCGGCATAATGTCCGAAAATGAAAGGGGAAAATACAGCAAAATGTTAGTTATGACAAACAAAAATTAGGCGCGGGGGGGTAGGCTCCGCACCTGGCGGGATGATAAAAACCGCGCCAGTCAGTCCAGCCGCCCCCCGGCGCGAAGGCTGGTGAGCAGGGCGTTAAACTGCGCCGCAAAGGGGGAGGGGAATGAACTTATCCCACGCCTGAAGTAAGATCCAGGCGATGGAAAGCATATTGACACGTTCTATTGTACGTGTTATATTATAGACAGTGAAAATAGATAGCGGAACGGTGGCCGGGTAATGAAAAGCTATTCATCCAGAGAAATAATTCAGGCACTCCGTGCGGACGGGTGGTATGAGATTGGGTGTGAGGGCGACCATCATCAGTTTAAGCATCCCACAAAACCAGGGAAGGTTACGGTGACGCACCCAGTAAAGGACATACCAATACGAACGCTGAAAAGCATTGAGCGTCAGGCCGGGGTCAAATTACAATAACGCACGTTTTCCCCGTTACGTTTGAAAGGAGTTTTATATGTACAGCGATTATTATGCTTATCCTGCCTTTCTGTATTACGATGAGGATGGAATATCCATCGAATTTCCAGACCTTCCCGGCTGTCTGCCCTGCGCGAACACCACGGAGGAGGCATTCCACCGGGCGAAAGAGGCTCTGGGGCTGCATTTGTTTGGCATGGAAAAGGATGGCGATATCATTCCCACGCCTACCCCTGTCAAAGATCTGCACCCGGAGGATGGCGCGGTGGTGACGATGGTCGAGGTGTTCATGCCCGCCGTGCGGGAGCGGATGAACAATAAGGTGGTCAAAAAGACCCTGACCATCCCCGCCTGGCTGAACGCTGCCGCCGTAGAGAACGGCATTAATTTCTCCCAAACCCTTCAGCAGGCCCTGAAAAGCCAGTTGCATTTGAACTGACATGCGTATCATTCCGAATTAAAAGCCGTCCCCGGCGGTTCCAACATCGGGGACGGCAAACGCCAAAATACCATAAACCGCTGCATTCACAGCAAAAATCAATAGACCAAAAGCCAGGCGCTGCACCGAAACCATAGGGTTCGATACAGCGCCTTTGTTATTTGTGTGTTGCTGTTACAGCTTCCACGCCTTCAAATCTGTGTGCAGAAGCTCGTGGGCGCGGTGGGAGAGGGGGGCTTGGAGATACTCGGCATAGAGGGTCTGCACCGAGGGGTTCTCGTGGGAGAAGCGCAGGGGCATTTCCTGGTCCAGCTTGTAGAGGTGCTGGCCGCGCACACCGCCCAGCTCCACGCCGTCCTCGATGGGCTGGCCGCCGCCGCCGGAGCAGCCGGAGGGACAGGCCATGATTTCCACAAAGTCATAGTGGGCCTCCCCCCGCTGAATGGCGTCAATCAGCCGGGAGGTGTTGGCAAGGCCGCTGGCTACCGCTGTGCGGACGGTGATGTCCCCAGCCCGGAAGGTACGCTCCTTCCAGCCGTCCAGTCCCCGCACGTCGCTGAAGGCGTCCGGGTCAGGGTTCTCCCCGGTAATCAGGAAGTAGGCGCTCCGCAGCGCCGCCTCCATTACGCCGCCGGTGGCGCCGAAGATAACGCCCGCGCCGGTGGATTCGCCCAGGGGGTCGTCAAATTCCGCCTCGCCCGCCGTCATGGGGTCGATTTGGCAGACCTTTATCATGCGGACAAGCTCGCGGGTGGTGATGGAAAGATCCACGTCCTGCCCGGCTCCGGCGTCGTTTACCTCCTCCACGGCGCACTCGTATTTCTTTGCCGTGCAGGGCATGATGGAGATGCAGAACAGCTTCTCCGGGTCAACGCCGATTTTCTCCGCAAAGTAGCTCTTTGTCACAGCGCCGAACATCTGCTGGGGGCTTTTGGCGGTGGAGAGATTGTCCAGCAGCTCCGGGTGGCGTATCTTGACATAGCGCACCCAGCCGGGGCAGCAGGAGGTGAACATGGGCCACTGATATTCCGTGGGATGGGTCATCCGCTCCACGAACTCGCTGCTCTCCTCCATAATGGTCAGGTCGGCGGCGAAATCCGTGTCGAAAACATAGTCAAAGCCCATGGCCTTCAAAACGGCCACCAGGCGGGGGAGAGTGGCCTCCTCTGTGGTCAGGCCGAAGTCCTCGCCCCAGGCGGCGCGGACGGCGGGAGCCACCTGAACGACGCAGATTTTCTCCGGGTCAGACAGGGCGGCGAAGGCCTTCATGGTGTCGTCGCGGGTACGCAGCGCGCCCACGGGGCAGTGAGTGATGCACTGGCCGCAGTAGGTGCAGCCCACGTCCTTCAAGTCCATCTTGTCCCGGATGGCTACCGCCGTGCGGGTGCCGGTGCCGGTTACGTCCCAGACCTTCATGTCCTGCACCTTGTCGCACACGGCCACGCAGCGCATACAGTTGATGCACTTGGACATATCCCGAATCAAGGGATAGGAGTGATCCCAGGGCCGGAACACCGGCGTCTGGGGGAAGGGCAGGTCAAGCACGTTCATGTCCCGCGCCAGGCTTTGCAGGGAGCAGTTGCCGCTGCGGACGCAGCTTGTGCAGTTGGTGTGGTGGCGGGAGAGAATCATTTCCACGTTCAGCCGCCGGGTGTCCCGCACCCGGGGGGTGTTGGTGTGAACGACCATGCCCTCCTCGCAGTCCGCGTTGCAGGAGGCGGCCAGGTGATCCCAGCCCTCCACCTCTACGACGCAGACCCGGCAGGCGCCGATCTGGTTTATGTCCTTCAGATAGCAGAGGGTAGGAATGCGGATGCCCGCCGTCCTGGCGGCCTCTAAAATCGTCGTACCCTCCGGCACGGAGACGCGGCGTCCGTCTATAGTCAGGTTTACCATGCCGTTTTCCTCCCTCCTCTGAACGAGCCGTAGCCAAAGTGATCGCAGCGCAGGCAGCGGGAACACTCCTGGGTTGCCTCCTCGCTGGTCAGGGAATTTTCAATCAGGTCAAAATCGTGGATGCGCTCCGCGGCGGGGCGGTCGGTCATGTTGCAGCGCCCGCAGGCCGTGCGAAGGTTGGCGGAGGCGGCGGGAATCTCCACGTCGAAATCAATCTCGCTGTGGAGACCGAAATATTCATCCAGGTTTGCCGCAGCGGTTTTGCCGGCCTCGATGGCCTTGATGACCGTGGCGGGGCCGGAGGCACAGTCGCCGCCGGCATACACGCCGTTGGCACCGGCCACCGCGCCGGAGGTGTCCGCCTGGAGGGTGCCGTATTTGGAGGGGGTAATGCCCGTCTCGGTAAAGTGGCCGAACTCGATGGCCTGGCCGATGGCCACGATGACGATGTCGCAGGGCAGGCTCTGCTCCGGCTGATCCGCGTCGCGGGGGGCGGGGCGGCCACCCTTGTATGCGCCGGGAACCTGGGGCTTGACGACCAGGGCCTTGGCAGCGCCGTTTTCATCTGTCTCGATGCGGACGGGGGCCATCAGGGTGACAAGCTCTACCCCCTCCGCCACCGCGCCGGATATCTCGTTTACCAGGGCGGTCATGTCGGACTTGCGCCGCCGGTATACGCACTGGACGGATTCGGCTCCCAGGCGGATGGCCGTGCGGCTGGCGTCCATAGCCACGTTGCCGCCGCCGATAACCACGACCCGCTTGCCGGTCATGTCGATGGGTTCGCCGTCGCCCATAGCGCCCAGAAGCTGCACGGCGGACATGACGTTTTCCGCGTCCTCGCCGGGGATGTTCAGCTTTTTATAGGAGTGGGCGCCGATGGCGATATACACGCCGTCGAATTTTTCGTGTATCTCGGCAAAGTCGATGTCCTTGCCGATTTCCACGTTGGTATAGGCGGTGATGCCGGTGGAGAGGATGACGTTTATGTCCTCGTCCAAAAATTTCTCCGGCAGACGGTAGCGGGGGATGCCGTAGCGGAGCATACCGCCGAATTTTTTGTGCTTTTCATACACGGTGACGGAGTGGCCCATCAGCGCCAGATAATAGGCCGCCGTCAGGCCGGTGGGGCCGCCGCCGATGATGGCCACGGTCTTGCCCGTGGGCGGGGCGCACTTGGGGGCCGGAACGTGACCGGCCTGCTCCACCGCCGCCCGCTTCAGGCCGCGAATGTTCACGGAATCGTCCACAATGTTCCGGCGGCAGTGGCTCTCGCAGGGATGCTCGCAGATAAGGCCGCACACGCTGGGGAAGGGATTATCCTCCCGGATCAGGCGCACGGCGTCGGCGTAACGGCCCTCCTTCACAAGGGCTATGTAACCGGGGATGTCCACATGGGCGGGGCAGAAGGTCATGCAGGGGACAGCCTTGAAGTTTGACATACACCGCCCAGTGGTCAGATGGCTCATGAAGTCGTCCCGAAAGCCGTTGACGCAGGTGATGACGGTCTTGGCAGCCTCCCAGCCGATGGCGCAGTCAGCGGAATCCGCGATGGCGTGGGCGGCCTTGTCCAGAATCATCAGATCCTGGGCCGTGCCGTTGCCCTCCAGAATTTTCTGGATCAGGGTGGAAAGCTGGTCAAGCCCCACCCGGCAGGGGACGCATTTGCCGCAGCTTTGGGCCATGCACAGCCGCAGGAAAGCGTCTGTCAGCTCCACGGGGCAGTTGCCCTGGGGAGCTACCTCGATGCGCCGCTGCATATTGGCGTACATGCTGTCCACAAATCTCTGGGATTTGTCAGGCGAAGAAATACTAAGCCGGCTCAAAAGTCCTCAACTCCTATCCTGTTTAAATTTTTGCTGTTCGTATTTTTTGCTTTGCAGTGCTTATTCATTCCCTATAAAGCGGATTATAACATTTCTAATACCCTTTGTGCAAGGGATAACAGTCACTTTTTTGCGGTTTGTCGATAAGATTCACTTATTATTTACATTTTTTGCCATTGGCCGCAGCCCGTCCAGGTATACGTTGACCCATCCGGCGAAAAACAGGATATACAGGGAGCAGTAGAGCCAAAAAAGAGAGACGATGATAAAGGCCATGCTCCCATAGACCGAGAAAAGCTGAAACCGCTCCACTGCCCAGGAATAGAGCTGGGAGAACAGCAGCCACACCGCCGCCCCGCCGACCGCGCCGGGCAGAAGACGGCGGAGGGGCAGCTTTCGCCTGGGCAGACGGCGGAACAGGAGCAGGGCCATGGCGGAGACACCCGCCAGAAACACCGGGCAGCGCAGCCATGTGAGAAGCCGGAACAGCCGGGACAGGCGGGGGTGCCGCAGGCTGGCCGCCCCCAGCAGCCGCCGCCCGAAAAACAGAAGGCCCAGCTCGCCCACGGTGAGCAGCACCAGAAGCCCTGTATAGACGGCCCCCAGCAGCCGACGCCGCAGGCCGCTGCCCCTCTGACCGTCGCCGTCGTAAATATGGCCGATGCCGCTTATGAGGGCGGACAGGAATTTTCCCCCGCTCCAAAGCTCCGCCGCCAGACCGAAGCCCAGGGCAGCAGCGGAGCTGTCGTAAATGTCCGCCGCGATCAGGGCCATGAACCGCTGAAACGGTTCCGGGGCATAGCCCAAAAGCAGGTTTAAAAGCTGCTGCTGGGATATAGATGTATAAGGAAGCAGGGACAAAAACAGCATAGCCAGCGGCCACAGGGACAGAAACAGATAATAGGCCCCGCTGGTGGCGTAAAGCCCCAGCCTGACCGCAGAAAGAGACTGGGCAAACGCCCTGTATTTATCCTTCATCACACCGATTCCCCCTATAGGATTTAGTATACGCGGAGGAGGAGCGGGAAACCATAGGAAAAACGTGGAAAACCGGGCCTGGCTGATGAAAAAACAGGATGAAACAGAAGGAAAAAATTTCACAACGGGGAAAGATGTGCTACAATAGAAAAAACGGCAGAAAAAACAGTATTACAGGAGAAGAATCATGCAGAAGCTATCTCAGCGCACGTCGGAATTTACCGATTCGGTCATTCGGCGCATGACGCGCATTTCCAATCAATACGGGGCGGTGAACCTGTCCCAGGGGTTCCCGGATTTTGACCCGCCGCAGGCGATTCTGGAGCGGCTGGGGGAGGTGAGCCGGGAGGATTTTCACCAGTATTCCAC
>JAJQFY010000224.1 GCA_021200935.1 Oscillospiraceae bacterium
ATGGATGTCCTCTGAGGTCGTTTTTTGCCCGATTTTGCATTGACTCGCTGTTGACAAACCTGCCCGTTCATGCCATCATAGAACCAGTATTGTGAAGGAAATGCCAAAAATTACTGAACAAGGAGGAACCACACAACATGAAACGAACAATCGCGTTGCTTCTGGTATGCGCCCTGGCGCTGTGCCTGGCTCCGATGGCTTTGGCCAGCGGGGAGGCTTCCGGGGAGGCGGCTTTGACGGAGGAGGAGCAGCTCTGGTGGGACAGCTTTGAGATCCCGGAGGGCATGGAGGACGTAACCCTGTACCCGGACGACCAAATTGAGCTGCGGGAGAAGAATTACGAGACGGCCTGCCGCTATATGCAGGGCCTGAGCCCCTATCTCTATCTCCTGTACGCGGACGACGTCGTCACCGGCGTGGCCTATGACTTCTCCCTGACCAAGGATTCCGTCCGCACCTCTGACATCGAATTTCAAAAGATGCTGGATGCCTCCAACGCGGAGCTTTACCCCAACTGGACGTGGACGAACATGGAGGTCTACCAGTCTGACGACCCCAACATCTTCCTGGTTGAGTGTGACGGCAGCGGCACCTACACCGTGGACGGGGAGGCTGTACGCACCCATACCGACCACTATCTCCACAAGTTCACCCTGGAGGACGGGAAAATTGTGGAATACATCGAGTTCAACAACCCCATCCAGGAGCTGCTGGAGATGGGCATTGACGCACCCAACTCCACCGGCGGCGACATGGGCGACCTGGCCTCCGGCGAAGCGTCCGGCGAGACCTCCGCTGAAGCCTCCGCCGAAATAGAGGAGACGGAGACCGCCCAAGCCTCCCAGGAGGAAACCGCCATGACCGAAGAGGAGCTAGCCTGGTGGGAGGGCTTCGAGATTCCCGACGGGATGGAAACAGTCGTCCTGTTCCCGGATGAGGAAATCGAGCTGCGGACGCTGAATTATGAGACGGTCTGCCGGTTCATGCAGGGCCTGAGTCCCTATCTCTATCTGCTGTACGCGGACGAGTTCACCACCGGCGTGGCCTATGATTTTGGCGGCACTACCAACCCCTTCAACCCGGTTATGTGTTCAGACCTGTCCATGCAAATGGCCCTGGACGCCTCCAACGCGGAGAGCTATGAGGGCTGGGTGTATGAGAATTTTGTGGTCTACCAGTCCGACGACCCCAATGTGTTCCTGGTGGAGTGTGACGGCTCCTGCGACGCCCACGCCGACCACTATGTTCACAAGTTCGTCCTGACCGAGGGAAAAATCTCGCAATATGTAGAGTTTAACTCCCCCCTGAACGAGCTGATTGAGAGCGGCTACGAGGTGCCGGATATAAGCTAAAGCAGCAGCGTATATAACCTATATTTTAAGGGACAGCATCAAAAATTTGGTGCTGTCCCTTTCCCTGTCACCCGGTTTTTGGAAGCTGGTACACGGGCTGGATGGGCGGGCGCTCTGGAACCGGGGTGTGAGGGATGGGCCGCCAGCCCACATCCACAAACATGGCGGCGGCAGCCACAGGAAGATAGGTCGCCATGAACAGGGGAAATGTCAGGCACCGGCCCAGCTTTTCCCCTGCCGACAGCGGGATGATTCTCCTCTGGCTTACGGTGGTATAGAGGCCCAGCAGGAGCATACCCCCCAGAAGCTGCGCCGTTCCCAGCGCCAGCACCCCCGCCACGGCGGCCCACCCGCCGCCGGAGGTCAGAAGCCACAGGGCCAGGGTCACGCTGGCCAGGCAGGACAGCGCCGCGCCGATGAAGGAGGGCAGGTAGGCCAGCAGCATATCCGCGCAGACCAGGCCGCCGCGTTGGAACATTCCCCGCAGGAGCCGCCCGCCGTAATAATTCAGCATCTGCATATATCCCTTCACCCAGCGCAGCCGCTGATTCCAGGAGGCCCGCAGGCTGTCGGGCTGTTCGTCATAAAACACCGCCTCCTGGCAGTAGCCCACCTTCACGCCGTTCACGGCGCACCAGGCAGTGAACTCCGCGTCCTCTGTCATCAGGTGGAAGGGCCAGCCCCCTGCCCTGTCCAGCAAAGCGTGGGAGACCACATAGCCTGTGCCGGACACCATGCAGCAGCTCCCCAGGGCCATCCGGCCCCGGTTCAGAAGCTGGGATTCGTGGAGGAACCACAGGGTGTAGCCGTGGGAAATCCAGTCCGCGCCGAAGTTTTTGCTGTTTCGCGGGCTGGTGACGGCGGAATACCCGGCGGAAAAGGTCTGATTCATCCGGCGGATATAGTCCGGGGCCAGCAGATTGTCCGCGTCGAAGATGAAAAATCCGTCGTAGCCCCGAAAGGTTCCCTCCTCCCGGATCCGTTCGAGCAACCATTCCAGGGCGTAGCCCTTCCCCACCTGGGCAAGATTAAACCGCTCGTACACCGTGGCCCCCGCCGCCCGCGCCGCCTGGGCGGTGCCGTCGGTGCAGTTATCGGCCACCACATAAATATGAATGAGCGGCTGTGGATAATCCTGCTCCCGCAGGCTTTGAATAAGCTGGGGCAGCACCGCCTCCTCGTTCCGGGCGGAAATCAGCACCCCATACCGATTCAGCCGCTCCGGCAGAGGCGTCCCCCTCCCCCGCTTCACCCTGGACGCGGCCCACAGCACCGCCTGATACCCCAGGCAAACCGCCCAAACAATCCCCGCCGCAATTCCTAATGCCTTCGCAGTCACCAACAGCATGAAAACCACCTCATCCTTATAATATGCCCCCAGCATACCTGCCACCCATGAAGCCTTCGTGAGCGGCAAATTAAAAGGGGATTAAGAAGGTATTATGATTTTTTGAATTTTTCGTGTTCTAACGTTTTGTAACTTGTCGTTTGAATCCCTTGCGCCCCAATGGATTGCGGGTTTTTCTTTTTTAGCGACCCGTGTGTGACGATTGCGCTGGCATCGGCCCGAAATACTTGCCCCATTTGTACCCTTTTCAGTCTCTAAGGACAAGACAAGCCGGGGCTATTCACCCCGGCCTCTGTAGTTTGTCTGCTATTCGCGTTTAGTTCCAGTTGACAGCCGCATAGCTACGCTTTCACGCATAGCGTAAGTGCCTTTTCGGTTCAGGAATGGGCCGTCCCAGCTCCAGGGCGGTTTCCATCCATTCCCGCGCTATCTGTTCCAGGTTCCGCAATGCCTCCGGCGCGGTCACGCCGTCCGCCATGCACCCGGCAAGCTCCGGGATTTCTGCTATATACGCCTGGTCGTCTTCGCTCCAGTAGATTATGATTTCGTATTTATTCATTAATGCCACCTCCAAGCTGATATTCCACGATGATTTCCCGCACCTGTTTCACCTGATAGGGTTTTGCCTTGTTCCCCAACGGCTGAATATTGATGATTTCATCCACCCCGTCCATAGTGTAGATAAAATGGTCACCTTTGATACGGCAATCAAAGCCCAGCCGGTCAAGAACAGCGCAAAGGTCTGAGAATAAAATATTTTTGTCCCTGGCGCCACTCAATATAGCTGCAAGCTGCTTTTGAAATTGGCTCATGTTCTTTCCCTCCGGCCCCTCTGCGTGGGTCTTGATGATGTCCTTCTTGCCTTTGGACATTGTGACATTGACCCTCTGTTGTACCCGTATTATACCACGTTTGTCTATTTATGTGAATATATATTTTAACAAACATATCTATCTGTACAGACAGGCTGGTATCACACCCAGGATTCTTTACGTCTTTCTGTGTATTGCACAATGCTTACATACATGGTATAATTCTATAATAGATTGTGTGAAGATGGACACATTGTAATGACCCGTCACGGGGCTTTTCACGCCATATGTTAAAGGAAGGGGAACAGAGCATGAAGCTGTATGAGTTTAAGGTATATCCGCAGGGCCTGGGAAGGTCGGTTTACCGCGTGATCCGCATATCCGGGATCGAGACGCTGGATGGGCTGTGTGCGGTCATATTGGACGCCTTCGACTTCTCCCAAGACCATCTGTACGAGTTCTGCATGGACAACAAAATGTACAGCGGCAACAGCTACCAGGTGGATTGGGATGGAACCTGCGAAAAAAACACAACGGTGAGCCTGGACAGTCTCCTCCTGGCCGAGGGGCAAATCTTTACCTTTCATTACGACTTTGGGGACGACTGGCTGTTCACCATCAAGGTGCGGAAAATCGAGGAATCCGACAGGCCGATCCAGCCCGCTGTAACGCAGAGGAAAGGCTGTGTGACGCAGTATCAATACTCAGACTGTGAGGAATAAGAGTGCTTTTGTGGGACATTTTAAGCTAATATCAGACTATCAGCCCGCCGGGGATCAGCCGGAGGCCATTGAGGCCCTGGCGGCGGGGCTGGAAAATGGAATAGAGGAGCAGGTGCTTCTGGGCGTCACCGGCTCCGGCAAGACCTACACCATGGCAAAGGTCATCGAGCGGCTCAACCGGCCCACCCTGGTGCTGGCTCATAACAAAACCCTGGCCGCCCAGCTATGCGGGGAGTTCCGGGAGTTTTTCCCGGAAAACGCGGTGGAGTACTTCGTCTCCTACTACGACTACTACCAGCCGGAGGCTTATATTCCCCACACAGACACCTTCATTGAAAAGGACGCCTCCATAAACGACGAGATTGACCGGCTGCGCCACAGCGCCACCAGCTCCCTGTTTGAGCGGCGGGACGTGATTATCGTCTCCTCCGTGAGCTGCATTTACGGCCTGGGCGACCCTATCGACTACGCCAACATGGTCATCTCCCTGCGGCCCGGGATGGAAAAGCCCATGGACGAGCTTCTCCGCCGCCTGGTGGAAATTCGCTACGAGCGAAATGACGTTGCCTTTGAGCGAAACCGCTTCCGCGTCCGGGGGGACACGGTGGAGATATTCCCCGCCTACGCCCGCGACCACGCCATCCGGGTGGAGTATTTCGGGGACGAGATCGACCGCATCAGCGAGATAAACGTCGTCACCGGCGCGCCTATGCGGACAGTGAACCACTGCGCCATATACCCCGCCTCCCACTACGTCACCACCCACGAGAAAATGGAGCGGGCCATTGGGGAGATACGCCAGGAGCTTTCAGAGCGGGTGGCCTGGTTCCAGGAAAACGGAAAGCTGCTGGAGGCCCAGCGCATACAGCAGCGGACGGAATACGACATCGAGATGATGCAGGAGCTGGGCTACTGCTCCGGGATAGAGAATTATTCCCGCATTATATCAGGCCGGGAACCGGGCAGCGCCCCCATGACGCTGCTGGACTACTTCCCCAAGGACTTCATCCTGTTCGTGGACGAGAGCCACGTCACCCTGCCCCAGGTGCGGGCCATGTACCGGGGGGACAGGAGCCGGAAGGAGACGCTGGTGGGCTACGGCTTCCGCCTGCCCTCTGCCTTCGACAACCGGCCACTGACCTTCGACGAGTTCAACAGCCGGATACGCCAGGCGGTATACGTCTCCGCCACGCCGGGGCAGTACGAGCGGGAGCGGGCGGGCCAGGTCGCGGAGCAGGTCATCCGCCCCACCGGGCTTTTAGACCCCAAGATAGACGTCCGCCCGGTGGAGGGTCAGATAGACGACCTGATCGGGGAGATTCAGGCCCGGATCGCCAAAAACCAGCGCACCCTTGTCACCACCCTGACCGTGAAAATGGCGGAGGATCTGACCGCCTACCTCACCGACGCGGGCATCCGCAGCCGGTATCTGCACCACAACATCGGCTCCATGGAGCGGATGGAGATTATCCGGGATATGCGCCTGGGCGAGTTTGACGTACTGGTGGGCATAAACCTTTTGCGGGAGGGGCTGGATTTGCCGGAGGTGTCTCTGGTGGCCATTCTGGACGCGGACAAGGAGGGCTTTCTCCGCTCCGAGACCAGCCTTATCCAGACCATCGGCAGAGCGGCCCGGAACGCGGAGGGAACGGTCATCATGTATGCCGACGACATTACCCCCTCCATGCGGGCCGCCATCACAGAGACGGAACGCCGCCGGGCCAAGCAGCAGGCGTACAATGAGGCCCACGGCATCGTTCCCAAAACCATTGTGAAGAGCGTGCGGGATCTGATTGAAATCTCCGGCAGCGCGGAGGAGGCGGAGGCCGTCACCGCCAGCGGCGTGAAGATGACCGAGCGGGAGCGGCAGGAAGAAATAGAAAAGCTGGAAAAGCAAATGCGGAAGGCCGCAAAAATGCTGGAGTTCGAGTACGCTGCGGTCATACGGGACCGGCTGGTAAAGCTGCGGGGCGAAAAATAACACGGAACATTAATATTATTAAATATACACACTATACAGAAAGGCTTGGTATACAGCAATGTTGGCAGAAAAAATGATAGCCCTGGGGACGGAACGGTCTGTAATTCGGGAGCTGTTCGACTATGGCAAGGGCCGCGCCGCGGTGGTGGGGGCGGAGAACGTGTATGATTTCTCCATTGGAAACCCCAGCGTTCCCGCCCCGCCCTCGGTGAACGAGACCATTCGGCGTCTGATTGACGAGATTGACCCTGTTACTCTCCACGGCTACACCAGCGCCGCCGGAGACGCGGGCGCGAAAGCGGCCCTGACCGCCTCCATCAACCGGCGCTTCGGCACCAATCTCTCCCCGGACGGACTGTATCTCACCATGGGGGCGGCCATGTCCCTGACCTGCTGCTTCCACGGGCTGTGCTGCCCGGAGGATGAGTTCATCGTCCCGGCCCCCTACTTCCCGGAATACAAGGTGTTCATCGAATCCGCCCACGGGAAAATGGTGGTCATTCCCCCGGACACAGAGCATTTCCAGCTTGATCTGGCGGCCATGGAGCGGGCCATCAACCCCCACACCAAGGCGGTGCTGATAAACTCCCCCAATAACCCCTCCGGGGCGGTGTATTCCGAAAAGACCATTCAGGCCCTGGCCGACCTGCTGGAAACCAAGAGCGCCGAATACGGCCACCCCATCTACATCATCTCCGACGAGCCATACCGCGAGATCGTCTACGACGGGGTCCAGGTGCCGTATATTCCAAAATACTATAACAACACCCTGGTGTGTTATTCCTTCTCCAAGTGCCTGTCCATTCCCGGTGAGCGCATTGGCTATGTGGCGGTGCATGAGACAGTAGAGGACTGGCAGCGGGTGTTCGCGGCCATCGCCGGAGCGGGCCGGGCCTTGGGCTGCGTAAACGCCCCGTCCCTGTTCCAGCTTGTGGTGGCCGCCTGCGCGGACGACACGGCGGATCTGTCCGTGTACACGGAAAACCGGCGGCTGCTGGTGGACGGCCTGCGGGCGCTGGGCTATTCCTGCGTGGAGCCGGGCGGCACCTTCTATCTGTTCCCCCAGTCCCTGGAGCCGGACGACGCGGCCTTCAGCCTGCGGGCCAGAGACGATTTTGACCTGCTCATCGTCCCCGGCTCCGGCTTCGGCTGCCCCGGCCATGTCCGCATCTCCTACTGCGTCCCCACCCAGCGCATCCAGCGGGCCCTCCCCATATTCGGTCGGCTGGCGGAGAGCTATCGCAAAAAGTAAATCGGCATAAACCGAACATGAAAACCGGCGGCTCTGGAAACGGAGCCGCCTTTTTTATACCCTTCAGGAAACGCCATGATGATTTTCATGCCGGGGCTTTACCAAGATTTTACCCCCACACTGTGGCGGGCTTTACCATTTCTCTGGCAGAATAGGGAGTGTCCCCTGGGACAAAATTATTTTGGAGGAATATCAGAAACTATGAAAAAAGCAATATCCCTTTTGCTGGCCTTCGTGCTGCTGCTGGGCCTGATGGCCGGATGCAGCTCCGCCAGCGCCGAAAGCCGGGTGGAGACCGCCTCCGCCACGGCCACCGCCGCCCTGGCGGCAGAGAGCCTTTCCGTTTCATCCGAAGACGTGACCGACGACACCGCCGAGACCACCGTTCCCAAGTATGTGTTCCTGTTCATCGGCGACGGCATGAGCTATCCCCAGATTCAGTCCACCGCCGACTATCTGGGCGCCCTGGACGATGAGGACAACTTCCAGGCCGAACCCAGCCTGGACGACAACGAGGGCGCGACCCTGGACGGCCCGTCTTACCTGAACTTCATGAACTTTGAGGCCGCAGGCTCCGCTGTTACCTACGACTCCAACAGCTTCTGCCCGGACTCCGCCTCCACCGCCACGTCCATCTCCACCGGCAACAAGACCTATTCCGGCACCATCAACATGGACGAGACCGGCACCGTGGCCTACACCACCATTGCCGAGCAGCTCCGGGACATGGGCTATGACATCGGTATCATCACCTCTGTGAACCTGAACCACGCCACCCCCGCCGCCTTCTACGCCCATCAGGCCAGCCGCTCCAGCTATTATGACATTGGCCTGGAGCTGATTGCCTCCGACTTTGAGTACTTCGCCGGGGGCGGCCTGCTGAAGCCCACCGGCTCCGACGGGGAGCAGGAGAGCCTGTACGAACTGGCCGCTGAGGCCGGTTACACCGTGGTTATGACCCAGGAGGAGGCCGAGGCCATCACCTCCGACGACGAGAAGGTCATCATCATCGACGAGAACCTGGCCGATTCCGACGCCATGGCCTATGAGCTTGACCGCACCGACGATATGTGGTCTCTGGCCGACATGGTGAAGAAGGGCATCGAGGTACTGGACGAGGAAAACGGCTTCTTTATGATGTGCGAGGGCGGCAAGATTGACTGGGCCTGCCACGCCAATGACGCCGCCTCCACCATCAACGACACCATCGCCTTTGCCGAGGCCGTGCAGGTGGCCATCGACTTCGCCGCCGAGCATCCCGACGAGACCCTGATCATCGTCACCGGCGACCACGAGACCGGCGGCCTGACCATCGGCTTTGCCGGGACGGACTACGACACCTACATCACCCTGCTCCAGAACCAGACCATCTCCTTCGCCAAGTATGACGGCGACTATGTTGCCGCCTACAAGGAAAACCAGACCTCCTTCGAGGACGTGCTGGCTGACATCGAGACCCTGTTCGGCCTCAAGACCGAGGGGGACGAGGACGACAAGCTGGTGCTGACCGACTATGAGCTGAGCGAGCTGGAGGCCGCCTATGAAAAGAGCATCAACGGCACGGTTGCCAGCGAGTACGAGCAGGAGGAATACGTCCTCTACGGCACCTATGAGCCGCTCACCGTCACCATCACCCACATCATCAACAACAAGTCCGGCATCAGCTTCACCTCCTACAGCCACACCGGCCTGCCCGTGGCCGTATTCGCCGACGGCGTAGGGGCCGACCTGTTCAATGGGTATTACGACAACACCGAAATCTATTACAAGCTCGCCAGCCTGCTGAACATTGGCTGATGATACGAACGGGGCGGGTCTTTTGTCCGCTGGACAACGGGCAAAAGCCCCCGCCCTGCATTATTTGAGTGTATTTTTAAAGGAGTACTTACATGAAAAAATTCTTTCCCTTCTTCTGGGCCTTTCCCTGGTGCTGGGGTGCAGCGTCGGCGCCTTCGCAAGCTCTGAGGAGCCGGAGGAAGCCGTCTCCCTCAGCGACTGGGCGGACGATCTCTATGAGCCGGACACCACCGTGGCCCTGCCCGCCACCATCGTCTGGCCCGCCGACGCGACAGCGGAGGCCGTCGCCGCCGCGGACGTGCGGCCCAACACCATGATCGTCTCCATCGACGGGGAGCTGAACGTCTCCACTCTGGAGGGGGAGGCCATCTCCGACGACCTGGCCGCCTATCTCACCGCCACGAAGAACACCGCCCTCACCGCCTTCTATCTGACCGACCGGGAGACCGCCTCCGCCTTTTCCGACTTCTGCACGGAAAATGAGGTGAACGACGTTATCGTTATCGCCAGCGCGGAGAACGCCTATCTGGTGCAGACGGTCTGCACCGCCAACACCGGCGTCATCGGAGCCATCGACTTTACGGACGCGGGCCTTGATACCAGCACCGAATCCCTTTACAGCGTCGTGACCACCACCAACGCCGCCCACTGCAAGATCGCCATCCTGCCGGAGGATGTGGCCGACTATGATTCCATCGACTACCTGCACAGCATGGTCATCTCCGTCTGGGTGGAGACAGAGGCCACCGACGAGGCCATCTACACCACTCTGACCAACGGGGCCAACGGCATTGTCTGCACAGACTATCAGGCTGTGAACGACGCCCTGGAATCCTTCGACGACGTGACCACCCTCCTGCGCCACACCCTCATTTCCGGCCACCGGGGCCTGCCCAGCGAATATGTGGAAAACACCATCCGCGGCACCCAGGCCGCCATTGACGCGGGCGCAGACGTGGTAGAGTGCGACATCCAGCTCAGCGCCGACGGGGAGATATTCATTCTCCACGACGATGACGCCGCCCGTCTGTTCGACCGGGAGGACATCACCGACATCGAGGCTCTGACCATGGACGAGATTCGCGCCCTGGCCTTCGACATGACCGACGACACGGCGGAGAACGCCCCCAACTCCGTCCTCAACTCCAACAACACCAACCGCACCACCGCGAACCGGGAGGACGCCGTGCTGGATTGCGACGCGGACGAGGATTACATTCCCACCCTGCGGGAGTATCTGGAGGCCCTGGCCGACCAGGACGTTATCTTCTTCATCGAGATTAAGACCGAGAACCCGGACATCGTGGCGCCCTTCAAGGCCCTCTGCGAGGAGATGGGCGTGATGGACAAGGTTGTGGTCATCACCTTCCAGGACGGCTGGTGCAACAACGGCTATGAATATTACTCCATCGACAGCGACGTGCTGGCCGAAATGCAGCGCCTCTGGCCGGAATGCTCCCTGGGCTACCTGGGCTATGACGGCTATTCCAACGCCGACCTGACCGCCATCATCGAGGAAAACAACGGCGAAGTGGGCGAAGCCGTGGGAACCCTGCTGACCCAGCTCAACGTCTACAACAGCACCTATCACAACTCCC
Source organism: Oscillospiraceae bacterium (assembly GCA_021200935.1). Lineage (GTDB taxonomy): Bacteria > Bacillota > Clostridia > Oscillospirales > Oscillospiraceae > CAJOIG01. The sequence continues at coordinate 10,863 of JAJQFY010000224.1, forward strand.
ACAATGCCATGAGCTATGAGGTCATCAGCGCCGCCCGTCACCGGGGCCTGCTGACAAACCCCTGGACGTATAACACCGAGACCGCCTTTGCCACCGGGTATCTCACCGGCATCTACTCCCTGACCACCAACTTCTCCACCTGGGCCACCGACCTGCCCGTTCAGATTCAGGTGGAGGACGCCGCTGTCAGCGCCGAGGGCGGGGAGATTAGCTTCTCCGTTATCGCCCAGAACGGCGAGACCATTGAAAACCCGGAGGGCATCTCCCTCGTGACCATCAGCGGCCCGGAGGTATCCTATGACGCCGAGACCGGCACCGTCACAGCCGATGGAACCGGCGAGGCCCTGGTCATGGTTCGCATGGACTGCGAGCTGGATGTGAACGGCTATGACCTGGAATCTGAGGGCATCGACACCGCCTACGCCATCTATTCCAACCCCTTTGTTATCACCGTCACCGACTAAGTGATAACAAGTCCCCCTAAAAAACTCCCCCGTCCAGGGGCGGGGGAGCCTTCTATATATCGGGCAGGAGGCCCGTCGCCATGAAAAAACGAATTTCCCAAATCAATATACGCTATAGTCTGCCGGTCTGGGTGTGTCTCGCCCTTATCGCCGTGCTGCTGGTCATTCCCACGGGGTACGAGGATCAGCTCCAATACACGGAGGCAGACCGCTGCCGCGCCCTGGTGCTGGAAACGGACGAGTCCGCCGTCATCGACACCGGCCTTGTCCGCTCCGGGGAGCAGCTTTGCACCCTGGAGCTTCTGGGCGGCAAATTCAAGGGCCAAATCGTCACCGGGGTGAATATGCTCAACGGCTCTTTGGAGCAGGACAAGCTCTTTTCCGCCGGGGACACGGCCATGGTGGTAGTCAGCTATTCCGGGGACACGGTGACGAACGTCACCATGTCCGACCATTACCGCCTGGGATGGGAGCTGGTGCTGGCCCTGGCCTTCGTCGCGCTTCTTATCGCCTTCGCGGGCCGGACGGGAGTGCGGGCCATTCTCTCCTTCGTGCTGACCATCCTGGCCCTGTGGAAGCTGCTGATACCCCTGTATCTCAAGGGCTATAACCCCATCTGGGCGGGCCTTGCCTGGTGTCTGCTGCTGACCGTGCTTATTATCGCCCTGGATTACGGCTTTGACCGCCGGTGCGCCGCCGCCGTGGCCGGGGCCTTTCTGGGCATTGCCGTCACCTGCGCCCTGGGGGCGCTGTTTACGGATCTGTTCAAAATCCATGGGGCGGTCATGGCCTATTCGGAAAGCCTTCTGTATTCCGGGTATCAGGATCTGAGCCTGACACAGATTTTCATGGCCTCCATCTTCATCGGGGCCTCCGGGGCGGTGATGGATTTGAGCGTGGACATCACCTCCGCCGTCTACGAGGTCGCGGAAAAGCGCCCTGACCTCTCCTGGCAGGAGGCCGCCCGCTCCGGCATGAACGTGGGCCGAGCCGCCATGGGCACCATGACCACCACCCTGTTGCTGGCCTATTCCGGGGGCTATGTGGCCCTGCTCATGGTGTTCATGGCCCAGGGGACGCCGCTCTATAACATCTTCAACTACAAATATGTGGCCGCGGAGCTTCTCCATACCGTGGCCGGCTCCTTCGGCCTCGTCACCGTGGCCCCTTTCACGGCCCTGACCGCCGCCCTCTTTCTGGTGAAGGGAAAAGCCAGGTAAAGCCCTGTGTTCACCGGCGCAGACAAATATGTTTTGACAAATGGGCCGTTCTGTGGTATAGTAGTTTCGTTTGAGCCGACGGACTTAGTTTGGGGCGCCGCCCTGTACTCAGCCGGACGGTATAGTATCACCGAAAGGAAAGGCAAAAAAGCAATGATAACCAAAGACCAGAAAACCGCGATTATCGAGGCCAACAAGACCCACGAGGGCGACACCGGCTCCCCGGAGGTGCAGATCGCCATCCTGACCGAGCGCATCAACCAGCTCACCGAGCATCTGAAGGTTCACAAAAAGGACAACCACAGCCGTCAGGGTCTGTTTAAAATGATCGGCAAGCGCCGCCGCCTGCTGGACTATGTGGCGAAAAACGACATCGAGCGTTACCGCGCCATCATCGCCAAGCTGGGCATCCGCAAGTAAGAGAGGACTTCTCACTTACCTGCTGCTGAGGGATATGAAGGTTTTTACGGAGGGGGACAATTCAATATGTCCCCCTCCTTTTCTTATCCCGGTAAATCCGCAGATTAAGCCGGTTCCCGGCTTTCCTGGATATTGATTTGGAGTATAGGAAAGGATACGAAAGACATGATTATCAAACACAAGACATTTGACTCTCTCCACCGCTGGGAGATGGACTTCTGTGGCCGTCCCCTGAAGATGGAGGTAGGCCGCATGGCGGAGCTGTGCAACGCCGCCGTCTACACCCAGTACGGCGACACCACGGTTCTCTGCACCGTCACCGCCTCCGCCCGCCCCAAGGACGGCATCGACTACTTCCCTCTCGCCGTGGATTTCAACGAAAAGCTCTACGCCGTGGGCCGCATCCCCGGCTCCTTCATGCGCCGGGAGGGCAAGCCCTCTCTGCCCGCCGTGCTGGCCTCCCGTCTGATTGACCGGCCCATGCGCCCGCTGTTTCCCTCCGACCTTCGCAACGACGTAGTCATCGCCTGCGAGGTAATGAATGTGGACCGGGACTGCTCCCCGGAGATCACCGCCATGATCGGCGCGGCGGCGGCGGTGGCCATCTCCGACATCCCCTTCAACGGCCCTCTGGCCGGTATCGTCCTGGGCTGGGACGGGGAGAAATATCTCTTTAACCCCACCCACGCGGAGAAGGCCGTGAACCAGATGACCGTCACCGTGGCGGCCACCCACCAGAAAATCGTCATGATCGAGGCGGAGGCCAAGGAGATTCCCGACGACATCATGTACGAGGGCATTGTCCAGGCCCACGAGAAGCTCCAGCCCGTCCTTGACCTGATCGACCAGATGGTGGCCGAGGTGGGCAAGCCCAAGTTTGAGTATGAACACGCCGCCTTTGACGACGAGCTGTTCGACACCCTGGTGGCCAACGAGTTCGAGGGCATGGAATACTGCATGGACACGGACGACAAGAACGTCCGGGAGGCCCGCGTCAATGAGTGGATCTCCGCCATGGAGGAGAAGTATGAGGAATCCCACCCGGACATGATGCAGTATATGGATGAAATCATCTACCGCCTGCAAAAGAGGGTAGTCAAAAAGTGGCTGCTGGCCGGGAAGCGGGTGGATGGCCGTGCCATGAACGAGATTCGCCCCCTGGCCGCCGAGGTGGACGTTGTCCCCGGCGTACACGGCTCCGCCCTGTTCACCCGCGGGCAGACCCAGGTGCTTTCCATCACCACCCTGAACACCCTCTCCGCCGCCCAGAAGCTGGACACCATCTGGGAGGACACGGAAAAGCGGTTCATGCACCACTACAATATGCCCAGCTACTCCACCGGCGAGGCCAGAGCAAGCCGCTCCACCAGCCGCCGGGAGCAGGGCCACGGCGCGCTGGTAGAGAAGGCGCTGGAGGCCGTCATCCCCAGCGTGGACGAGTTCCCCTACGCCACCCGGGTGGTCAGCGAGGTGCTTTCCTCCAACGGCTCCACCAGCCAGGGTTCCATCTGCGGCACCACCATGAGCCTGATGGCCGCCGGTGTGCCTCTGAAGGCCCCTGTGGCCGGTATTAGCTGCGGCCTGATCCAGGACGGGGACGACTTCACCACCTTCATCGACATCCAGGGCGTGGAGGACTTCCACGGCGAGATGGACTTCAAGGTGGCCGGTACCAAGAAGGGTATTACCGCCATCCAGATGGATCTGAAAAACGACGGCCTGAAGCACGAGATCGTGAAAAGCGCCCTGGAAATCACCCACGAGGCCCGCATCCAGATTCTGGACGAGGTCATGCTCCCCGCCATCTCCGAACCCCGCAAGGAGCTGGCCGCCAGCGCCCCGAAGATGATTCGTATGCAGATTAACCCCGACAAGATTCGCGAGGTCATCGGCTCCGGCGGCAAGGTCATTCAGAAGATCACCGCCGACACCGGCTGCAAAATCGACATCGAGGACGACGGCTCCATCTTCATCGCCTCGGAGAACATCGAGGCCTGCCGGGCCGCCAAGCAGACCATTGACAACATCGTCTTTGTCCCAGAGGTGGGAGCGCTGTACTATGGTCAGTGCGTGCGTATCATCCCCATCGGCGCGTTTATCGAGCTGGTGCCGGGGAAGGACGGCATGGTTCACATTAAGGATCTGGAGTTCAAGCGTGCCGAGAAGGTAGAGGACGTGCTGAACGTAGGCGACTGGACATGGGTCAAGGTCACGGAAATCGACGAGCGTGGCCGGGTAAACCTGTCCCGCAAGGACGCCATCCGCGAGCGCGAGCGCGCCGGACTGCCTACTGATCGGGCCTGAAATAGTCATCCGGGATAAAAAGCAATGCTTTTTATCCCGGATGAAGGGACTGCGGCCTGACCCGCGCACTGCACGGCTGCACACGCCGCCTGGGGACGGCAGTCTGCGAGGCATTTGAATGGCCTGATTTTTACTGGAGACTAAGTATAAACAGGAGGCGACAGCGTGAAAATTTGTCTGTTTGGGTCGGCGCGGGATTCGGTGCCGGGGATTTACATAGCACAGACGGAGGCCCTGGGGCGGCTGATGGG
>JAJQFY010000213.1 GCA_021200935.1 Oscillospiraceae bacterium
CGGTGATTAAATCCCCCCGGCGCTTGTCCTCCTCCCGCCCGGCGGTGGCCTCCATCTCCTGAATACGCAGAGAAAGCTTCCGCTCCGTGCGGTTTTTGGCCCCCCGCACCAGCTTGGTCATGCTTTTGGCCCGGCTTTTCAGGTGTTCCGCCCTGTCCTTCTCCCCATAAAAGGCTTCCAGCAGGGCCGACCAGCCGGGGTAGGCCACGCTCTCCACGGCGGGGCCGTATTGCAGGATGGGCAGGAAGGTGAAGTCCTTGGGCGCGCCCTTTTCCATCAGCATATAGGGGCGGCGCTCCAGACCCTCCAGCCCCTCCGGGGTCTGGGGCAGGCCCCGCCATTCCATCTCCCGCCGGAGCAGGGGGGACAGGCCGGAGAACTTTCCCGGCTCCGACTTGGGGGGCAGACGGTAGATAAGTCCCGGCAATAGCTGGCGCAGGGGACTCATCTCCCCGTCCACCCGGCGGGCGGCGTCCAGAATACGGCCCTCCCCGTCAATTAAAATCAGGTTGGCGTTCCGGCCCAGCAGCTCCATGGCCAGGGCCTTGTCTGTCGGCTCCCCGAACTCATCATAGGCCGCCAGCCGGAACAGGAGCATACGCTCCCCCTCCGGCTGGGAGATCTCCACGATCCGCGCCCCGGTCAGGTGCTTTCGCAGGAGCATACAGAACATGGGGGGCTGGGGGGGATTTTCATAGGCCCGCTCCGTCACGCACACCCGGGCCGACCCGGAGCCGAAGCACAGCAGCAGCCTCCGGCTGGTTCCGTTGCCGCGGAGGGACAGCAGCACCGTGTCACGCTCCGGCTGATGCACCCGGTCGATTTTCATGCCGGTCAGGTCGTCCCGCAGCTCCCGGCAAAGCTCAGATATGAAGATGGCGTCAAGAGGCATGGTCTTCCTCCTCATCCTCCATAATATAGGCGAACAGCGCCTCTGCCCGCGCCGCCTGGCCGGTGAGCCAAAGCTGGCCGAACAGGGCCTCCAGGGCGGTGGCGGCGTGGTATTCCGCCACGGTGCAGCCCCCCGGCACCCCATGGACGCGGGCGTTCCGCCCCCGGCGGTAGATATGGCGCTCCTCCTCCGTGAGAATGGGCAGCAGCCGCTCCATGGCTTTGGCCTGGGCCGGGGCAGACACATGGGCCACCGTCCGCCGGTGCAGGTCGGAGACCTTCCCTCCGCCCTGCCGGGCCAGCCAGGTGCGAACCAGAAGCTCATACACGGCGTCCCCCACATGGGCCAGGGCCAAAACGCTCATGCCCTGCAATACGGACGGCTCCACAGGCTGATGAACGGTCATCATGAACTCTCCTCCCAGGGGGCGGTCTCCTCCGCCTGGGCGGCGGTCTGGGCCAGCTCCTCCTCCGTGGGGGCGAACTCGTCGCTCTCCGCCACCTGGTTAAACTCCTGGGCGATGGTGTCCACAGGGGCGGTACCGGCGGAATACTGCATTTCCTGCCACTGCTGCTTGGTTATCATAATCTGCCGGGGCTTGGAACCCTCGTAGGGGCCCACCACCCCCACCTCCTCCAACTGGTCGATGAGCCGGGCGGCCCGGGCATAGCCCAGCTTCAGCCGCCGCTGGAGCAGAGACACGGAGGCGGTCTTGGTCTCAAAGATCACCTCCACCGCCTGGGGCAGCAGCTCGTCATAGTCGTTTTTCTTATCGCCGCCGTCGTGGGCCTCGTCCTTGCCGTTTTTGTCCTTGTCGGCGGCCTTTTCGATCTCTGCCAGAATCTCGTCGCTGTATTCCGCCTCGGCCTCCCGCTTGACGAAGTTGATGATCTCCTCCCGCTCCTCGTCTGTGACGAAGGCCCCCTGAATACGGACGGGTTTGCCGATGCCGATGGGGGAATAGAGCATATCCCCGGCGCCCACCAGCTTCTCTGCCCCCTGCTGGTCAAGGATGATGCGGCTTTCCAGGGCGCTGGACACGGCGAAGGCAATGCGGCTGGGGATGTTGGCCTTCATCAGGCCGGTGATCACGTCCGCCGAGGGTCGCTGGGTGGCCACCACCAAATGCATACCGGCGGCGCGGCCCATCTGGGCCACCCGGCAGATGGATTCCTCCACCTCCTTGGAGGCCACCATCATCAGGTCGGCCAGCTCGTCGATGATAATGACCACCTGGGGCATAGTGGCCTCCCCCTGGTTTTTCTGGATGGTGTTGTACCCGGTCAGGTCACGAACGCCGGCCTCGGAAAACAGGCGGTAGCGCTTGAGCATTTCCACCACCGACCACTGAAGGGCCCCGGCGGCCTTCTTCGGGTCTGTCACCACAGGGACGTACAAATGGGGCATACCGTTATAGATGCCAAGCTCCACCATTTTGGGGTCGATCATAATCATGCGAACCTCCTCCGGGGTGGATTTATAAAGGAGGCTCAAAATCAAAGAGTTAATGCACACGGACTTGCCGGAGCCGGTGGTACCGGCGATCAGCACATGGGGCATTTTGGCAATGTTCCCCACAACCACGTTGCCGCTGATGTCCTTGCCGATGGCTACGCTGGTTTTGCTCTTGGCCTTCCGAAAGGCGTCGGAGTCGATGACGTCCCCCAGCCAGACGGTCTTCACATTGCGGTTGGGTACCTCCACGCCAACGGTGGAAATTTTGTCCGGGATGGGGGCGATCCGCACGCTGGAAACCCCCAGGCTCAGGGCAATGTCCCCGGCCAGGTTCGTGATTTTATTCAGCTTTACCCCCTGCTCCAGCTTCAGCTCGTACCGGGTGATGGTAGGGCCGTGGACGGCTCCCACGATGGAGGCCCCCACCCCGAAGCTGCGGATGGCGCTCTCTAGCTGGGCCTCCACCTCGTCGATGGACTCGTCCTCCTCCGAGCTGTCCGGGCCGCTCTTGTTTAAAAGCTCCAGGGGCGGGAAGAGGTATTCCTCCTTCGGCTCCTCCTCTCCTGCCTGTATCTCCGCCGCCACCTGGGCGGCCTCCAAATCCTTGTCTATCCGCTCCACCGTGGGCTGGGGAGCGGCGGCGCCGCCGTCCATGTCGGCGGAATGAATCTCCACCCCGGCGATTTGGGCCGCCGCCTCCATGTCCAGAGGCTGTACGTTCTCCGTAGGCGCGGGGGCGGGAGATTCCACGGGAGCCGTCTTTTCCTCCGGGGCGGTCTTTTCCGGCGCGGGGGTCTTTTTCCCCGCCTTCCTCCCCTTCGGCGCCTCCGGCCCGGGGGCAGGGGCCGGGGTCTCCTGGCTCTCCCCGGCCCTCTGGGCCTCCAGCGCCTTCTCTACCCGATAGGCGGCGGCGGGGTCTACCTCCATCTCCGCGAACAGCCAGTCCTTCTGCATCTCCCAGTCCTCATCGTACAAACTGCGGTGGCGGGGGGATTTTTTCTCCCGAACCGGGGTCTCCGTCTTTTTGCCCCGGGCGGAGACCCGCTCCTTCACCCAGTCAACATCGTCCGAGGGGGGCGCAGGCTCCTCCCAGATATCGTCCAGCAGCTCCGGCTCATAGGGGGTGGGCCGGGGCCGGTTTTTAAAGGCCTCCCACAGGGCGGTGACATCCTTGTCCAGGGCCTTCAGGATCATCAGCCCAAAGGCCGCCACAAGCACCAGGAAGCTGCCCACCACGCCCACGGCCTTTTTCAGCCCCAGGCCAATCAGGCCGGAGACCACGCCGCCGCAGCGCTGGGCAGGCTCCTGGGCCGCCTGCCAGAGAGATTGAACCCCGGCGGAGAAGCCGCCCACAAACAGGCCCTCCCCCTGGAAGACCAGCATATGCACAAAGGCCCCGAAAACCACCGGCAGCAGCAAAACGCATACCGCCCGCGTCCCCGCCGGGCGCTCCGGGTGAAGGCCCAGCAGGCCGGAGGCCCACAGCAGCGCCACCGGCGCCAGATAAAAGCCCCAGCCGAAAAGCCCCCGCAGCAGGGTGCGAAAGGCGTCCACCAGCCAGCCCTCCACCGGGAACCAGGCGATCAGGGCCACCAGGCCCAGAAACAGCAGCACCAAGCACCCCGCCTGCCGCTGAATGGGCCTCGGCGGAGGCGGGGGCGGGGTCTTTTTGGTCTGGGCAGGCTTTTTCGTCTGGGTCGTCTTTTTAGCCCCGCTGGCGGAGGAGGATTTTCTGCCTCCGGCGGAGGCCGTCTTTTTCGCCGCGCCGGTTTTGCCGGAGCCTCCCGTCTTTTTTGTGCCGCCGCTTTTGGCGGCGGATGTACTTTTCTGCGCCATGAGTTCTCCTTATCCCAGCACGACGGACAGGACGATGGTCAGCGCACCCACCGCCCAGCAGTAGTAGGCGAAGCCGCCGAAGCGGCCCTTATCCACGATTCTTTGCAGCAGCCGGATGGAGAGATATCCTGTCACCCCGGCCACCACCATGCCCACGGCATAGGCAGGAAGCAAAGACGTGTCAAAGCCCTCCTCTATCACGTCCAGCACCTGCAAAATCACCGCCCCCAGCACGGACAGCAGGCTCATCAGAAAGGAGAACCGCACGGCGTAGCTCCGCTTCAGCCCCCGGCCCATACCGGCGGTGATGGTGGTGCCGGAGCGGGACAGACCGGGAATGGTAGCCGCCGCCTGGGCCAAGCCGATGACCAGGGCGTCCACCACGGTCATGCTCTTTTCCGTCTTCTTTCCCTTGGGCATACGGTCGGACACAAACAGCAGCAGGCCGGTGACAAGCAGGGCTGCCCCCACAAACCAGGACACGCCGCTGAGGCTCTCGATGGCGTCGTTTATCGGCACAATCAGCAGCAGCGGCACCGTGGCCACAATCAGCATGAAGATCTGCCGCCGCATGGGAACCCCCCGGGCCGACAGGCCCCGGCCCCTAACCAGATCCTGGCCCATATGGCCCACCTCTAAAATCATGCCCTTCACATCGCTCCAATAGGCGATAATCACCGCCACCAGGGTAGCCAGGTGGAGCATGATGTTAAACATGGCCCCCTCCCCCAGCTCCGCCAGCCCGGCGGCGCCCAGCACGTTTTCAAACAGCGCCAGATGGCCGGAGCTGGAAATAGGCAGAAATTCCGCGACCCCCTGCACCAGGCCCAAAATGGCGGCATACACTATATTCATCGGCTTCTCCCTTCTGCGGCACTGCCGCACAAACCTGCAAGAAAACTGCGGGGAAGGCCCGCCGACCCCGCCGCTCTCTTTTATTATTCAGCCTATTGTACCATAAATTCAGCCCGGGGTCAAAGCCTACATAACAGCCGCCCATGCCAAGGCACGGGCGGCTGCTTAACAACGCTTAAAGCTCTACAATGAACCAGTTCAGGCCCTCTTTGTATTCCACCCGAATCTGGCCCCGCAGGGCGGCGATAATCTCCCGGGCGATGGCAAGGCCCAGGCCCGCCCCCTTTTTGCCAAGGTCGGTCTGGTAGAAGGGCTTGAATATGTTTTCGTACTCCCTTTTGGGGATCTCCTCCCCCTGGTTTCCCACGGAGATCTGCACCGTCCGGCGGGAGATGGAGGCGCAGCGGCGGGCGGTCAATCGGATGTCCCCGCCGGGGGCGCAGTATTTGAGGGCGTTATCCAGCAGCACGTCCACCACGGTCAGAAGCTGCACCCGGCCGCATTGGAGGGTCAGCCCCTCCCCCACGTCGGCGGCCAGGGCATGGCCCTCCTCAAAGGCCCGCACCTCAAAGCGCAGGGCCTCCGATTTCAAAAGCCTGGTCACGTCCAGCCGCTCCTCCTGCCCGGTTCGGCCCGGCAGGGCCAGCCAGACCATGGCCTCCGTCAGGGCCTGCATCCGCCCGCACTCCTGGCGGATGTTGTCGTAGCAGAAGGCGGCGTTCGGCCCCTCGTCCCCGCCTGTCCTGTCCAGCAGATCAAGGTTCGCGCTGACGATGGAAAGGGGCGTTTTCAGCTCATGGGAGGCGAAGGACACAAACCGCCGCTGCTCGTCCAGGGCCTGCTTCGCCGGGCGGACGAACCGCCGGGACAGAAACAGCGCCACCACCAGCAGCAGCCCCAGGCTTGGGATGGCGATGAGGATGATCTCGTTGCGGAGCTTGCCCAGGTCGGCGGCGATATAGGACACGTCCATAAACACCACCCGGTGGCCCTCCGCCCCCCGAATCCCATTGTAATAGCGAATCTGGTATTCCTCCAGCACGCCGGTCTCTTCTATGCTGCCCGCCAGCATGGCGATCAGCTCGTCGGTGCTAACGCCCCGCTCCCCCAGGAAATACTCCCCCATCACCACCTGGGAGGTGTCGGTCTGGTTGTCGATTTCCAGCACGAAGTAGGGGGGATAGTTCAGCATGGAGGGATCCCCGCTGCCGTCCCGGTTTTCCAGGTTGTTGATGTTCAGCATATACATCATGCAGTCGTATTCAAGCTGGCTTCTTTTCTGGTAATAGACCACCCCCGCCAGCAGCAGGGCGAACAGCAGCATGATAACCATGAACACGGCGATAAACTTAATTTGCAGCCCCCGGGTCATAGGCCCTTCTCCCGCAGGCAGTAGCCGATTTGCCGACGGCTCGTCACCTCCACCTGGGACTGAAGGTGCTGTAGCTTTTTCCGCAGAAAGCTCATGTAGGCGTCCAGCACATTGCTCTCCGGCATATTGTCATAGCCCCAGACCTTCAAAAGCAGGGTCTCCCTGTCCACCGGCGCACCGGCGGCGCCCATCAGCAGGCGCATCAGCTCCAGCTCCTTTTTGCTGAGCTGTATGCTCTCCGCCCCGCAGGACAGGACGCCGGTCTCCACCGAAAGGGTCAGGTCGCCATAGGAAAGGCTGTCCGGCCTCAGCTCCCCCGGACGGCGGAGCAGAGCGCGCACGCAGGCCAAAAGCTCGCTGGAGGCAAAAGGCTTGGTCAGGTAATAATCCGCCCCGGCGTTCAGCCCCCGCACCCGGTCCGGCACGGTACCCCGGGCCGTCAGCAGCAGCACCGGGGTCTGCCAGCCCTTCTCCCGCAGGCGGCGCATCACCTCCAGCCCGTCCATGCGGGGCAGCATAATGTCCAGGATAATCAGGTCATATATGCCGCTCATGGCGGCGTCCAGCCCCGCCTCGCCGTCTGAGGCAATATCGGACAGCATCCGCTGGGTACTCAGTAGCTGCTGTATCGTCAGGGCCATACGCTCCTCGTCCTCCACGATCAGGATTCTCATACGCTCTCCTCCCGCGCCCGGCTCCCGCTGCCTGTCAGCCCGCGTCGGCCCCGCTGTAGACGCCGTGAATCATGTGGGCCGCATCGTCCACATACAGGCTGCCGCCGGTCTCCGCCGCCTCCTCCTTCAGGGCCGCAATGGCGCCCTCGTTGTCGATCACGTTTTTGCTCAGAAGCTTTTCCGTGTCGTTCCAGGCGGCGAAGGGGGTGTCCGAGGTGGCCACGTACTCGTTGGTCGCCGCCACCAATGTCCTGTCCGCCCAGTCCTCCGTCCACTGGCCGTCCTGGTAAATCGTAACGCCGTCCAGCGTCACCAGCGCCGTCACGGCGCCGTCGCTGTAATAGCAGTCAATCCCGGACATCCGCAGACTCATGGACTGGCCCTCCCCAATGGCAAACTCCAAAATGGAAAGCAGCTCCTCATAGGTCAGCTCATAGGCGTAAACGGCGTTGCAGAAGGGGGAAATGGTGTAAATATCCCCGGCGGTGATCTCCCGGAGGCCGGTAGCCTCGTCCACAGTGAACTCGGTGCGTATGCCACCGTTGTTGGTAAAGGCCACGTCCGCGCCCACGGCGCGGGCCAGAAGGTCAGACATCCAGTTCCCGGCGGTGGAGGACATTTCGTTTCCGTCAATGTCTCCCTTGGTGACGTCGATGGTGATATAGCCCAGCGTCTCGTTCAGCACGTCGGAGACATTTTCCACCGCGGCCTTGGACAGGGCCACGATCTCCTGATCCAGCTCGTCGGCGTTCTCCTCCGTGTCATACAAAAGGGTCTTGTCCTCCGTGACGGGGACGGTCTCACTCACCGCCACGGTGACGCCGCTGACCGCGCCGCTCTCATCGGTCTCAAAGACCAGCTCGGCATAGGCGTAGGTGGCCCCCTGGCTGGAGGGCTCCACATAGACCACATCCTCTGTCTCCCCGGCCTGGGCCCGGTGGGAGTGGCCGCCGCAGACCAGGTCGATGACCGTGCCGCTGTTCAGGCACTTCGCCGTCTCCCCGGCGTCCGCGTGGCACAGCAAAATGGTGGCGTCGCAGCCCATCTCTGTTTCCAGCTCCACCGCCAGGGTCTCCAGGGCGTCATAGTCCATGTCCGCGGTAAAGCCCCGGCCTGTGAACTCGGCGTACATAATATCGGCGGCGTAGCTGGCGATCCAGCCGATCACGCCGATTGTCACCGTGATCTCGCTGCCCTCCTCATCCACGGCGGATTTCTCCAAAATCACATAGTCGTCGGCGAAGGAGACCTTCTCCCCGTCCTGGAGAAGATTGGAGGCCACCACGGGAACCTGGCTGTCCCCGGCGTAATCGCCCACCTCATAGGAACCCATGGTGCCGTCCTCGTCAATGACCGTCTCGTAGTCCCAGTCGAACTCATGGTTGCCGATGGACACCGCGTCGTACTCCATCAGGTCGAAAGCGGCGGTCAGCGGCTCCCCGTCCTGTAGGTTGGAAATGACGTTCCCCTGGAAGATGTCGCCGGAATCCAGCAAAATTACGTCGTCCCCCTCATGCTCCGCCCTGGCGTCGTTTACCTTGTCGGCAATATAGGCCAGCCGGTACTGGTAGGTTTCGCTGTCCCCGGAGGAGCTGTCCAGCAGGTAGCCGTGGATGTCGGAGGTCTCGAACACCCGCAGGGTGTAGCTTCCCCCCGTCTCCTCCTCCCCGCCGTAGACGATGGCCCAGGAGCAGACGCTCTCTCCGTTCTCCTCCGCCCTGGCGGTGCCGTACACCCCGCCGTATTCCTGGGTCAGGGCGCTGACGTAGTCGGCAATCAAATCCTGGACGTATCCCCCGCCCAGGTCGTCGGTCTGAGACCAGATGGCGTCGGCGGTGCTGTACCGGCCCAGGATCTCGTTGTAGGTGTTGCCAAGGTGATAGTTGTTGACGGCGAAGATATACACCTGATCCTCGCTGAAGGTCTTGCCGTTGGAGAAGCCCTCAATCATGACCCGGCTCCCCTCCTCCCTGGCCATGTCTATGGTATAGTTCAGGCCGTAGAACGCCGGGAAGGTAAAGTTGGCGTTGCCGTCGCCGGTGTCAGAAATGACCGCCTCCCCGTCCGTCACGGTGACGGTGATCCGCTCCGAGGCGTTATACTCCAGCAGCTCCTTGATCTCCGCGCCGGTCAGGGCCAGAAGATAGAGGGAGTTATCATACTTATAAAAGCCGTAGATGTCCTTCATGCTCAGCTCGCTGTCCCCGGCGGCGGGGGAGGCGGTCGTCACCACAGAGGTGGAGGACAGATCCACCGTCAGCTTCCCGTCTACCAGCGCCTCCTGGGTGAGCTGCTTTTCCGTGTCCGCCCCGTACATCTCCTGAAGGTCGGCGTTCAGCGCCTCCAGGCTCTCGTACTTCTCGTTGAGATAGGCGCTGCCCTCCGCGATTTGGGCCCGGTTGATCAAATCCACCGTGTCTGTCTGCTCCAGGTAATAGCGGTTGCGCTCGTTGGAAAGGCCGTCCCAGTCCAGCAGCGTCCCCACCTCGGTGCTGACATAGTCCTCCGCGTCGGCGGCGTAAGGCTCCACCATGGTCTTCAGGGTCTCGTCGGCGCTGTACTGGGCAAGGTTCAGGTTCTCGCTGGAGGCAAGCTCGATACAGGCGGTCTCGCCCAGGGTCACGCTGGTCTCCCCGGTTTCCTGATCCACCAGAACGTTCCAGACAGAGGCGGTGAGCTGGGTGCCGCCGCCGTTGACTACCAGAACCTCCTCCCCCGCCGCGTTTTCATAGGTGTTATTGGAATAGGCGGTGGAATGGTCATGGCCGGAGATAACCATGTCAACGCCGGTGGTGTTCCTAATAATGTGAAGCACCTGATTTTCCGTGTTGACCCCGTAGGCCAGGGTATCGCTCTCCGAACCCAGCGCCCCGTGATAGCAGACGATGACAAAGTCCGGGTCAATGCCGTCCTCCGCCCATTCGGCCTGCACCTTCTGAACCTCATAGGCCAAATCCAGGCTCTCGTTTTCTGGGGCGGAGAAAATCATGCCGGGGTAGTTGTCCGATATATCCCAGCGGGCGCAGTCGGTATTTTCCAGGCCGATGACCCCAATCGTCACCTCCTGGCCGCCCACCGTGACGGTTTTCAGCAGATAGGGGGAAAACACCCGCTCGCCGGTGTCCTCATAGTAGAGGTTCGCCACCACGATGGGAACCCCCTCCCCCTCCAGGTATTCATAAATATCGCTCATGGTGTCCCAGGCGTAGTTAAACTCGTGATTGCCCAGAATCAGCGCGTCGTAGCCGATGTAGGCCATGGACATAGCCGTGGGGTTTACGAGATACATATCCCCCATATCGGCCAGGCTCAGCGCCCCCTTCACATACTGGGTGTACTGGGTGATTTGATAGGTGGACACAGGGGTCCCCTGGTACAGGTCTCCGGCGTCCAGCAGGATGACGTTTTCCTCCCCATAGGTCTCCCGGTAGGCCGTCACCGCCGTGGAAACGTTCAAAAGGCTGTTGTTCACGCTGGTGTCGTTCAGCAGGTTCGTGTCCCAGATTTTCCCGTGTATGTCTGTGGTTGACATAATTACGAACTGCCCGGCCACGTCCTCCTGGTTCCCGCTCTCCGCCGTCTCCGCAGAGGGTTCCTCCGACGACGCCCCGCCAGCGGTCTCCGGCATCCCGCCTGTGGCGAAAACGCCCACCGGCAGCAGGGAAAGGCACAGGGCCAGGGCCAGCAGCAGCGGCAAAAGTCGCCGATTCAAGGTGTTTCTCATGGAAAAGCCTCCTAACTTTCGTTCTTCTCTGTTTGTTGGATGGCGGCATATCCCGCCATCCTCCTACGGCTTTATTATAGAGGCGGGCTTGTGAAAGGTCAAGCAAAATCTGCCCGGATTCAGCGGGACTGGTCTGGGACAGTGCGCTTCTAATCTCACCTCAAATAACATTAAAAAAACATTAAACCGCAAAAAATCTGTTGTTGCCGCCCTGCAAAATCGTTGTTTTACAAATCCGGGAAAATAATCTATAATTTAAGTACATTTTTTATAAACGGAGGTCAAACATGAAAAAACGTATAGCGTTCCTGTTAGCCCTGGTCTTTGTGCTGTCCATGGCTACCCCGGTTCTGGCTACCAGCGAGGCCAGCGGAGAGGCGGCGGAGACCGCCGAGACCGCCAGCGGGGAAATGAGCGACACCATGCCTCTGCCCGCCGGTTCCTATGAGCCGGAGACTCTGGCAATAACGGCTGGCATCTCCGTGATAAACGGCGCTGTCACCGTGGACGAGGGCATCGAGGGCGAAATTACAGACAGCTCCATTTCCGGGGCCTATGTCTCCTACAACGAGATCGGCGACTGGGACGGCAGCGAGGTATTCGGTCAGTCCGGCGTAATTCTTGCCTCCGACGAGGAGGGCCTGTTCACCGTCGGCGGTGAGGAGGATGTTTATGAAATCGACGGCGAGGGCTACAACACCGTCATCATCCTGAATAACGACGACGCGGAGGAAGAGAACGCTCTGTCCGGCAGCGACGTGCGGGATTACCAGGACGTGTCCGAGGGCTATGAGGGCGTGGGCCTGTATGTGGGCGTGTCTGACGTCGTTATCGACAACACCTACATCTACACCGCCGGATACAAGCGCAGCGGCATCCGCCTGACCACCAGCCTGAACACCGCTGTCATCAAAAACTCCACCGTTATTGCCGTCGGCTCCGAGGGCGAGGGTTCCTCCGCGCCGGGCCTGATTTGTATGTACGCAAGCTCCCGGCCCACCCTGATCGAGTCCTCCGGCACCACCTATTTCTATAACGACGATGTTATCTCCAGCGACTGGGGCGCCTTCTCCCTGGACGGCTGCTATAACGCCAATGTCTACATCGTGGGCAGCTACTCCGTGAACTCTGTGGGCGGCTACAGCATCTATTCTCTTGGCCGTGTTGGACAGGAGAACACCGCTTATTTCTATGGCTCCTATGCGGCCTCTGCCCAGTTTGGTTCCATCGTCTGCGCCGCCGGGTTCATGTATGTGGGCGACCTGGACGACGCCTCCGACGAGGCTCTTGCCTGCGCGGACGGTGTGGAGCTTGAGACCGTTCTGGAGGACGGCTGGAGCTACATTGGCGGCGTGACCAGCGCCATCACCATGCAGGCGGATTCCTCCAGCGCCGACATGATTGGCATTTTCAACGCCCATCACACCATTCTCGACTCCGCTAACGTGGTGGATCTGGACGGCAACGAGCTGATTGACACCCTGGAGGTCTATGCCTCCGATTACCTGGACGACCTGGCTGTGGGCGCGTCCTACTTCTTCCTGAAGTCCTTCCATGGCACCGCCATCTCCATCCGCAGCGAGAACGTGGATCTGACCCTGGACGACTGCATAGTGGAGAGCGGCAACGGCGTGGCCGTTCAGTCCGTTGTTGGCTATGACACCAACGCCAGCGGCATCATGGTAGCCGACGGCGATGAGTATTACGGCATCAACACGGTCATTAAGGATATGGAACTGACCGGCGACATCCTCCATCAGGACTACCAGCGCAAGATGGATCTGGCCCTGGAGAACGTCACCCTGACCGGCGCCGTAGTCTCCGGCACCCGCGCCGGGTGGGTGGATTACATCACCACCCTGGTAGCTGAGAACTGGTCTGACGAGTGCGACGAGCTGGGTCTGGACGCTGACACCATCATCGCCACCCTTTGCCCGGACGAGACCTATGAGACCGTTTGGGGCGTCCGCATGAGCATCGACGGCGACTCCACCTGGACCGTCACCGGCGATTCCAGTCTGTACAGCCTGACCGTGGCCGAGGGCGCTGTGATCGAAGCCGCCGATGGCCAGGAGCTGGAGATCTACGTGGACTGCGAGCTGAACAACGAAGACCTCACCTATGACTACACCACCGGCACCCAGGTGGATTCCCTGGCCGCCGGAGAGTACGCCGGGGTCGTTATCCTGGTTAAATAAGCACTCCTTCATCGTTCCTTTCCAACATAAAGCGAGCCGCCCTCCCGGAAACGGGAGGGCGGTTTGTCGTTATAAGGCTTATGAGCGAAACAGCTTTCCGCAGATCCAGTGGGTGAAGGGAGCCGCGGCAAAGAAATTCCAGAAAAAGGCCATGGGGAAGTTTTTCAGAACCGTCCCCACCCAGATGGCCGGAAGCTGAACGATGGGCGCACCGGCCAGGATGACGTTAAACAGCACGGAGGCGATCAGGCTCATGGACGGACACATGACCGCCACCGTCGCCCCCTGGCGCAGAAGCTGGCAGACATAGGGGTTGTCCTTTTCCGGGTCGCTGTGTTTGGCGGCAAAGGCGGCCCCGAAGCGGTTTCCGTACAGATTGGAAACAATAAAGACGAACAGCCCCATATAGGACGCCTCGATCAGGGCGTCCCAGAAGACGATGTTCGTCATATTGCTCAGTCCTCCGGCGGCCAGCGTTACCCCCTCCTTGATGGCTACGTTGTAGACCTCCATCCCGTAGGCCATGGCATAGGACATGATAAGGCCAAAGATGACACCTTGCTTTTTCGTTTTCGGCATAATACTACTCCTGTTCCCGTGGCGCAGCATGGGCCGCGAAAAAAGGCGCGTCCCCCTTCAGCCTCCTGAAAGGGCAACACGCCTTGCGAACTCATGTATGCTACACGCAAATATAAGGTTTTCTCACACCCATCATAGCACAATCCGCCCCCGGATGTAAGAAAAAGTTTAAAGAAAGACACTATATAATATAATACCGCTCCAGCGCCTGCCGCTCCGCCGGGCCAAGGCCCAGGGCCTTTTCCAGGTAGGCGGAAACGGAGCCGTATGTCTCCTCCAGGCACTGGAAATAGAGGGTCATGTTCTCTCGGAACACCAAAAGCTCCTCTCTAGCCAGGGCCAGCTCCTCCGGCGGGGGGTTTTTGGCCCGGAGGGCGTCCATACGCCGGGCCATAGCCTGGTTGGTCAGCATATATTCCTCCACGACGGCGGCCCGGTCAAAGCCCAGGGCCGTCAGCAGCAGGGCCGCCCCCACGCCGGTGCGGTCCTTGCCCTGGGTGCAGTGGAACACCACAGGCCGCCCCGCCGCCCGCAGAAGGCAGGCAAAAAATTCGGCATAGGCGTTTTTGGACTCCTCCGACTGGGCCAGATAGCGGTACAGGGTCTGGAACTCCTCATGGGCCTGGGCCGCCGTGATCTGGGATATGGGAATGCCAAACAGCGTCCCCAGATCCGCCACGGCGGGCAGGTGCCGGTTTTCCGCCCCGGCCACGGCCCTGTCCGGCTCCCGCTCCCGCTCCGACACGTCCCGGAGGTCTATCACGGCGCAAACGCCCATGCTCTCCAGCCGGGCCAGATCCCCGTCCGTGGCCCGGCCCAGA
>JAJQFY010000144.1 GCA_021200935.1 Oscillospiraceae bacterium
GCGCTAAGAGCCGCCCTGCGGGCGGTTGCGCGTTTGCACGCCGCCTGCGGGCGGCGGTCTGCGAGGCTTTGCGCCTGCGGGCGCGGGGAGGCTCCACGCTTTGCGTGTTCGCTTGCGCCTGCGGGCGCGGGGGCTGGCCGCGCTTTGCGCGGCGACGCGGGTGGCTCCACGCTGCGCGGGGGCTTAGATTGTTTATTCTTCTTTTCATGGGGGCATGAGTTTATATGCGGCTGACGGTGTTTGCCAGCGGGTCTTCGGGGAACTGCGCTTTGGTGCAGGGGGGAGGCCGCCGGGTTTTGCTGGACGCGGGCATTTCCGCCAAGAGAATTAAGACCGCCCTGGCTGGCGAGGGGCTGTCCCCGGATGGGCTGGACGGCATTTTCATCACACATGAACATTCAGACCATATAGCGGGGCTGGCAGTGCTTTTAAAGCAGTTTCCCGTGCCGGTCTATGCCCCTGGGATGGTCGCGGAGGCGCTGCGCCGGTCTGTTCCGGGGGCCAGCGCGTATATGCGGGACATCCCCCTGGAGCGGCCTGTCGATTTGGACGGCCTGACTGTCACCGCCTTTTCCACCCCCCACGACGCCCCCCAGAGCGCGGGCTACCGGCTGGAGGCGGAGGGGCAGGCGCTGGCCCTGGCGACGGATACCGGCTGCGTCACCGACGTTATGCTGGAATATCTTTCCGGGGCGGAGACAGTGCTGATTGAGGCAAACCACGACGAGGCCATGCTCCGCTGCGGGCCGTACCCTGCCTATTTGAAGCGGCGCATTTTGTCTGACCGGGGGCATCTGTCAAACGGGGAATGTACCTGGCTTGCCTCCGTGCTGGCCCATCGGGGGGCGGAGCGCATCGTTTTGGGCCATCTCTCCCGGCAGAATAACGCCCCGGCTCTGGCGAGGCAGGCCGTCAGCCGGGGGCTGGAAAGCACCAGGGCCCAGCTTTTTGTGGCCCCGGAGCTGGGGCGGCTGGAGGTGGACGGCGCGCTATGCTGCATCTGACCCTTCTCTGCATGGGGCGGCTGAAGGAGCCTTATTACATTGCCGCCTGCCAGGAATACCAAAAGCGTCTGACCGCCTACTGCCGCCTGGATATCACCGAGCTGCCGGAGGACGGGGACATTGCGGGGAAAATCCCCAAGGGGGCCTATGTGATCGCCCTTTGCATCGAGGGGGCAAAAACCGACAGCCCCGGCCTGGCGGCCCGGCTGGAAGCACTGGCAAACCAGGGCCGCAGCCGGATCTGTCTGCTGATTGGCGGGTCGGAGGGCCTGCCACCGGCGGCGAAGGCCCGGGCGGACTGGAAGCTTTCCATGTCAGACATGACCTTCCCCCATCACCTGGCCCGCGTCATGCTCCTGGAGCAGCTCTACCGGGCCATGACCATCACCGCCGGGGCCAAATATCACAAATAGCGCAGGCTTAAAGAAAATTTAATAGGCTTGTAATCGAAAATTTCCAAAAATAATCTTGATTTTTCATCATAAAGGGGTATGATATATGGGCGCTTGGGGTCGCCATGAATATGGCAAGCTCTATGAGTCCTGGCCGAAGGACGGCCAGGGGCAGCCGGAGGAACCGGCTCTGCTGACCACCTGCTCCTCCCTGGATTTCGAGGCGCAGATGGTGCAGTCCATGCTGGAGGCTTATGGCATACCCAGCTTTCGGCGTCTGCCGGGAGATGGGGCCTTCGGCGAGCTAATTGTGGGAATGAGCGGCAGCGGCGTGGATATCTATGTGCCGAAAAGCAGCCTTGCCCAGGCCCAGGAGCTGATGAAAGGAGAACCAGACGATGACGGAATACAGGCGTGAATATGAGCGGTGGCTGGACAGTCCCTCCCTCTCGGACGAGGAGTGGCAGGAGCTGGACGCCATACGGGGCGACGACAACGAGATTAAAAGCCGCTTCCGGGCCCCGCTGGAATTTGGCACCGCCGGTCTGCGGGGCGTCATGGGGGCCGGACTTGCCCGGATGAACGTCCATGTGGTTCGCTGGGCCACCCAGGCTTTTGCCGCCCTGGTGGTGAAGGAGGGGGAGGAGGCCCGCCGGAGGGGCGTGGTCATCTGCTACGACTGCCGGAACCACAGCCAGGAGTTCGCCATAGAGGCGGCCTGCGTCTGCGCGGCCAGCGGCGTCCATGTGCGGCTGTTTGACGCCCTGCGTCCCACGCCGGAGCTGTCCTTCGCCGTCATCCACTATGGGGCCGCGGCGGGCATTAACATCACAGCCAGCCACAACCCCAAGGAATATAACGGCTATAAGGTCTATTGGTCTGACGGCGCCCAGCTTCCGCCCCAGCACGCGGAGGCGGTGGCGAAGACCATGGCGGGGCTGGATATTTTCACCGGCGTTTCCACCATGCCCTTTAAGGAGGCGCTGAAGGACGGCCTGATCGAGTACATAGGGGCAGAGACAGACGAGCTGTTTTTGCAGAGCGTGCTGACCCAGGCCATCGACAGGGACTGCGTCCGCCAGGCGGCTGACCGGCTTCAGATTGTCTATACCCCCTTCCACGGGGCGGGCCACGCCCTGGTGCCGGAGGCGCTGAAGCGCCTGGGCGTCAAGCATATTCATCCCGTGCCGGAGCAGATGGTGCTGGACGGGAATTTCCCCACGGTGGAAAGCCCCAACCCGGAGAACCCGGAGGGGTTCTACCTGGCGGTGGCCCTGGCGAAAAAGGTGAACAGCACCCTGATTATCGGCACCGACCCGGACTCTGACCGGGTGGGTGTCATGGCCCGGGGCCGGGATGGGGAATACCACACCATCACAGGAAACCAGATGGGCGCGCTGCTGGCGGATTACATCATCACCGCCCGCCGGGCTGCCGGGACGCTGCCGAAAAACGCCGCCATTCTCTCCACCATTGTGTCCACCTCCATGACCCGCACCATCTGCGAGGCCAACGGCGTCCACTTTGAGGAGACCTTCACCGGCTTTAAGTTCATGGCGGAAAAGCTGGCCCAGTATAAGGCCCAGGGCAGCTATGCGTATATTCTGGCCTTTGAGGAGAGCTATGGCTATATGCTTGGCGACTACGTCCGGGACAAGGACGCCGTCACCGCCAGCATGATGATCGCGGAGATGGCCGCCCATTACGACGCCAAGGGCATGACCCTGCTGGACGCCCTGGACGCCCTGTATGAAAAATACGGTTTTTTCCAGGAGCGGACGGTCAACATCTATATGGCCGGGGTGGACGGCCCGGAGCGCATGGCTGCCCTGATGGCCAATATGCGGGAGCATACGCCCACCGAGCTGGGCGGGAATCGCATTGTCCGCCTGCGGGATTACAAGGACGGCACCATCACCGTGCCAGAGCTTGGCCCTGTGGGCCGGACGGAGCTTTCCGGGTCAAACGTGCTGTATTTTGAGCTGGCAAACGACGTGAATCTTATCATCCGCCCCTCCGGGACGGAGCCGAAAATCAAGGTCTACATCCTGGCCCGCGACAAGGAGCGGGACGCCTGCCGCCGGAAGGCAGAGGCCCTGGCCGCCTGGGCTGGGACGCTTGGAAAGGAGTGACCTGTCTATGAGACGCTTTCAAAAGCTGATCAGCCTGGTGCTGGCCCTGTGTATGCTGACGGCCCTGGCCGTTCCCGCCCTGGCCGTGGACGCCGGGGAGGAGCGGGTGGTCATCGGCGCCGACCTTACCAGCGACCAGATTCTCACTGTGTACGCCCAGTTTGGGCTGCTGCGGGGTTCGGTGACGGAGCTGACGGTCACCAATGCGGAGGAACGCACCTATTTGGAGGGCATCGTCTCCGACAGCGTTATCGGCACCCGGAGCATCTCCTGCGTGTACATTAAAATCCTGGAGGAGGACGCGGGCCTGACCGTCACCACCAATAACATTAGCTGGTGTACGGAGGATATGTACCGTTCCGCTATGACCACCGCCGGGATTTATGACGCGGAGGTTATGGTGGGCGCCCCCTATTCCGTGTCCGGCACCGCCGCCCTGACCGGCATCTATAAAGCCTATGAGGACATCACCGGCGAGGAGCTGGAGGAGGAGGCCAAGTCCGCCGCCGCCGACGAGCTGGTGGTGACGGCAGAGCTGGCCGACGAGCTGGAGGACGAGGAGGCCGCCGTCGCCATCGTGAACGACGTGAAAATGATTGTGGACGAGACCGAGGACATGACGGACGAGGAGCTTCAGGAGGAGATTGAGACCATCGCCGACGAATACGGCTACACCCTCGATCAGGATCTGCTCGACAAGATTATCGAGCTTGTCCGCAGCCTGGAGCAGCTAGATGTGTCCCAGCTTCAGGAGAAGGTGCAGGCTCTCCAGGAGACCCTGGCCACCGCGGAGGAATACGCCCAAGAGGCCCTGACCTTCGGGCAGAAAATCGTCCAATTCTTCCAGAAAATCATCGACGCCTTCACCAGCATTTTCGGCGGCGGCAGCGATGAGGAGGAGCCGGAACCCACCGAGGCCGTAACGGACACGGAGGAGACCGAAGCCGAGACGGAGGCGGAGGCAGAGACAGAGGCGGACGCTGTCACCGAGGCAGAAACCGAGACCGAAACGGAAACAGAAGCCGAAACCGAGGAGCAGGAAAGCCCCGCCGAGGCGGAAACCGTCACCGAGGAGACCAGCACCGGCGACAACGAGACGGAGCTTGTGGGCTAATCGAATATCCCCAATGTCATAAAAAGGGGCTGTCTCCAGGCACTGCCTGTGAGGCAGCCCCTCTTTAGCGCTTTCCAGACCATGGAAAAATGACAGGGACTGGACGGGAGGCCCGGGGTGGTGTATAATGCGGCCATGAAAAACAGCCGATGGGAAGGAGGGGGAGTCTCTTGACGGATTTGGAGCGCCGCATTCAGGGGAAAATTCCCGGCGCGGACACCGGCATTGAGGTGCGGCAGGAGGTCTGCGACATATGCGCCCCAGGGCCGCACTGCGGTGTGGACTGCTATGTGCGGGACGGGAAAATTATTAAGGTAGAGGGGACGAAAAATCACCCGGTCAACCACGGACTGCTCTGCCCCAGGGGACAGGCCAACCGGCAGTATGTCTACCGGGAGAATCGGATTCAAACGCCCCTGCGGCGGGTTGGCCCGCGGGGTTCGGGGCGGTTTGAGCCAATCGGCTGGGAGGAGGCCCTGGACGAGGCGGCGGGGCGTATGCTGGGCTATAAGCGGGAATCCGGCCCGGAGAGCGTGGCTTTCTTTTCCGGGTATAACAAGTGGTACCGCCCGTTTTTGCAGCGCCTGACCTATGCCTTCGGCTCGCCCAATTACGGAACCGAGTCAAGCTGCTGCTTTACCGCCTCCATCATGGCCTGGAAGCTGCTGACGGGGGCGGAGAAGTGCAGCCCGGATATCGCTCACTGCGGCCTGTATCTGGCGTGGGCCTACTCCGGCTACTACAGCGCCTATCTTTCCGCCCAGCCCACCCTGAACGCCCACCAGAGGGGCATGAAAATCATCGTCATCGACCACCGCTATACCCATATGGCCGAGCGGAGCGCCGACCTGTTTTTGCAGATTCGCCCCGGCACGGACGCGGCCCTGGCCTTTTGCTTTGCCAATCTTCTGATTCAGCGGGACTGGATTGACAGGGAGTTTATCCGCGACAGGGTTCACGGCTACGAGACCTATAAGGCGTATGTCAGCCGGTTCACGCCGGAATATACCCAGCAGCTCACCGGCGTACCGGCGGAGAAGATTTTGCGGGCGGTGGACATGATGCACCAGTATGGCCCGGTGGCTATCAACGAGAACGGCGCCGCCCTGCTCCACCACCGCAACGGGATGCAGACCTACCGGGCCATTATGAGCCTTACGGCGCTGATGGGTACCTTTGACCGCCCGGGAGGCAACATCCCCACCTACATGACCTACGCCCATTCCATGGCCGGATTTGAGACGGGGGAGCCTGCATTTTCCGCCGAGCTGCGCCCGGCGCTGAGGCCGGTGGGGGCGGAGCGGTACCCTATCTGGTACGATACCGTCCACCAGATGCAGGCCATGGATCTGCCCCGCCAGATTCGGGAGGGGCGGCCCTATCCCATAAAAATGCTGTGGGCCCATGGGCTGGATTATCGGATGTGGCCGGATTCGCCGGGGATGCTGCGGGCGCTGGAGACTGTGGATTTCTTCGTGGATGTGGATCTTTTTATGACCGACAGCGCCCGGTACGCGGACATCGTCCTTCCGGCCTGCTCCGGCTTTGAGCGGGGCGAGTTCCGTGTGTTTGGCGGGCGCCACGCGGCCTACACCAGGCCGGTCATTGCGCCCCTGTACGAATCCCGCCCGGACACCGACATTCTGTTTGACCTGGCTAGGCGGCTGGAGCTGAAGGACGAGCTGATTACCTCGGATTACGATACCTGCCTGGGCTATATGCTGCGGCACAACCCGTCCATCGACCTGGCCCGCCTGAAGGAGGAGCCTTATCCCGTCCGGGTGGACGAGCCGGTGCATGTGCCGGGTACCTGGCGGTTTCAAACGCCGACGGGGAAATTCGAGATCTACAGCGAGCGGATCGCCCGGTTCAGCGGCCAGGGCTTTTCACCCATTCCAACCTGGCGGGAGCCGCTGGCGGGGGACGGGGACAGGTACCCCTTTACCATGTGCAGCGGCATCCGCCGCCCGAACGTGCTGCACTCCCGCCTTCACGATATGCCCTGGCTGCAAAGCCTTTTCCCGGAGCCTTACGCGGAGATCAACCGGGAGGACGGCAGGCGGCTTGGCATCCAGACCGGCGATACGGTGGAGATTTTTACCGGCCAAAACACCATATCCATGCGGGCGGTGCTTACGGACTTCACCATGCCCGGCACCATTTTGACCTACCACGGACACAGGGAGGCGGACGTCAACTCGCTCATGGGCCAGAGCGACTGCGACCCCTATTCCGGGTTTCCTGCCTTCAAAAGCTACCGCTGCGGCCTTAGAAAGAGGGGGGCAGAATGAGAGCTGTGTTTCATTTCCTCCCGGAACGGTGTATGGCCTGCGGCGCCTGCGCCGTGGCCTGTATGGATCAAAACGATACGGATATCGCAGGGGGGGCAGACCCCGCTCCGGCATATTTCCTACACGGAGGAGGGCGGAAAGCGGGTCTTTTTGTCCCTGTCCTGTCGGCACTGTGACGACGCCCCCTGCGTCAAAGACTGCCCCGTTGGGTGCCTGTATAAGGACGAGGAGACCGGCCTGACCCTTTTGGAGGAGGAGAGGTGCGTTGGCTGCCGCCGCTGCGCCAGGGCCTGCCCCTATGACGCGCAGACCTTTGTTACCGTGAATGGCCGTGTGCGGATGAAAAAATGCGACGGCTGCGTGGAACGAATCCGAAACGGCCTGGAACCGGCCTGTGTCCGGGCCTGCCCCGTGGGGGCGCTGACCCTTGACCTTGTCCCCTGAGCGTAGCGTATAATACAGCAAAAGCAGCGGCCAGCGCCGCTGCTTTTTTATATGTCAGGGGGAGATCAGCCGAAATACCGTTTCAGCAGGCCCTCGAAGGCTTTGCCGTGACGGGCCTCGTCTCTGGCCATTTCGTGTACGGTGTCGTGGATGGCGTCCAGGTTCAGCGCCTTGGCCCGCTTGGCCAGGTCTACCTTCCCGGCGGTGGCGCCGTTTTCCGCCTCTACGCGGGCCTCCAGATTGGCCTTGGTGGAGGGGGAGACTACCTCGCCCAGCAGCTCCGCGAACTTGGCGGCGTGTTCGGCCTCCTCGTAGGCGGCCTTTTCGTAGTACAGGCCAATTTCAGGATAGCCCTCCCGATGGGCAGCCCGGCTCATAGCCAGATACATACCCACCTCAGAGCATTCGCCCTCGAAGTTGGAGCGCAGGTCGGCAATGATGTCCTCCGGCACGCCCTGGGCCACGCCAATGACGTGTTCCGCCGCCCAGACCTTGTCCTCGCCCTGCTGGATGAATTTAGAAGCGGGAGCCTTGCAGATAGGGCAGACCTCCGGGGCCTGGTCTCCCTCGTAAACGTAACCGCAAACTGTGCATACCCATTTAGCCATAATATGATATACCTCCATTTGATGATGTAAGTTTTAGGAATGATTCCTAAAATGATTATACCATATTTTGCCCCGCTGTCAACAAAAAGCTGCAAATTTGTTATGAAAGATTCAACCAAAATAAAATTGATATAGGATTACAAATACGGACACCCTGCGCTTCATAAAAAAGTTACAATTCAGGCGGCAAAAATTTGCACAGGGCTGAGAAACTGCACAAAACAGAGGCTTGCGAAGGCATCACGGGTCTGGTAAAATGGCAATATCAAGAGGAGGACGGCTGGTTCGTCCTGCCTGGAAGGAGGTCAGAAGAATGTCCTGTTATTGTCCTAACTGCGCCCTGGAGGCGGCGGACGGGGTGAACTACTGCCCCAACTGCGGCGCGTCCATGACCGGCGGTATGTCCAGCGCGGCAAAGACGGCGGCTACCGTAGGCGGCGTTGTGGTGGGTGCGGCGGCCCTGAACAATCTGGCATGGCGGCTGGGCCACCGGCGGCGGCCTATGTATGGAGCGCCCCCGCCGCCCCCGCCAAGACGCGGCCCTGGGCCGGGCGGCTTCGGCGGCCCTGGCGGTCCCGGGGGCTTTGGCGGCCCCGGCGGCGGTGGCCGTCACTGATTCTGTATATCATATATTGATATTGATTGGGAGGAATATCTATGGGAACCCTGCGGAAGGTCAAGCGGAAAATGAAGCTGGATCGCGATTTGCGAAAGACCCTGGTACGCAGCGCGAAGGATGAGATATTGATAGACGTGGACGGCGACGGCGCCCCGGATGTGGTGCTGCTGGATTCCACCGGGGACGGGGATATCGACACCCTGGCGGTGGATTTGAGCGGCGACGGGGAGTTTGACCTGTATTTCCACGATTCCGACGCCAACGGCGCCCCGGACATGGTGCTGCTGGACAGCGACGGCGACGGTGAGCTGGAGCTGGTAGGCGTAGGCCAGGAGGTGGAGGACGCCATGATCGAGGCCGCCCAGACCATCCTGACCGCTATGGCCCTGGGGGATTATATCGCGGAGGAGCTGGACGCCGCGCTGGACGAGCTGGACAAGGAAATCCGCCAGGCCCGGAAGGCCCTGCGCCAATAATTATTACACAAAACAAAACCGAAACCGGCCCTGCCTGGTCTTATGACCAAGGGGGGCCCGTTTTCCCGGTTTTTGTCCGAATCGTTCAGTCTGTCAGGTGACTGGGGTAGACGGTTTCCTTTTTCTCGTATTCGGCCAGGCGCAGGTCGAAGGCCAGGCGTACCTCCTCCTGGAAGGCCAGGGCGGGGGAGGGAACGGCGAGAAGGCGCTGGAGGTACAGGTTAAAGTCGGGATTCAGCACCAGCAGGGGGCCGAGGAGATAGGTGCCGAACAGGTTGTGGACGCGGTAGCCCTCGTACCGGCAGTTGGGAGCGCTGCCCAGGCCCCGTTCCAGGGAAAACAGGGCTGTGCTTTGGTCGATGCCGTTAAGATGGCCGAACCGGCTGGTGTAGCCCACGATTTTCATCTCCTCGAAGCGGCACAAAACCAGGGAATTGACCCGGTGGGGGAGAATACGCTGGGCGGTCAGGCCCACAAGCCCCAGGCCGGGGATGGGCTGGCCCCCATCCACCTGGATGGTTTGGCAGAAAAGCTCCGCCGCGTTCCCGGTCAGAAGAAACACCACATCCTCCTCTATCATCTGGCGCAGCCGCTCCCGGTGGGGCATGAGCCGCTTGAGAACCCTGTCGCAGGAGGACTCTGACATGGAGCCGAGATAGACCATATCCACCGGGTTTGAGACGAAATACGGCTCGCGATCCACGCTGGTTTCTATATACTGACCGGGAACGCAGCGCCTGAAATATTCCATATTGCCCCGGTCGCCGTACAGATTGCAAAGCTCAGGGTACAGAATTTCTACCGTCATAGGGAAGGCTCCTCCAATCGTTTCATAAGTACCTTCTCCACCTGCAGGGCCAGCTCGTAGCTGGTGAGATCCTGGAGAAGGAAGATGGTGTCGATGTCGGTCAGGGGCAGCGCCCCTGCCGCCTCCAGCTCGTCCGTATAGCACGCAAGCCGCTCCCTGGGGACACCGGCCAGCAGCAGGCGCACGATATGGTCATGGCACCGGCGGCCTGTCACGGCGATTTGCGGGATGCTGTCGCTGTTTAAAAACTCGTGATCCGCGTCGTATATCCAGCCGATTCGCTCCGAGCTGCCGTACTCGGTGGCGTCGTCCACCGCCAGAATCACCAGTTTCCGGCCCGGCGCCTTTCGCACATGGTCGAACAGCAGGGAGATGGGCAGGGAGTTATTGGATTTGGCCAGCATACGCACGATGGATACCCCACCGGCCTGAAGATAGGCCAGGCGGGTTTCCGGCGGGGCGATTTGCCCCAGGGTGTCCCGCAAAAGGGCCGGAGACGTACCCATGGCGGTCAGCAGGGCAATGATGGCGGCCTCGTTGTAGATATTGAACAGGGCGTCGTTTATCAGGGGCAGAGTGTACTCCTGCCCGGCGATGGACACCTGCATGGTCATGGTCTCCCGGTCTGCGGCGGTGACGAGAATGTCCGCCTTCGGGTTTTGGAAGCCGCAGGCCGGGCAGCGGACTTTGCCGATATGGGCGTAGTGGACGTATTCATAGGTCAGCCGATGCTCGCACACGGGGCAGAGGGGATAGTCGTTTATGATATTTTCCGGGGTTCTGGTGTCGCCGGGGAGGGGGCCGACGCCGAAGTAAATCCGTTTGTTTTGGGGGAGCAGAGCGGCGGAACGCATTTCGTCCGCGTTTAAAATCATCTGCATATCCGGCTGGTGGGTGCGGTTTATTTTGTTGAACACATATTCCGGGTGGGCGTTGCGCTGCACGGAGTCCCGCAGGAGGGCCGTCACCAGTAGATAATCTGCCCGAATCTTCGGGCAGACGATGGGGACGTAATGCTCGTCCACCTCCAGCACCACGGACTTGGCCCGGCTGCGGTTCCGCCAGGTGACAGAGGCGGTCATGGCGGTGGCGACGCCCGGCTCCGTGTTGGCGCCGGTGCGGTTGGTGACAACAGGGCCGTAGCCGCATTTTTCCAGCAGATCCGCCGTCATATTGGTGGTGGTGGTCTTGCCGTCCGTGCCGGTGACGCACACAATATGCTCCGCCCGCCGGACAAGCCGCAGATAGTCCGGGCAAAGGCGGAGGGCTATGCGTCCCGGCAGATAGGAGCCGGTTTTGCCAAAAAGACGCATGACGCGGTAGACCAGCTTTGCCGTCCAGAGGGCCGCGTAAAATCGAAACCTCATTGCTTTCCATTTCTCCTTCTCTTTGTGAAGAGTTGAGCTACAAAAAAGTATACTTTTCTGGAGACAGCTCTTGGATATTTTGTAGGGTAATTATACCACATATATCGAAAGACATCCACCGTAAAATTGCATAAAATAGGGCTTTCCTCCGCCGAATCGACAGCAAATCTCCCTTACAAGAAAGTATACTTTCTTGGAAAATTCTGCTTATTGTTGGATATATTATTGTCGGCGAACGATAAGAATCAACAGCGGGCCGCCCGCGGCGAGGCGGGCTGACCCGGCCTGGATCATACGAGGGAGGAAGGACTGTGGATTCCACACTAACACCAAACGAAAACAAAAAGCTGCGGATCGAGACCAGCTTTGGCGCCTACAACCGGGGGGCCATACAGACCCACTTTGTAAAAATTGGGGAGGATTACTGCGAGCTGGTGCGCCGGTATGTGCTGCCGGTGTATCAGGAGGGGGACATCCTCTCCGTGGCAGAGAAAATCATCTCCCTTTGCCAGAGGAATATCATCTATAAAAAGGATATGAAGCTGACGGGGCTTGCGAAATTCCTGTCGAAATTCGCCTCCCACAGCCCCTACGGGGTGGGGGTGGACAACCCCTGGAAAATGCAGTTTGCCATAGACCACTGCGGCGCGGGGAAGATCATCTGGGCCTCCATCGCCGCCGGGGTGGGGAAGCTGTTCGGCAAGAAGGGGGTATTTTATAAAATCGCCGGGCCGGAGGTGGAGGGCCTGGACGGGTTTTACACCGCCTCCTTCCAGGAATACTGGGACTACTGCATTATGCTCCCCAAGGAGCCTGATGAGGTCTGCCGCCGCATCCGGGAGGAGACCGGCGTCACCTGTATGCTGGTGGACGCCAACGACTTCACGCGGGATATTTTGGGCAAAAGCCCCGACCTGACCCTGACCGACGACCAGTGCAAAGAGCTGATCGACGACAACCCCTCCGGCAACTCCACCCAGCTCACCCCCTTCGTAATCATTCGCAAGGCGGAGCAATAAAACAGCACACAACGGAAAACCCGCGCCGGGAAAGCCTAGAGCTTCCCGGCGCGGGATTGCTTTTTATTCCAAATGAGAGTTTATATTGCCGCAATGACAACCTTGCCGTCCTGGGCGGCCACGGAGATGGCGCTGACCTGGCCCCGGCGCTTGTCGATGATTTCGGCGGCGATGGCGTCCTCAATGTCCTTTTGAATCTGGCGGCGCAGGTTCCGGGCGCCGTAGGTGACGGAATAGCTCTTCTCCACCAGATAGGTGATGACGGAGTCGTCCCAGGTGAAGTCTATCTTCCGCTCGGTCATCACGTCCCGCAGCTCCCGGAGGATCAGGTCGGCAATGCCCCGGAAGGTCTCCTCCGAGAGGGGGCTGAAGTAGACGATCTCGTCCACCCGGTTGATGAACTCAGGCCGCAGGAACTCCTGGAGGGCCTTCGTGGCCTTGTCCTTCCCCATGTCGCTGAGGGTCTGACCGAAGCCCAGGCCGCCTACCCGCCGCTCGGAACCGGCGTTGGTGGTCATAATGATGATGGTGTTTTCAAAATTCACCGTCCGGCCCTGGGCGTCGGTGATGCGGCCATCGTCCAGAATTTGCAGGAGGATGTTCATCACGTCCGGGTGGGCCTTCTCTATCTCATCGAACAAAACCACGGAATAGGGGCGGCGGCGGATTTTCTCCGTGAGCTGCCCGGCCTCGTCGTAGCCCACATACCCCGGCGGGGAGCCGATGATGCGGGAGACGGAGAATTTTTCCATAAACTCGGACATATCTAGCCGGATCAGGCTCTCCGGGGCGGAGAACAAATCCATGGCAAGCTGCTTCACCAGCTCGGTCTTGCCCACGCCGGTGCTGCCCACGAAGATGAAGCTGCACGGCTTGCGCTTGGCCTGAAGGCCCACCCGGCTGCGCTTGATGGCGGCGCACACGGCCTCCACCGCCTCGTCCTGGCCGATGATGTGGCTTTTCAGCCGCTGGTCGATACCGGCCAGCCGGTCAAACTCGTCGTCTGTAATGTTGGTGGCGGGAATCTTTGTCCACAGCTCGATGATGCGGGCCAGGTTCGCCGCCGTCAGATCCGGGCGGCCCTTGGCCTGCAGGACGGTGAGCTGGTCGGTAATCTGCATTTGGCGGCTGCGGATCTGGGCCAGGCGCTCAAAGTTGTCGCTCTCCGCCGTCAGAAGCATCTCCCGCTCCTTGTCCAGGTTGGCGTTCTCCTTTTCCAGCTCCATGCGAAGGGCGGAGTCCGGGTTTTTCAAATCCACGTCGGAGCAGGCCTCGTCCAAAAGGTCGATGGCCTTGTCGGGCAGATAGCGGTCGGTGATGTACCGCTCGGAGAGGGTGACGGCCATCTGGCACATCTCGTCGGAGATGGTCACGTCATGGAAGTCCTCGTAATAGCAGCGTATGCCCTTGAGGATCTCCATGCTGTCCGGGATGGACGGCTCCGCCACGGTGACAGGCTGGAACCGCCGCTCCAGGGCGGCGTCCTTCTCGATATATTTGCGGTATTCCGAGAAGGTGGTGGCGCCGATGACCTGTATCTCCCCGCGGGAGAGGGCGGGCTTGAGGATGTTGGCGGCGTTCATGCTGCCCTCCGCGTCCCCGGCTCCCACGATGTTGTGTACCTCGTCGATGACCAGGATGATGTTCCCCTGGCGGCGCACCTCGTCGATGAGACCCTTCATCCGGCTCTCAAACTGGCCCCGGAACTGGGTTCCGGCCACCAGGGCGGTCAGATCCAGCAGATAGACCTCTTTGTTTTGCAGCTTATAGGGTACCTGCCCGGCGGCAATGCGCTGGGCCAGCCCCTCCGCAATGGCGGTCTTGCCAACGCCTGGCTCGCCGATCAGGCAGGGGTTGTTTTTCTGCCGTCGGTTCAGGATCTGGATGACCCGCTCCAGCTCCTCCTGGCGGCCAATCATCTGATCCATTTTGCCCTCACGGGCCTGCTGGGTCAGGGAGATGCAGTAATTCTCCAGGAATTTCTTCTTGCCGCCGCCCCGGCGCTCCTGATTGGGGGCGGCGTTTCCGGCGC